>JBDTYK010000009.1:0-26683 GCA_040005715.1 Actinomycetota bacterium | reverse complement strand
CGAGGACCTGGACGATCGCGCAGCTGGCCGACGAGTTCGCCGTGACCCACCGCACAATCCGCTACTACGAGGACCTCGGCCTGCTCACCCCCGAGCGTCGGTCCACCGTGCGCGTCTACCACCGGCGCGACCGCACCCGGCTCAACCTGATCCTGCGCGGCAAACGGCTCGGCTTCCCTCTCGAGCAGATCCGCACGATCATCGACCTGTATGACGAGCCGCGGGGTCAGGCGAGCCAGCTCAGCTATGTGCTGGACCAGATCCACGCCCGGCGCGCGGACCTGGAACGTCGCCAAAGTGACATCGAGGACGGGCTCAGGGAGCTCGATGACTTCGAGGGTCGCTGCCAGGCCGACCTGCAGGCGCTCGGCAGCTGTTGAAACCGCGCGCGACGCCGGCAACGGCCCCTATTTGACCCAGATCTGGCTCAGCAGCGGGCCAACCTGGGCGTTGCTCTGGTAGTTCCCCACCCGCTCGGACACGAACCAGGTGGCTGTGTTGTTCCCCAGGGCCACCATCGGTGCGTCATCGGTGACCATGCGATCCACCTCGGTCCACAGGCGGGCGGCCCCGCCCGGGTCGGTCAGCCGTGCCGCGTGAGCTTCGGCTGCAACGCGCTCAATCCTGGGGTTGCAGTAGCCCGTTCCGCCGACCCCCGACCTGCATGAGAACTCGTTGTCGTAGAACTGGGATGCGTCCGGAAAGTCGGCACTCCAACCTGGTGCCGAGGTGATCTGCGCCTTGCCGAAAGGCCCCAGGAAGTCGAAGTCGTCCGGCAGCTCCTGAAGACTGACCCGGTAGCCGAGGTCCCTGAGAACCGTCGCGAAGTAGAGGTTGAGCGTGTGCCCGGCACCGCTGGCCAGGCCTCGGACGGTCACAGCCGTGCCACGGGTGCCGGAGAGTGTGACGAGCGTCTGGGCCCTGGTCAGGTCCGGCCCTTGGTACCCATCGTTGACCGTCCCTGAGGTGTAGGGGCAGTACCAGTGGTAGCTCGGGAAGTTCGGCGGAAGGACCTGACAGGTCAGCTGGAAGCGGCCGATGGCCCCCTCGATGTCGACCAGCCGATTGCGGTCCACGGCGTAGTTGAGGGCCTGACGGACGCGCAGGTCGTTGAACGGGGCCGTCCTGGTGTTCAGGTGCTCGTACACGGTCTGGGCACGCACCTGGGGCTTGAGCTGCGACGGATACCGCTTGGCCAGGTCGTCCCGAACGGATGCCGAAGCGGGGTACACCCGCACGACGTCCGCGCGACCCTGGATGACCTCCTTGGCTGCAGCCTTCCCGTCTGCCACCTTGCCAAAGCTGATGACGTCGGGGTAGCCGGCGGGTTGCGCCGCGAACGACCTCTGCCTGAAGAAGGGATTGCGGCTGAGCGTGAATCTCTTTCCCTGCTCGTAGGCAGAAATCCTGTAGGGCCCGGTGCCCGGAACCGGGACCTTGGACACCGTGGCAGGAGTGCCGGGTGGAACCGGATAGACGAGCCAGGCCAGCTTGTCCAGGAACACTGGGTCTGGCGCCACCAGGTTGAAGGTCACGCTGCGGGTCGCGTTGTCGGTGATCAGCCCGGCCGACAGGTTGCAGGACGCCGGGTGGTCGATGCAGTTGCGGCCGCCGATGACGCCCGCGTAGTACTCGGGGTTTCCGCTCACGGTCAGCGCCTTGAGCAGGCCCGTCCTGAAGTCCGAGGCGTTGACCTCCCGACCGGTCGAGTACCGGACGCCCGGTCGCAGCGTGAACGCATAGGTCCTGTTGGCGTTGCTGGGGCTAGGGAGCGATACGGCCAGGTCCGGGACGGGTGACTCGCTGGCCAGCCCTCCGGACAACCCGAAGGCCACCAGCCCGTCGTAGACGAACTTCTCAGCGGAGAAGGTGTAGGGGTCATAAACGGCGGCCGGATCGACGTCAAGCTCTCCGGGGAGCTCATAGGCCGCCACCCGGAGCGTTCCGCCCTTGTGCCCGCCGTCGGCAAAGGCGCCAGAGGCCACCCAGATGCTGCCCCCCGCGGCAGCCAGACCTCGGGGTGACGCACCGACGTACCTGGTGCCGACAACTTCGTTGGATGCGGAGTCGATCTGGCTGATGGTGCCGGCGTACTCGTTGCTGACCCACACTGAGTCGCCCTCCACCTGGAGTGAGTGGGGGCCGTCGCCGACATCGATCGTTCGGACCGCGCCCGTGGCCCGGTTGATGCGGGTCACGCTCTGTGACAGCTGGCTGGCCACCCAGACGTCCCCGGGTGTGAGCGCAACTCCTCGCGGTCCGGCTCCGACGACCACCGACCTGCCTTGTTGCAGAGTCGTCGGGTCGATCTCCACAACCGTGCCGTCCACAGCGTTGCAGACCCATAACGAGGTCTTGTCAATGGCGATCCCGTCGGGGCCTTCTCCGACAGCGACAGGTCCGTCGGCCTGACCGGTGGCGGGGTCGATCCGCTGGATGGTGCCGTCACCACGGTTGGCGACCCAGACACCGTCCGGCCGGCTGGCGATGGCGGCCGGCTGGACTCCGACCGGGATCGCGTCCACGACGGTATCCGACACAGTGTTGATCCGCGAGACAGTGCCGTCGTCGAAGTTGGCGACCCAGACGTCGTGGGCGGTGACCGTGATAGCGACGGGCGAGGCCCCCACCTTGATGGTCTGGACAACAGCCCGGCTGCCAGGGTCGATCCGGGAAACGGTGCCGTCGGTGCGGTTGGCCGCCCAGAGCGACCCCGCGCCATAGGTCAGGGCATCCGGGCTGAGACCAACGTTCACCGCCCCCTCAAGGCTTCCATCGCGGTTGATCCGGCCGATGCTGTTGGGGGGGAAGGACCTCGTGCCCGGATGGATCCAGAGCTGGGCGGCGACCGTGGCAATCCCGGTCGCCAGAACGACTGCCACTGCCCCAGTTGCCAGATGTGCCCGACGGCCACCGAGACGAGAGGGACCGCTGAGACGAAAGAAGGCGCTGAGACGAGAGCGCGCCGGACCAGGGGGCTCGTGAGGAGCCTCCTCGGCGGGCTCCGGGTCGGATGGCCCCAGATCATCGGGTCGCCGCCAGTCGAGCGCCTGGGCCTGGGTCAACACGTCCTGCTGCAGCTGTTGCAACGGCACGCTGGGCTCGATCCCCAGCTCCTCTCCGAGGCGTTTGCGAAGCTCGCGGTAGGCAGCCAGGGCATCGGACTGTCGTCCACTCCGGTAGAGCGCCGTGATCCGCTGGGCCTGCAGCTGTTCCCAGAGAGGGTGCTCCGCAACCAGGTCGTCGATGTCAGGGAGCACATCGACGTGCCGGCCCAGGGCCAGCTCAGCCTCGATCCGCAGCCCTCGGGCGGTGGCCCGCATCTCTTCCAACCGCGTGGCAAGCGGTGCCACGAACCCGAGATCCGCCACGTCTGCGAGCACCTGGCCGCGCCACAGCGCGAGCGCACCCTTCAGCTCGGCCGACGCCTCGCCATAGGCGCCACGGTCCATGGAGTGGCGGGCGGAGGTCACCACGCTCTCGAAGACGGCCGCGTCCAGGGTTGAGCCACTGGTGTCCAGGCGGTAGCCGCGCGGTTCAGTGACCAGGATCTGGCCCGGGACGCCATGCCCCCGACCCGGCTCAAGCACCTGCCGGAGGTGGAACACGTACGTCTGCACCGTGGTGGTGAACCCGCTCGGCAGGTGCTCCCCCCACAGCTCGTCCGCGAGCCGCTCGAGCGAGACGAACGTGCCTGCCTCCGTCAGCAGCATGGCCAGGACGGCGCGCTGCTGATGCCCCCCGAGACGGAGCCGCTCACCCGAACGGGTGACCTGCAGCGGCCCGAGCACGCAGAAAGCCAGACCCGTCCCCTCGGCCTCGGTCTCCCCAGCCATGGCACCACATCTCTTCAAAAAAACCTCCAAAGACGGTACCGCGCCGACCAGTGCAGCGGCAGCCCAATTTTGCGATCCCGGCTAGCCGCGGGGGTGGTTTGAAAGAGAAGTTCCAAGGAAGATCCAAGGGCCTGCGAGCCGCTTTCAAGATCTCTCCGAGCGCCGCAGGGTCAGATGAGGTCATCCATCCCCACCCCGCCCGTTGACATGTGAGACGGGCTCAAGTCAAAAGGAGGCGCGACATGCGCCAAGCAGGTCGCCTCATCGTCACCCTCGTCGGCGTCGCCTTCTGGTCGGTCGTCGCAACCACCGTCGCCTACGCCCAGCGGATACCCGATCCCGAAGTCGCCATCCAAGGGCCCCCGGTGACAGTCCCCGTCAGTGAAACGTCAAACTGGAGCTACGTCCTGGTTGCCGTCCTCGCGGCTCTTCTGGCCGTCGCCATCGTGGGACTGGTCGCCTCGCTGCGACACTCACGGGCGTCGGGCCCGACGCCGGCACTGCACGCCTGACGCAGGCCTGACCCAAAGCAGCAGCGGGGGCCCACCGGGCCCCCGCTGCCCAGGTGCCAGCTGCAGGCGGTCTCAGCCGGCGGCCACCTCGCGGATGACGGCCATCGCGTCATACAGCTCCACGAAGCTCGTACTCAGGGGGGACAGCCCGATCCGAATGCCGTCGGGAGCGCGAAAGTCCGGTATGACGCCCCGCGTCCAGAGCGCGGACATGAGCCCACGGAAGTCCGGCCGCACGATCGTCACATGGCCGCCGCGCCTCGTGCTGTCGCGAGGGGAGGCCACCCGGACGCCGAGCTCGCCGGGCCAGGAGTCCACGATCTCGATCGCAAAACCGGTCAGCAGCACGGACTTGGCCCGGATGGCCTCGATCCCCGCCTCCGAGACCAGCTCTACACCATCGCGTACGGGGAGCATCCCCAGGATGGGTGGCGTCCCGCTGACCATGGCCCGAACGCCGTCGGCGGGGATGTACCCCGGACCCATCTCGAAAACGTCCCGGCGACCCATCCAGCCCCAGATCGGCTGGTGCACGAGGCCATGCAGTCCGGACCGGACGTACCCGAAGGCCGGTGCGCCGGGCCCCCCGCCCAGGTACTTGTAGGTGCAGCCCACCGCGAGGTCCACGCCCCACTCGTCGAGATGGACGGGAACCGATCCGGCCGAGTGACAGAGGTCCCACAAGGTGAGGGCACCCACGTCGTGGGCGATCGAGGTGATCGCGGGCACATCTGCCAGGAAGCCGGAACGGTAGGCCACATGGCTGAAGACGACGAGTGCGGTGTCGGCGCCAACCGCCTCAGCCACCTGCTCAGGCCTGACTCCGCTCTCACGGTCGGTCTCGACCCATCTCAGCGTGAGTCCACGCTCGGCCGCAATCCCTTCCAGGACATAGCGGTCCGTGGGGAAGTTGTCAGTGTCCAGCACGATCTCGGTTCGGTCCGGCCGCGCTGCCAGGGCAGCCCGCGCCAGCTTGTAGAGCATGACGGTGGTCGAGTCCGCAACAACGGTCTGACCCGGGGCCGCGCCGATGACCCCGGAGCCGATGAGGTCACCCGTGGTCTCGGGCCATCCCATCCACTCCTCATCCCAGCCGCGGATCAGCCGGGTGCCCCAGGCCGCGGTGATGAACGAGTGCATCCGCTCGGCGGTAACCGCCAGGGGCCGGCCGAGGGAGTTGCCGTCGAGATAGGCCAGCACGCTCTCTGCCGGCAGGAAGCGGCCACGGAAGTGTGCGAGGGGGTCCTGGGCGTCAAGCGCCCTGGCGCGGTCCAGAAACCAGTCGTCCTTGAGGGTCACACCCCGACTCTAGGACGGACGGGCGATGGGGCGCCCAGCGTGCCGCACATCACACGCTAGGCTCCGCAGGCATGGCGTCCATCAGCAAGGTCTTGATCGCGAACCGCGGCGAGATCGCGGTCCGAGTTGCTCGCGCATGCAGGGACAGCGGGATCGCTTCGGTTGCGGTCTATGCCGACCAGGACCGCGATGCGCTGCACGTCAAGGTCGCGGACGAGGCCTACGCCCTGGACGGGGCGACATCCGCAGATACCTACCTCTCACAGGAGAAGCTGCTCACCATCGCCGCCAGGTCGGGCGCTGATGCCGTCCACCCTGGCTATGGCTTCCTGGCCGAGAACGCCTCGTTCGCCCAGGCGGTACTCGATGCCGGGCTGATCTGGATCGGGCCCCCGCCCGAGGCCATCGACGCCTTGGGGGACAAGGTCAAGGCGCGCCATATCGCGACCCGCGCGAACGCGAACATGGTCCCCGGAACACTGGATCCGGTCAGCAGCAGCGACGAGGTCATGACCTTCGCCAAGGAGCACGGCCTCCCCGTCGCCATCAAGGCGGTCTTCGGCGGCGGCGGCCGCGGAATGAAGGTCGCGCGCACCATGGAACAGATTCCGGAGCTGTTCGACTCCGCAACCCGCGAGGCGGTCGCCGCCTTCGGGCGCGGCGAGTGCTTCGTCGAGCGCTACCTGGACAAACCCCGCCATGTCGAGACGCAGTGCCTGGCCGACAACCACGGCAATGTCGTGGTCGTCTCAACCCGCGACTGCTCGTTGCAGAGGCGACACCAGAAGCTGGTCGAGGAGGCTCCCGCGCCGTTCCTCTCCCACGACCAGAACGCCGAGATGGTCCGCGCGTCCAAGGCAATCTTGCTGGAGGCCAACTACCGCGGTGCCGGAACGTGCGAGTTCCTCGTCGGCCAGGACGGCGTCATCTCCTTCCTGGAGGTCAACACCCGGCTGCAGGTTGAGCACCCGGTGACCGAGGAGGTCACCGGCATCGACCTCGTCCGGGAGCAGTTCCGCATCGCCAGCGGCGAGGCGATCGGCTACGTCGACCCCATGCCCACTGGCCACTCGATCGAGTTCCGGATCAACGGCGAGGACGCCGGGCGCGACTTCATGCCGGCACCCGGTGTCGTGACCGAGTTCCGCCCGCCGGCCGGCCCAGGCGTTCGGCTGGACTCCGGCGTGGAGTCCGGTGACGTCATCGGCGGTGCCTTCGACTCCATGCTCGCCAAGCTGATCATCACCGGCAAGGACCGCGCCCAGGCGCTGGCCCGCGCACGCCGGGCTCTTGGGGAGTTCGTGATCGAGGGCATGCCCACCGTCCTGGCCTTCCACCGGGCCGTCGTGTCGGACGAGGCCTTCGCACCGAAGAACCCGCTCCAGCCGTTCACGGTGCACACCCGGTGGATCGAGACCGAGTTCGTCAACAACATCCCCCCGTATGCCGGAGACGTCGCCGATGCCACAGAAGGCGCGCTCGAGCGCCAGAGCGTGGTGGTCGAGGTGGGCGGCAAGCGCCTCGAGGTGGTCCTGCCCGGCGGGCTCTCGTTCGGTGGCGGCAGCGGCTCGAAGAAGAAGGCACCCAAACGCTCCGGCGGCGGCAAGGCACGTGCGGCAGCCTCGGGTGACTCCCTGACCGCCCCGATGCAGGGAACGATCGTCAAGGTCGCGGTCGAGGAGGGCCAGGTCGTCGAGGCCGGCGAGCTGGTGGTCGTCCTGGAGGCGATGAAGATGGAGCAGCCGATCAACGCCCACAAGGCGGGAACGATCACCGGCCTTTCGGCAACGGTCGGCGAGACGGTGGCAAACGGCGCCTTGATCGCCGAGATCAAGGACTGAGCATTGTGGTGGCCGCGGTGGCGGCTCAGTAGGCGGAGTGCAGGCGGCGGGCCGCCTCTGCGATCGAGCCTGACATCGAGGGGTACACCGTGATCGTGCTGGCCACCTGATCCACCGTGAGCCGGTGCTGGACGGCCAGCGCGACCGGGAAGATCAGCTCCGAGGCGCGCGGAGCCACGACGACACCACCGATGACCGTGTCGCTGCCGTTCGCGGCGAAGAGCTTGACGAACCCATCACGCAGGTTCTCCATCTTGGCGCGGGGATTGGTCGAAAATGGCAGCATGACCGCCCGGGCGTCGACGACTCCGTCGTCTACCTCCTTCTGGGTATGACCGACCGTGGCGATCTCGGGATCGGTGAAGATGTTGGCGCTGACGCCTTTCACGTCAAGGGGAGCGACCGCGTCCCCCAGCGCGTGCGACATGGCGATGCGACCCTGCATGGCGGCCACGGACGCAAGGGGCAGCACCCCGGTGCAGTCCCCGGCGGCATACACCCCCCTCACCGATGTGCGGGACACCCGATCCACCTGCACATGTCCCGAATCGGTGAGAACCACGCCGGCCTCGACCAGCCCGATGTCCCGGGTCGTCGGGATCGAGCCAACGGCCAGCAGGGCATGCGACCCGACTACCTCACGCCCATCCTCGAGGGTGACGACCACGCCGTCGCCCACGCGCCTGACGCCGGCCGCGCGGGATCGGTTCATGATCTGCATGCCTCGACGGCGGAACACGGTCTCGATCACGGCGGCCGCGTCTGCATCCTCACCGGGCAGCACCCGGTCCCGAGACGAAACCAGGACGACTTCGCTACCGAGCCCCAGATAGGCGTGGGCAAGCTCGGCACCGGTCACACCCGACCCCACGACGACAAGCCGTTTGGGCACCTCGTCCAGGGCGTAGATGTGCTGCCAGGTCAGGATCCGCTCGCCGTCGGGTACCGCCGAGTCCATGACCCGAGGGGTGGAACCGGTGGCGACCAGCACAATGTCTGCGTCCAGCTCCTCGGTGGCTCCCGAGTCCAGGTCCATGGAAACCCTCGACGGTGACATCAGCCGCCCGACGCCTCGGCACACCCGCACGCCGACGGTCTCCAGTCGCGCCTGGATGTCGCGGCTCTGGGCGGCCGCAAGCCCGAGGATGCGCGCGTTGATGGCGCTCATGTCGGTCGGAGCCTCGTGCCCACGCCCGGCGACCGCACCCACCAGCTCGCCCTCCATGTCGAACCGTGACAGAAAGTCCGAGGTGGAGATGAGGGTCTTGCTTGGAACGCAGTCGGTCAGGACCGCGGCGCCGCCAAGCCCCTCGCGGCAGACCATGGTGACCGTGGCGCCCAGAGCGGCGGCGACCAGCGCCGCCTCGTACCCACCGGGACCCCCACCGAGGACAACAACCGAGGTATTGCGTTGGCTCACGGGCCCCATCCAACCATCCTGGAGGGCACACCACAGGCGGCTCTATCGGGTGTTGCCCGTGTGCCCAAGCGAGAACAACCCCGGCTGCGGCCAGACCGACAACCCGTGGGGT
Organism: Actinomycetota bacterium; assembly: GCA_040005715.1. Classification (GTDB taxonomy): domain Bacteria; phylum Actinomycetota; class Actinomycetes; order Actinomycetales; family Dermatophilaceae; genus UBA4719. The sequence continues at coordinate 17,663 of JBDTYK010000009.1, read as the reverse complement.
CCGGCATTGACCCGGATCCGTCTGATCAAGGCACCGGTCGTGGTGTTGAAGACGTAGACCTCAGCGTGGTAACGGCCCGAGAGCCACAGCTGAGAGCCGTCGGCGGTGACCCCGCCCATGTCGGGCGATCCGCCACCGGGAATCTTCCACGTCGCGGTGATGGCCAGGGAGGTTGCGTCCAGGACCGAGACTGACCCCGCATCACGGTTGCTGACGAACATCCGCTTGCCCTCGCGGTCCGGATAGATGCCGTGCGCGCCCTTGCCGGTGGGGATGAAACGCTCGATCCGCCGGGTCTTGGCGCTGATCACCCAGATCCCGTTGCGCAACATGTCAGCGACCAGGAACCGCGTGCCGTCGGGGGTGAGACGCACGTCCTGTGGCATGGCCGAGGCGCCAGGTTCGAGGTTGCTCCTGGGCCCGCCCATCTGCATCGCCTGACTGGCACTGGTGGCACCGGGGGTCGCCGTCGCGTTGAGGTTGATGACCGAGACAACCTTGGTGGCCAGGGCGTCGATCAGCAGCAGCTTGCCGCTGAACTCGCAGCTGGCCAGGAAGAACGACAGGTCGGCAGAGAAGTCGGCGTGGTTCACCCCTGCGCAGGGCACCGGCAGCGAGCGCTGCAGGGCCATGGTCCTTGGGTCGCGCACGTCGATCCGGCGCAACCGTTCGGCCATCACGAGGGCATGGGCACCATCAGGGGTGAAGTACAGGTTGTAAGGGTCCTGCACCTGGACCCGGCGGCCGGGCTTCCCGGTCCTGGGGTCGATCGGCACCATGTCGTTGCCGATGTCGTCGTTGACCCACAACGTCTTCATGTCCCAGCTCGGCACGACGTGCTGGGGCTCGCGGCCGGTGGGGTACGTGGCGATCACCTTGAACGTCCTCGGGTCGATCACCTGCACCGTGTTGGCAATGGAGTTCGGGACGTAGACCAGGCTCCTGGCCGCCTTGGCGGTGCTGGAAAGCAGGCCGGCGCCCGCACCGGCATACACGTTGACCGGGCCGGACGACGACGCAGACGCAGGGGAAGGTACCGGCGTTGTTGCCGGTGAGCTCGCCGAGCCGGACGGGGACCTGGTCTCAAGAGCTGTTCCGGCGGCGTTCCCCGACGCAGGGCCGGCGCAGGCGCTCAGCAGCAGGATCGACGCCGCGGCAGCCAGCCCCCGGGCCGGACGACGAGGCACGACAGGCACGGGAGACCGATCTGTTCGGAGGGCAAGCTGGCTGCGCTTGATCTTCGCAGACCGACGTCAGTCCCGGAGCAGCATTGACAGCGTTACCGGTGCCAGTCCTTTGGCCGACAGACCAGCAAGGATCTTCGGCAACGCCTGGACCGTGCCCGCGTGGCCAAGGTGCAGGCTGACGATCGACCCCGGGCGGACGCGCTCGAGCGTGCGCGACGCGACCAGGGCCGATCCCGGGTCCAGGTAGTCCTGCGGGTCAACGTCATAGGAGACGCATCGCTGGTATCCCGAGCGGATGGCCGCCGCCCGGATGGTGGCCGTGCTGTGCGGCGTACCTGACGGCCGGAACCACCATCCGACCGAGCCCGTGGCGCTGCGCAGAGCACTCGCCCCACGCTGGATCTCATCTTCGGCAACCCGCGCTGACAGCCCTGGCATCTGCTGATGGCTCCACGTGTGGTTGCCGAGCTCGTGACCCGCTGCCAGGATCTGCCGCCCCACAGAGGGCGCCCCGGCCAGCCACTTCCCGACCGCGAACACGGTGATGCGGGCGTCGTGCCGCCTGCAGTCGGCCAGGATCTGCTCAGCGAGCGACGTGTCCCCGGCACCGTGGAAGGTCAGCGCCACCTCACTGCGGGTCCGTGGTCCGTTGACGATGTCCGGTCCTGGTGTCCTCGCGATGGCCGGCTCGACGCTTCCAGCCGCAGCTTGGGTGGTCGGCGGGGGTGTGGCGGCACGGGTTGAGCCAGTCGATGTGGGCGGGCGCGCTGAGCTTGCGGGGGCACCTGGGGTCCCGTCGCTTGCGCATCCAGCCACGCCGAGGACCGCGGCCAGAGAGACGATGGCGGTGCGCCGGTCCACAGAACGAGGACCATCCGGGATCTCCTCGCTGTCGTCATCGCTCATGGAGGCATTGTGACAAATGAAGCCGTGTGCGCGCGGATAGGCTGCCCGCGTGAGTGACTCGAGTTTCGAACCCCTGGATCTGGGCGACCCCGCTGTCGACCCCTTCGCGGTCGCAGCCGCAGCCGCAGCCGTGATCGCCGAACGCTCTGGGTCCACAGGCCACGACGTGGCGCTTGTGCTCGGCTCCGGATGGGCCCAGACCGGTGACCTGATCGGCGAAACGACTGCCACGATTGAGAATTCGGCCGTTCCTGGCTTTGTGAAGCCGGCAGTGGCGGGACACTCCGGCATCATCCGGTCAGTCGCCATCGGAGATTCCCAGCGTCGCGCCCTGGTCTTTGGCACCCGAACCCACTTCTACGAGGGTCGCGGCATCCGTGCGGTGGTCCACGCTGTGCGCACCGCTGCGGCGGCCGGGTGCCGGACCATCGTGCTGACCAACGGCTGCGGAGCTCTCAACCCTGCCTGGACGCCCGGGACCCCCGTCCTGATCAGCGATCACATCAACCTCACCGCCGCCTCTCCGGTCGAGGGAGCCAACTTTGTCGACCTGACCGACCTGTACTCGCCTCGGTTGCGCGAGCTGGTCCGTAGCGTCGATCCCGACCTGGATGAGGGCGTCTACGTGCAGTTCCGCGGACCGCACTACGAGACGCCGGCCGAGGTCCGGATGGCCAAGATCCTGGGCGGCGACCTGGTCGGGATGTCGACCGCGCTGGAGGCGATTGCGGCCCGCCAGAGCGGGATGGAGGTCCTCGGAATCTCCCTCGTGACGAACCTTGCGGCGGGCCTCGGCGACCAGCCGCTCTCACACGGCGAGGTGATCGAGGCCGGCCGGAACGCGGCTGAGCGCTGTGGTCGTCTGCTCGCCGCGGTCGTGGCCAGGATCGAGACCGCGCAATGAGTGCCCCCGACCTGGTCGAGCGCGCAACCGCCTGGCGCGATGACGACCCGGACGAGGCGACCCGCGCTGAGCTGGACGGGGTGCTTTCGGCGCTCGCCGCAGGTGACGCCGAGGCGGGCGCAGATCTCGCTGACCGGTTCGCCGGCATGCTCGAGTTCGGCACGGCAGGACTTCGAGGCGCTCTGGGGGCAGGCCCCAACCGGATGAACCGCTCGGTGGTGATCCGTGCGGCAGCCGGGCTCACGGCATACCTGAAGGAGGGCTCACCACAGCCACTGGTGGTCATCGGGCGTGACGCGAGGCACAACTCAGATGTCTTCGCCCTGGACACCGCCGCGGTCGTGGTCGCCGCCGGCGGACGGGCGATGTTGCTGCCCCGCCCGTTGCCAACCCCGGTGCTGGCCTTTGCGATTCGTCACCTGGGTGCGGATGCCGGGGTCATGGTGACGGCGAGCCACAACCCGGCCGCGGACAACGGCTACAAGGTCTATCTCGGCGATGGCAGCCAGATCGTGCCACCCTCCGATGTCGAGATCGCAGCACACATCGCGAAGGTGCGCCTGGTCGCTGAGGTTCCGCGGGCGAGCTCGGGCTGGACCACCCTGAACGACGACGTGCTCGAGGCGTACCTGGATGCCGCGGTAGCAGTCGTCGCGCCAGGTGGTGCCCGCGAGCTGAGGGTGGTCCACACGGCGTTGCACGGCGTGGGCACTGAGGTCATTCTCGCGGCGTTCCGGCGGGCAGGTTTCAGCGCCCCGGTCGTGGTGTCGAGCCAGTCCGAGCCGGACCCCGACTTCCCGACCGTGGCCTTTCCCAACCCCGAGGAGCCGGGCGTGATCGACGCGGCCCTCGAGCTGGCGGCCACGGAACACGCCACGCTCGTCCTGGCCAACGACCCGGACGCCGACCGCCTCGCGGTAGCGGTCCCGGACCCGGCGGCAGCCACGGCGGACAACCCGGCCGGATGGCGGATGCTGCGCGGCGACGAGGTCGGGTCGCTCGTTGGTGCGCACATCCTGGCGCGCGGAGTCGGCGCCCATGACGTCTTTGCCAGCTCGATCGTGTCCTCACGGCTGCTTGCGGCCATGGCTTCAGGCGCCGGGATCGGCCACCAGGAGACCCTGACCGGTTTCAAGTGGATCTCGCGGGTGGCGGGGCTGCGCTATGGCTACGAGGAGGCACTCGGATACTGCGTCGACCCCTGCCAGGTGCGGGACAAGGACGGCGTCAGCACGGCACTGCTGCTTGCCGAGATGACCGCAGACCTGCAGGCACACGGGCGTTCGCTGCTCGACGTCCTGGACGACCTCGCGACCGAGTTCGGGGTGCACGCGACGGACTCCTTCGCCGTACGGGTGGATGACCTGACCGTCATCGGCACCCTGATGTCCCGCTTGCGGCAGCAGTCCCCGGCCACGATCGGAGACGTCCCGGTCGACCGGATCGACGATCTGTGCGAAGGCTCGGAGCAGCTGCCTGCCACGGACGGGCTCCGATACCACCTCAAGGACCAGAGTCGGGTGATCGTGCGCCCGAGCGGGACCGAACCCAAGCTGAAGGTCTATATGGAGGTCATCGTCGCTGTGCAGCCTCCCTCGGGTCTGGCTGGCGCCAAGGCAGAAGCCAGACGTCGCCTCGACATGGTGGGCGCCTCCATGCGCGAGCTGACAGCGGTGCCCTAGATAGACTCCGCTGGTGACTTCACCTGTTGCCGCAAGCGCTCGAGCCCTGCTCGGAGTCACGTCGCTGACCAACGCGTCGCTGACCACGTGGCTTCACGGTCTGCCCGGCGTCGACCATGTCGGCGCGGACGCCCGCGCGGCCGCCCTCGGCACCCGCTCCATCAAGACCACGTCCAAGGCATGGGCCATCGACATGGCGATAGCCATGATCGACCTGACCACCCTTGAGGGAGCCGACACGCAGGGGAAGGTGCGGTCGCTGTGTGCCAAGGGGATGGCCCCTGACCCCGGCGACCCGAGCACACCTCATGTTGCCGCAGTCTGCGTCTACAACGACTTGGTGCCGGTAGCCGTGAAAGCCTTGCAGGGCAGCAACATTCACGTTGCGGCGGTCACCTCGGCATTCCCGTCCGGACGAGCGAGCATGACCGTAAAGCTGGACGACACACGTGACGCCATCAAGGCTGGCGCCGACGAGATCGACATGGTCATCGACCGCGGCGCCTTCCTCTCCGGCCGGTACCTCCAGGTGTTCAACGAGATCGCGGCCATCAGGCAGGCGTGTACCGACGAGGCGCCGAAAGGCTCACCGGCGCACCTGAAGGTCATCCTGGAGACCGGCGAGCTCGTGACCTACGAGAACGTACGCCGGGCATCGTGGCTGGCGATGCTGGCAGGTGCGCAGTTCATCAAGACCTCGACCGGCAAGGTCTCACCAGCGTCCACGCTGCCTGTGGTGATGATCATGCTCGAGGCAGTGCGCGACTGGCGCGCGCTCACCGGCACCCAGGTCGGAGTGAAGGCGGCAGGCGGAATCAGGACCACCAAGGATGCGATGAAGTACCTGGTGATGGTCAACGAGATTGGCGGCGATGACTGGGTCGACCCGGCCTGGTTCCGTTTCGGGGCCTCGGGGCTGCTCAACGACCTTCTCCTGCAGAGGCAGAAGCTGGCGACCGGCCATTACTCAGGTGCCGACTACGTGACGATCGACTAAGGGATGAGAACGCATGGCCAAGTTCGAGTACGCACCAGCACCTGAGTCGCGTGCCGTCGTCAGCATCCGACCGTCGTACGGGCTCTTCATCGATGGTGAGTTCGTCGACAGCAAGGACGGGTCGACGTTCAAGACGATCAGCCCTTCCTCGGAGGAGGTCCTGGCCGAGATCACCGAGGCCGGCGAGGCCGACGTGGACATCGCGGTTCGCGCCGCCCGTAAGGCCTTTGAGGGGCCCTGGGGCCGCCTCTCCGGCGCAGAGCGCGGCAAGTACCTCTTCCGTATCGCGCGCATCCTGCAGGAGCGCGCGCGCGAGTTCGCGGTCCTGGAGACCCTGGACAACGGCAAGCCGATCAAGGAGTCGCGCGACGTCGACATCCCCCTGGCTGCGGCGCACTTCTTCTACCACGCCGGCTGGGCCGACAAGCTCGAGCACGCCGGCCTCGGTGAGAACCCGCGGCCGGTCGGCGTCGTCGGACAGGTCATCCCGTGGAACTTCCCCCTGCTCATGTTGTCGTGGAAGATCGCGCCGGCCCTGGCCGCGGGAAACACGGTGGTCCTCAAACCGTCCAAGACGACCCCGCTGACCGCCTTGTTGTTCGCCGAGGTCTGCCAGCAGGCCGACCTGCCACCAGGGGTGGTCAACATCCTCACCGGAACCGGCGCCACCGGGGCCCACATCTTCGAGCACCCGGGGATCGACAAGATCGCCTTTACCGGATCGACCGAGGTCGGCAAGGGCATCGCCCGGCTGATCGCCGGCACCCGCAAACGAGCGACGCTCGAGCTCGGCGGCAAGGCGGCAAACATCGTCTTCGACGACGCCGCCATCGAGCAGGCCGTCGAGGGCATCGTCAACGGAATCTTCTTCAACCAGGGACACGTGTGCTGCGCGGGGTCACGCCTGCTCGTGCAGGAGAACGTCGCCGACGACGTGATCATGCGACTCAAGCGCCGTCTGAAGACGCTGCGTGTCGGTGACCCGCTGGACAAGAACACCGACATCGGCGCGATCAACTCGGCAGCCCAGCTCGCCCGCATCCAGGAGCTGACGGCCGTCGGGGAGTCCGAGGGCGCCACCCGGTGGAGTGCTCCCTGCGTGCTGCCTGACCGCGGGTTCTGGTTCGCCCCAACGATCTTCACCGGGGTTTCACAGGCCCACCGGATCGCCCAGGAGGAGATCTTCGGACCGGTGCTCTCGGTGCTGACCTTCCGCACCCCCCAGGAGGCCGTCGCCAAGGCCAACAACACGCCGTACGGGCTCTCTGCGGGGATCTGGACCGAGAAGGGGTCCAGGATCCTGTGGATGGCCGACCAGCTACGCGCCGGCGTGGTCTGGGCCAACACGTTCAACCGCTTCGACCCCACGTCGCCGTTCGGCGGCTACAAGGAGTCCGGCTACGGCCGTGAGGGTGGCCGACACGGCCTCCAGGGCTACGTCATGACAGGAGCGGGCAAATGAGCCCCGCCGCGACCCGCCGCAGCGCCCCGACAACCCCCGACGCGCGGATTGAGGTGCGCAAGACCTACAAGCTGTATATCGGCGGGGCTTTCCCCCGGAGCGAGTCCGGCCGGACCTACGAGGTGACAGACACCCGTGGCAGCTTCCTGGCGAACGCGGCGATGGGCTCCCGCAAGGATGCTCGCGATGCCGTCGTGGCCGCCCGCGGTGCGTTCGGGAAGTGGGCCTCGGCCACGGCCTACAACCGTGGTCAGGTGCTCTATCGGGTGGCTGAGCTGATGGAGGGGCGGCGCGCACAGTTCGGCGCTGAGGTCGCCGCCGCAGAGGGGCTCACGCCGGGACGCGCGGACAAGGTCGTCACGGCGGCCATCGACCGATGGGTCTGGTACGCCGGTTGGTCGGACAAGCTCGCCCAGGTGCTGGGTGCAGTGAACCCGGTTGCCGGACCGTACTTCAACATCTCGGCGCCCGAGCCCACCGGCGTTGTCGCAGCCCTTGCACCGCAACGCTCCTCGCTTCTGGGCCTGGTCTCTGTGCTCGCCCCGATCGTGGTCAGCGGCAACACCACAGTCCTCCTGACCAGCGAGCTCCGGCCACTCCCCGCGGTGACCCTGACGGAGGTCCTGGCGACATCGGATGTCCCGGCCGGCGTCATCAACGTGATCACCGGACGCACCTCGGAGGTCGCACCGTGGCTGGCCTCCCACCAGGACGTCAACGCGATCGACCTCACCGGTGCCGCCGACGCCGACAACCTGGCCTGGGCAGACCTCGAGCTCGCCGCAGCCGAGAACATCAAACGTGTCCTGCGCCCTGCCGGCGAAGGCCCGGAGGCGATCGAGCCCGACTGGTCGCGCACACCGGACCTGACCCGCATGAAGGCCTACCTGGAGACCAAGACCGTCTGGCATCCCAAGGGTCTCTGATCAACGATCACCTGCCCCTGGACGGCCGACGACGCGTGGTCATCGTGGCCGGACCAAGCGGTGCCGGCAAGTCCCGGCTGGCGGCCCACCTCCACGACCTCCATGGATGGCCGATCGTCAGGCTGGACGACTTCTACCGAGACGGCGACGACCCGTCCCTGCCGTTCCTGCCGATGGGCGTGCCTGACTGGGACAACCCGCGATCCTGGGATGGGGACCGCGCGGTTCAGGCCCTGGTCGGACTGTGCGAGAACGGGGCTGTGGACGTCCCGGCCTACGACATCAGCTCATCGCGCGCCCTAGGGCACTGCGCAGTCACCGCTGAGCCGGGTCAGCTGATCCTGGCCGAAGGGATCTTTGCTGCCGACATCATCGCCGCCCTTGCTGCTGAGGACATCCTTGCGGCCGCCTACTGCGTCCACGCGGGCCCATGGCTGACCTTCTGCCGCCGCCTGGTCCGCGACCTCGCCGGACGTCGCAAGTCGCCCTGGGTGCTGTGGCGTCGAGGCCTGATCCTGTGCCGAAAGGAGCCCGAGATCGTGGCCAGGCACGTCCGCCTCGGTGCTAGGCCCGTGTCCGCAGCCGAGGCCAGGGCTGCGATTACGACACTTGTCGACACGCCCCACTGATAGCGTCGCGAGTCAGATATCGGACTGGGGGCGCGGCGCCACCGACTGACCAAGGAGAGCGATGACGGTATCCGGCGGCTTTCCCGCTCCTGGATCGCAGGATCGCGACCCAGCGCGTCAGGCGCCGTATGCCGGGCCGCAGCCCACCGGGCCGCCAGTTCAGTCGCCCGGCTCAATGCAGCAGGTCCCGACACTGACGGCCCACAAACCCGGCATAGTGCCCCTTCGGCCGCTGCAGCTGGGGGACATCCTCGATGGTGCGGTCAAGGCCGTCCGCTTCAACCCGAAGTCGATGGTCGGCCTGTCCGTCCTGGTGCTGGCCACGTTCCTGGTTCCATCCGCGGCGCTGGGAGTCGGCGCGACCCATCTCATGGCCAGGGCCGTGGGCAGCACCAGCCCCGACGCCCAAGGCTTCGTCGGGTTTGTGACATCTGGGCTCCAGCTCCTCTCAACCACGCTCGCGACCGCCGTCCTCAGCGGACTACTGATTCATGTGGTGGGCCAGTCCGTCCTTGGCCGCAAACCGGACATCGGTGAGACGTGGCGAGCAACCCGTGGGCGGGTGCTGTCGCTCCTGGGCTTGATCTGCCTGTCCGGTCTGTTCGGCGTGCTGGCCACGGCTGTGCTGCTCGGCCCCGCTGCGCTGCTGCTCCTCAACAACGACATTGCCGCGGGCGTGATCGTGGGGATCCTCGGCATCATCGGCCTCCTTGTCGTCAGCGTCTTTGTCTCCACAAAGATCTCCCTGGCCGCACCCGCCATAGTTCTCGAGGGCCATGGGGTGCGTGTCGGCATTCGACGCTCGTTCGCTCTCACCAGGGGCCCGGCTTTCTGGCGCGTCCTGGGCATCACGCTTCTGGCCGGGATAATCGCGGGATTCGTCGGATATCTCCTCGGTGTGCCTCTGCTTGGCGTCGGTTTCGTCATCACCGTGATGTCAGGACCCGACAGCCAGGCAGGCACGATCATCGTCACGTTGGTGTCGCACCTGTCGGCACTGCTCACGGGGGCGATCACCACCCCCTTCGTCGCCGCCGTGACGGGCCTGCTCTACATCGACCGGCGGATGCGTCTGGAGGCGCTCGACGTCGTCCTGCTGCGCGCGGCGCAGTCCACACCACCACCGCGGACCTGAACGACAGGTCATGACACCAGCGAGCTGGACACCTGCGCGTGTCCTGGATCCCGCACCTGCGGAAGCACGCAAGTGGCTCAGTGACGAGCTCCGCGGTTCCAGCTACCACGACCCGTGGCTGGAGTCAGCCAAGCGGTGGGTCCTCGAACGGCTCGGCAGGTTGCTCGACGGAGCAGGCAATCTTGCCAACAGCGGTCTGTCGCTGGTGGTCACGGTCTTGGTGGCGCTGGTCGCGACTGCCCTGCTCGCCTGGGTCCTGCCCAAGGTGCGGCGCGAGTCGGTGGCTGCCAATCCCCACGGTCCGGTGCTCGTGGACCCAACGATTGCCGCCAGCACGTATCGCGGCCTGGCTGCCCGTGCCTTCACAGCTGGACGTTACGACGACGCCATCCTGGACGCCTTCCGCGCCATCGCCAGGGACATGAGCGATCGCACGCTCCTGGATGATGCGCCCGGGCGGACTGCTCATGAGATCAGTCTCGGGCTGTCGCACCCCTTCCCTGATCTCGCAGAGCGGATCGCGCAGTCCGCCAACGTCTTTGACGCCGTTCGCTACGGCCATCGGCGCGCCACAGCGGATCAGGCCCGTGACGTTCTCCAGCTCGACGCCCAGCTGGCCAGAACCCGGCCCGTGCTCCCGGCCTCACCGCTGTTGGGCGCGCCTCGATGACGACCTCGACCGCCCCGGTCGCTGAAGCCACCAGAGGCTGGCGTCCTCGACGGGCCACGGCGTGGCTTGCCATCGGCGTGCTCGTGGTCGCTGCGATGGCCTTGACTGCGCTCAACCCCGGTGGTCAGGGCAATCACGACGATCTCGACCCTGCCAATCCGGGCTACTCGGGAGCCCAGGCCCTGGCCCGCGTACTGGGCAGCCACGGCGTGGCGGTCACGGTGGTCCGCAGCCAGCGTGAGCTGCTCGACCAGAGCATCGACGCCACCTCGACGGTCCTCATCGTCCACACCGTTGTCCTGTCGGCGCGAACGGCCCGTGCCGCTATGACCCACTCGATCTCTGCCGCAGGCGTGGTCCTGCTGGACGCCGACCCGGAGGTGACCAAGGGACTGGGACTGCCGGTGGACTCCCACCTCGCTGACCTGACCGGCGTGGTCGCCGGATGCACGAGCGCGGAGCTGGGCGAGGGCTTCCGCCTGGCCCGGGCCACGCGGGCCTACACGCCGACGACCACCATCGCGACTGCAACCACTTGCTTCCCGGACAAGAAGGACGGCGGCGGTGCCATGGTCAGCCTGCCCGGCCGGACGGGTCAACCGCCGGTCATCCTGCTCGGCGACGACACCCTGATCAGCAACGGCACAGTTCTGGACTCCGACAACGCCGCGATCGCGCTGCGCCTCTTCGGGCAGACCAGCCGTCTCATCTGGTACATCCCCTCTCTGGCCGACATGACGGCCTCCGAAGGCACGACACGTTCCATTGCGCCGCCGTTGTTCCGGCCCGGCGTGGCCCTGGCGACGTCGGCCGTCCTGCTCCTGCTGCTGTGGCGCGGAATACGGCTCGGACGCCTGGTCACCGAGCCCCTCCCTGTCATCGTCCGCGCCGTCGAGACCACCGAGAGCCGCGGGAGGATGTACCGCAAGGCCCGCGACCGAACCCGGGCACTGACGGTGCTTCAGCTGGCGACGCGAAGGCGACTCACGGCATACCTTGGGCTCCCCTTGTGGTCGGACACCCGTAGCGTGGCAGCCGCTGCAGCCGCAGTCAGCGGTCGGAGCTACAAGGACGTGCTGCAGCTGCTGAGCTCGCCTGAAGTGCAGGACGACTCGTCCCTTCTGGAACGAGCCAACACCCTCGCAGCGCTGGAGAAGGAAGTACGCCGAACATGACGGACGTCAACGCAACAACCCAGGCCCGCACCAGCTCCGACCAGGCCCGCACCAGCTCCGACCAGGCCCGCACGACCTCTGACCAGGCCCTCAACGCACTTGTCGCGGTCCGGCACGAGGTCGCCAAGGCAGTCGTGGGACAGGACGCCGCGGTCTCAGGCATCCTCATCGCGCTGCTCAGTCGTGGCCACATCCTGCTCGAAGGTGTTCCCGGCGTGGCCAAGACCCTGCTTATTCGCGCGGTTGCCGCCGCACTTGATGTCCAGACCAAACGGGTGCAGTTCACCCCTGACCTCATGCCGGGCGACATCACGGGCTCGTTGATCTACGACCCGCACAGCGCCGAGTTCTCCTTCCGCGAGGGACCGGTGTTCACCAACCTGCTCCTGGCCGACGAGATCAACCGGACACCACCCAAGACCCAGGCTGCGCTGCTGGAGTCCATGGAGGAGCGCCAGGTCTCGGTTGATGGTTCCCCACGACCCCTGCCGTCGCCTTTCATGGTCGCTGCGACCCAGAACCCCATTGAGTACGAAGGCACCTACCCCCTGCCCGAAGCCCAGCTCGACCGGTTCCTGCTCAAGGTCGAGCTGCCGCTGCCCAGCCGCGATGACGAGATCCAGGTGGTTGAGCGACACGCCCAGGGTTTCGACCCCCGCAACCTGGCAGCGGCCGGCCTTCGCGCAGTTGCCAGCCGCGACGACCTCGACGCCGGAGTGGCAGCTGTGAGAACGGTGACCGTCTCCGGGGAGGTCGCCGGGTACATCGTCGACATAGCCCGGGCCACCCGCCAGTCCCCGTCGTTGTCCCTGGGCGCCAGCCCGCGCGGTGCCACCGCGCTGATGGCCACCAGCCGGGCCTGGGCGTGGCTGAACGGCCGGGAGTTCGTGACACCGGACGATGTCAAGGCGCTGGCCCACGCGACCCTCGCCCACCGGCTCGCGCTTCGACCGGAGGCCGAGCTCGAGGGCGTCAGCGTGGGATCGGTGCTGGCCAGCGCCCTTTCCTCCGTTCCGGTCCCGCGCTAACTCAGGTGGCGCTGACGGGACGCGCACCAGCGCTTCTGGCGCTTGGGCTGTTCGCGGTCTGGCTTCAGCCGACCATGACCACCGTCCGGATCTGGTGGCTGTTCACGCTGTGTGCCATTGGGCTGGACCTCCTGCTGGCGTTGAGCCCCCGCAGCCTGGTGATCAGCCGCGAACCGGTCCAGCAGGTCCGACTCGGCGCACGCGGGTCCACGACGCTGCGGCTTTCCAACCCGACCTCACGACGTCTTCGCGGTGTCGTTCGTGACGCCTGGCAACCTTCGGCTGGTGCCCAGGGCGAACGGCATACAGTCAGTGTCCGCGGCGGAGAGCGGGTGTCACTTCAGAGCTCTCTGACGCCCAGCAGGCGAGGCGACCGGCAAGCCGACCGGGTTACGGTGCGTAGCTTCGGGCCACTCGGGCTGGCGGCCCGCCAGCGCTCGTTCAGAGTCGAGGGGCTCATCCGCGCACTGCCGCCGTTCACGTCGCGAAAGCATCTGCCCAGCCGGCTCGCCGTCCTGCGCCAGCTCGACGGACGCTCGGCGGTCCGTATTCGGGGGGCGGGCACCGAGTTCGACTCCTTGCGCGACTATGTGGTCGGCGACGACGTACGCAGCATTGACTGGCGAGCCACCGCACGCCGCAGCGCCGTCGTCGTGCGCACCTGGCAGCCCGAGCGTGACCGCCGCCTGATCCTGGTCCTGGACACCTCACGAACCTCGGCCGGGCGGGTGGGCGACGCACCCCGGCTTGATGCGGCCATGGACGCCTCGCTGCTGCTGGCGGCCCTTGCGTCCCGGGCCGGCGACCGGGTGGACTTCCTGGCCGGCGACCGGCAGGTCCGCGCACGTCTGAGCGGAGTCAGTCGCACCTCGCTGCTTGGTGACCTCGTGACGGCCATGGCCCCGCTGGAACCAGCCCTCCTCGAGGCCGACTGGTCAATGATGGCGGGCGCCATCGCGGGCATCAGCCGCCGCCGGTCACTGGTGGTTCTGTTGACCCCGCTCGAGCCGGCGGCCATCGAGGAGAGCCTCCTGCCGACCCTGGCCACGCTGACCCGTCATCACCGTGTGGTGCTGGCCTCGGTCGCCGATCCGGCCCTCTCAGCGATGGCCGCGGACGTCACCAGCACCTCGCGCGTCTACGACGCGGCGGCCGCCGAGCGCACGATCGGCCTGCGCGAACGCACTGCCGAAGTCCTGAGACGGCTGGGTGTCCATGTGATCGACGCGGAGCCCGAGCAGCTTCCGGTCGCCCTGACCGATCACTACCTGCTGCTGAAGAGCAGAGGCCTTCTGTAGGCCCTCACGAGCAGGCGCCCCTGGTGACCGGCCGGACGGTGCGCACTTCGATGCGCTTGTCCGCAGCTTGCTCCAGTGTCAGAGGCAGGACCCGCTGCACATGGATGCCTGGCAGGTGCACGGAGTCGGCGTCGATCTGACCAGGCTCGACCAGGTGCTCGACCTCCGCGATGGTGACCCGCCCGGCCATGGCGGCCAAGGGGTTGATGTTGCGGGCAGACTGGCGAAAGACGAGATTGCCGTGCCGGTCACCCTTCCAGGCCCGGACCAGGGCGAAGTCGGTGTTGATCGCGTGCTCAAGCACGAACGTCTGCTTGTGACCGTGCCAGTCCATCTCCCTGGTCTCCTTGGGTGGAGACGCCTTGGCGATCGACCCGTCGGGCGCGTATCGCCATGGCACACCGCCGTATTCGACCAGGGTGCCGACCCCAGCAGGCGTGAAGAACGCTGCAATGCCGGCCCCTCCAGCCCGAAGCTTCTCGGCCAGCGTGCCCTGAGGGGTGAGCTCGACCTCGATCTCGCCGAACAGGAACTGACGCTCGAACTCCTTGTTGCCGCCCAGGTAGGAGACGACCACCCGGCGCAGCTGCCGGTTCTTCAACAAGATCCCCAACCCCCAGTCGTCCACCCCGCAGTTGTTGGAGAACGCCTCGAGGTCGGTGACACCGCCGTGGTGCAGCTCCTCGATGAGCACGCTCGGCACTCCACACAGGCCGAAGCCCCCCACGGCCAGCGACGAGCCACAGACGATCCCGGCAACTGCCTCCGTCGGGCTGGCGACAACCTTGTCCATGGCGCCTCCCTGGTCGTGCCGGAATGCTGCAAGGTACCACTCGCACGTTCTGTGGTGAGGTGGGGAGACATGCCTGCGGGCCCGCCGGTCTCGGCGGGCGGTTGGGCTTAGGGTTCAAAGGTGCCAGGTGACTTCGGTGGCGGTTGCGGTCGCGGTCCAGCCTCGTTGGTGGGCGATTGTATGGTGGCGGGGACAGAGCAGGGCACCGTTCAGCAGGCTGGTCTTGCCGCCGTCGACCCAGTGGATGATGTGGTGCCCGTCAGCCCACTGTGGGGGCGCGGTACAGCCCGGGATGGTGCAGCCCTTGTCCCGTAGCCTCATCGCCGCCAGCAGCCCGGGGGTGAACAGGCGTCTGGCCCGGCCGACGTCCAGGATCTCCGAGCCGCCGCCCAAGACGACCGGGATGATCATCGCGTCGCAGGCGAGCCGGCGGATGGTCTGGATGCCCAGCAGCTGGCCGGTCAGGGTGGACCCGGCGCCGCAGCCGCTTTGCAGGTCGGTCAGTGCCACGCTGACCCACACGGCGGTCTTGGGTGTGCCCGGGGTCGGCCCGCCGGCCGCGGCCGCGCGACGGCAGATCTCCACGAGTGCGTCGCCTCGGCGCTGGTCGCTGCTGCGCAGGTCCGCGCAGTCCGGGGTGGGTTTGGGCGCGGACAACGGCCCGAGCATCGCTTCCAGGACCTCTTTGCCTTCGGGGTCCAGCCGCAGCCGGTACACGGCCATGCCGTCGTCATCGAAGGGCTGGGAGAGGCTGACCCCGTGCTTGAGCTGGTTATGGCGGCGCTGGAACTCCCCTTGGTGCCCGTAGGTGGCGATGAGCTTGTCCCGCAGCTCCCGGATCTCGCCCGGTCCGTGGTCGGTGGCGACCTGGATGAACCCGGCCCAGACCGCCTCGACGGCTTCCTCACGCAGCCGGGGAACGAGCTTGTCCATCTCCACCAGGGCCACCGCGGCGTTACGGACCGTGACCCGGGCGCCCAGGACCGCCGCGGCCAGGGCGCTGTTACGCACCGCCCGGGTCGCGTGGGCGACCTTGACCAAGGTGGCGGCGCCACCGGAGCGGAACGAGGGAGCCCAACAGATCACCCAGGACGCCGCGGTGGGGGAGTCTGACTCGGCGACCACCCCGCGGCTGAGGGCTTCGGCCAACAACGCGACCCGGGCGGCTTCGACCTGCCGGGCCAGGTCGTCAACCTCACGCAGGAACGGGCCCAGGTCGGCGTTGCCCACCCCGACCACCGCGTCCCCCAGACCGCCCAACCGGGCGCAGGCCGCGGCCACCGCGGCCCGCCTCACCTCGATCGTCGGAGTCTGTCCCATGACAAAACCCTAGACCCGACCACCGACAGACCCCTGCCCTCTCAAACGGAAGCCTCGGACACGAATTGCCCTGTGGACAAACACGATCCGGGTGTCCAAACGTGCTAGGCAGTCAGGGCAGCTTGACGGCCTGAAGTGTGTAGCTGGCGGCAAGTCGCCAGGGTTGGTCGGTCAGCCGCCACTCGCTGCGGTCGTCCTTGCTCATCTGCCCCGGAAATGCGTCCCAGGGAACGCTGTCGTGTTCGACCAGACTGGTGACCTGCATCCCTTCGCCGATCAGGGCAGTCATGATCTCGCCGAGGCCGTGGTTCCACGAATGAGTCGTGTTGGCCGTGAACACGACATCGGTCTCGACATACGTGCCGCCGTCATCAAACACCGTGGCTTCGTCCCGCTCGAAGTACGGAAAGTCAACAACGAGAAGGCCATCTGGACGTGAGTCGGCAAGCGACCAGAGCATCGGGTGTCCTTCACGGATGAACAACCGGCCGCCGGGCTTGAGCAGAGCCGCGACGGTGGCTGCCCAGTGAGAGATGCTCGGTAGCCAGCAGAGTGCCCCGATGCCGGTAAAGACGAGGTCGAACTTCTCGCCGTTCAGGGCCGCTTCCGCGTCATAAACGTCGGACTCGACAAAGCTCACTTCGTCCCCGGTTGTCGCGACCAGGGCTCGGGCCTGCTCGATGGCCGCCGGCGAGAAGTCCAGGCCCGTCATCCGGGCTCCGAGCCGAGAGAGCCCCACCGTGTCTGTGCCAATGTGGCACTGCAGGTGCACGCCGCGCAGACCGCTCAGGTCACCGAGCAGGGGGCGGTCGAACTGCACGACATTGCCGACGTATGCGGGGTCGTCGATGAACCCCTGCAGGTTGTAGTCCGGGGAAGCCGCGTGTGCCGGTGCCCGCTCATCCCAGCTCGCGCGGTTGAGGTCCAGGTAGTCGTCGTCGTCCATGCGCGCCGTCCTTACTCAGATGAGGTTGCCCGGGTCGACCGGAACATCGATTGCGTTCTCCTGCAGAGCTTTCAGCGGTATGACGTCCAAAGCTCGCTCATGCGTAGAGGCTAGGACCACTGGGGCTGCGGCTCCGTCAAGGTAGGACTGCATCCAGCGGATGGCCACCACGCACCAGCGGTCTCCGGGCTGCAGCCCGTGGAAGGCGTACTCGGGTCGAGGAGTCGAGAGGTCATTGCCGACGCTTTTCTGGTGAGCCAGGAACTCGGCCGTGACGACCGCGCATACGGTATGGCTTCCCACGTCCTGCGGCCCCGTGCCGCAGCAGCCGTCGCGATAGAACCCAGTCATCGGGTCCGTGCCGCATTCCTCCAGTGGTCCCCCGAGAACGTTCAGCGCCAGCCGGTCAGCAAGACTCATGCACCCCATCATGTCGGATCGCTTCGCTGGCGTGCGAGCACCATTTGGGGCGCCGAGGCACTGTCAGGTGAGCTGCCGAGCTGAGCAGGCGGGAAGCCCAGTCGTGATGGGCAATCCGCGGTCAAGCGTGGATCAGAGCTTGTGCATCTTCTGGGTCGGCGTGGCCACCCGTCGCGAGCCCGACC
>JBDTYK010000008.1:0-27134 GCA_040005715.1 Actinomycetota bacterium | reverse complement strand
GCCGCCGCCGGCGACCTCGGACCTGTACTTCTCGACGACCGGGAACACCAACCCGACCGGCGTCGGTGGTACCGCCGACAACGCCGACATCTACACCTGGAACGGCACCTCCTTCGCCAGGTCGATCGACGCCAACACCGCGCCCTACAACCTGCCGACCGGAATCTTCGGCATCGGCGACGCGAACGTCGACGGGTTCTCCCGAGTGGACGCCACCCACTTCTACATGTCGTTCAGCGACGCCATCCTGGTGCCTGGCCTGGGACTCACCCCCGTACAGGACGAGGACGTCGTTTACTACGACAACGGCACCTGGTCGCTGTGGTTCGACGGCAGCGTCAGGGGTCTTCCGGCGACGGATCTGGATGCGATCAGCGTCGTGGGCAACACGCTCTACTTCTCCACCAACAACACCGCCATACCGCCTGGTGCGGGTGGCACCGGTGACGACGCCGACATCTACCGGTGGAACGGAGCAAGCACGTACACCCGTGTGGTGGACGCCAGCGCCGCGCCATACAGTTTGCCGTCCACCGGCTCGGTCACCGGCACCACCAACCCCAATGTGGACGGCCTCATCTTCGTGGACGCCACCCACTTCTACCTTTCGTTCGGCAACGTTGCCACGACTATGCCGGGCACGCTGGGAACAGTGCAGGACGAGGACGTCGTCTACTTCAACGCGGGCACCTGGTCGGTGTACTTCGACGGCACGGCACCGGGTCTGACCGCTGACAACCAGGATCTGGATGCGATCTCGTTCGCAACCGGGGCCTTGCCTCCGCCGCCTCCGCCAACGCCGCCAGCGGTCTCGCCGCTGTACTTCTCGACGGCCGGGGGAGGCGCGCTCCCGGGTGTGTCCAACCCGCGCAGTTCCGACGTCTATCTCCGCAACGGCACAGGCTTCAGCAAGGTGTTCGATGCCTCGGCTGCGTTCGGTGTGATCGGGAGCTTGTTGGTCAACGTCGATGGCTATGACCGGGTCGACAACACCCACTTCTACGCCTCGTTCAGCGGCCCAGTCTCCTTGGCTGGCCTCGGGACGGTCCAGGACGAGGACGTCGTCTACTACAACGCTGGCGTTTGGTCGTTGTACTTCGATGGCAGTGCTCACGGCCTGGGCGGCTCCGCCAACCTGGACCTGGATGCGATCAGCGTCGAGGGCGCAGTGGGCGGAGTAGGTGGAACGTTGTACTTCTCCACTCTCGGCAACACCAGTCCACCGGGCGTGGGAGGCACTGCCGACGACGCCGACATCTACAGCTGGAACGGCACCGCCTACAGCAGGGTGATCGACGCCAGCGCGGCGCCATACCTCCTGCCCGCCGCTGCCAACGTCGATGGCTTCGTCAGAGTGGATGCCACCCACTTCTACCTGTCCTTCAGCGGCACCACGACGACCGTGCCGGTCCTGGGAGTGGTACAGGACGAGGACGTCCTCTACTACAACGCGGGCGCGTGGTCGGTCTACTACGACGGCACCGCCGATGGGCTGACCGCGGATAACCAGGACGTGGATGCCTTCGATATTCCGGTGACCCCATGAACCACCCAGCAGGCATGGCCACGAACGATCCCAAGGGAGACACGGGAATGATCTTGAAGCAGCCTTTCAGCCGGCGTGACCTCCTGAAGCTCGCCGGCGGCGCGGCAGCCGTCGCTAGCAGCGTCACCTGGGCCGGCAACGTGCTGATGCCCGAGGCGGCCGTGGCGGTCACAGAGGGTCCTCCTGACCTCTTCCTGGCCGGAACGGACGGGTGGATCTTCCTGCCAAAGACTCCCGCCATCCCACCGTTCCACCCGGACGTGCTGGCGCCGGACCCGTTCACGACCTACATGTTCGGGTTCCGCAACATCACCGGCATGACACCTGTCCAGTCGCAGAACCAGAAGAACAAGGCCCAGCACTCCGCTCCGCTGTTCTGGGCAAACCAGTTCGACCCGGCCAACCCGGTCGACTTCAAGGTCCAGCTGACCAACCTGGGCCTGGAGCTGCGGCCGGACCTGTTCGACGCCCACACCCTGCACTGGCACGGGTTCCGCAACGTGATCCCGTTCTTCGACGGCGAGCCGACAGGTTCAGTCGCGGTCCCGACCGGGCGTGTCTTCAACTACGTCTACCGGCCCCGCGAGCCCGGGACCTACATGTTCCACTGCCACGTGGAGGACACCGAGCACGTCCACATGGGCATGACCGGTCTGGTGTTCGTCCGCCCGCTGCAAGACACCCTGGCAAGCGGGACGGTGCTGGGCTCGCACACGCATGTGACTGGGAACAGATACATGTACAACGACGGGAACGGGTCGACCCGGTTCGACCGCGAGTTCGCCATGTTCCTCTCAGAGGTGTGGGCTGAAGCGCACTGGGCTGACGCCCACATCCAGCTGCCGGAGTGGAGCGACTACCGGGCCGACTTCAGCCTGCTCAACGGGCGGGTCTACCCCGACACCATTGCCCCCAACGGCTCTATCGACCCGTTCCACCCGGTTTACGCGGATGGCACCGGTGGCACCGTTGATGGTGATCTGATCCCCCCCGCGCCGCTGGTGGGCGATCTGCCTGGTGCCTACGACCACCTGCAGTATCAGCCGCAGTCCTCGCTGGTGAACTGCAACGCCGGCGAAATGGTGGCCTTGCGCTTCGCCAACCTCGGGTTCCGGGAGCAGGCGATGACCCTGGCCGGGATCCGGATGCGGGTGGTCGGCCGCGACGCCACCCCGATGCGGGGCCGCGACGGCACCGACACGTCCTACGAGACGCAGACGATCAACATCGGCCCGGGCGAGAGCTTTGACGTGGTCTTCACCGCGCCGGCGCACTCGGGTGCCGGAACCTATGACACCTACATGCTCTACAACCGCAACTACCCGAAGGCGAACAACCTGGCGCCTGGCGGGTTCGGGGGCCAGGCCACCGAGGTACGCGTGTACGCAAGTGGAGTTGGCCCGCAGGCCTATCCGAACCAATGGGGAGTCTGAGAGCCATGATGAGAGGTAACGCTGTGATGCATGGGAAGACTCGCACCCGAAGCTTGCGCCGTCCCGCGCTGCTCGTCGCTCTGACCCTGGTCTGGGCCACGATGGCCACCTACACCCCGGCGGCGACCGCTGACCCTCCTCCGCGGGTCGGCATCGCTTGCACCACCGGGGTCGGGGGAGGGGCCACCAGCCCCATCTTCAACCTGACCACCAAGACCGGCTACATCAGCCTGCCCGACGGCAACACCGCCTTCATGTGGGGGTACTCCAGCGGGTTCGGCCCGTTCCAGCACCCCGGCCCGGTGCTGTGTGTCAACGCGGGCGACACGGTCACCGTGATCTTGCACAACACCCTGCCCGAGAAGACCTCGATCGCCTTCCCCGGCCAGAGCAAAGTGCTGGCCAACGGGACCTCGGCCCAGCCCGAGTTCGACCCGCCCGCGGGCATCCCGCCCACGAGCAAGATGACCTCCCTGACCAACACGGCCGCGGCGGGCGGAGGGACGATGACCTACAGCTTCGTCGCCTCCAACCCAGGCACCTTCCTGTACGAGTCGGGCACCAACCCCGAGAAGCAGGTCCGGATGGGCCTGTTCGGGGCCCTGATCGTGCGCCCCTCGGCGGTGCCAGCAGGTGGAACAGCTCCCGCGAGCCAGTACGGCTACAACCGTGCCGACAGCCAGTTCAACCCCTCCGAGGAGTTCATGGTGATGCTCTCGGAGATCGACCCCTACCAGCACCAGGCGGTGGAGAACAACAAGGCCTTCAACATGAACAACTACCACCCGCGCTACTGGTTGATCAACGGGCGCGGCTTCCCCGACAGCATCGCCGACAACAACGCCAGCTGGCTGCCCACCCAGCCGTACGGGGCACTGGCCCAGGTGGGCGAGTTCAACCCCAACGACCCGACGGATATGCCGGGGATGGCCCGCTACCTGAACGTCGGCACCGAGGACTACCCGTTCCACCCGCACGGCAACAACGGCCTGGTCATCGGCCGCGACGGCCGCCCCACCGAAGGACCCGCCGGCCAGGACCAGTCGTTCGAGAAGTTCGCCATCAACATCGGGCCGAGTCAGACCTGGGACGTGATCTTCAAGTGGTATGACGCCGAGAACTACGACCCGGTCACCAACCCGGTCCCAGTGACGGTGCCGAGCCTGGCCAACGAGGAGATCGGGGTCTTCTACAGCGGCAGCCCCTACCTGGGCACCAAGGAGACGCTGCCACCCAATATCCAGACCGTGAACCAGTGCGGTGAGTACTACATCATCTCCCACAACCACGCTCTGTTCCAGATCACCTCGTGGGGCACGAACATGACCGGACCGATCACCTACATGCGGATCGACCCGCCCGTGCCCAACAACTGCGGCTGACCAGGAAGGGGTGGAGAACGATGACTCAAAGGAAGATCATGAAAAGGAAAGTAGCCTCCTCTCTCTTGACCGGGCTGTTGGCCGGCGGAGGGCTGGCCGTGATGGTGGCCCTCCTGGCACCAGCTACGGCAGCCCACGCCGCCACCGTGGCCTGCACCGCCCCTGGTGACCTGCATGCCGTCTCGGGAACCACGACCCTTGGGGTTCAGCCCGTGCGGGTCTGGGGCTACAACACGACCGGCGCGGCCGCGACCGCGCCAGGCGGACCTACGCTGTGCGTCAACGCGGGCGACACGGTCACGGTCACGCTGCACAACGATCTGACCGACCCGTCGAGCGCCCCGGTGACGGAGAACACCGCACTGTTGTTCCAGGGTCAGGACATGATCCCGGATCGGACCGGCGCGGCACCTGGAGCAACCAGGGTGTACACGTTCACTGCAAGCAAACCCGGCACCTACCTCTATGAGGCGGGGTTGGTGGCCAACGGCCAGCACCAGGTGTCCATGGGGCTGTATGGGGCACTGATCGTCCGCCCGGCGGCAGCTGGGCAGGCTTATGACAGCGCGACAACCGCATTCGCGGATGAGGCCGTGCTGGTCCTCAGCGAGATCGACCCGGCCCTGAACAACGCCGCCAACCCGGCGCTGTTCGACATGCGCAAGTACGCGCCTCGGTACTCAATGATCAACGGGAAGGCCCACCCGAATACCGACGCCATCGCGGCAACCGCCGCCGGCAACAAGGTCCTCCTGCGCTACGTCAACGCCGGAATCCAGTACCACTCGATGGCATCGCTGGGCGCCGACCAGTCGGTCATCGCCCTCGACGGCAGCCCGCTGAACCTGTCGCATCGGGCTGTCGCGGAGACCTTCGGCCCCGGCCAGACCACCGACGTCATCGTGACGACCCCGGCCGCGACGACTGACCTGAACCGGCTGGCGGTCTACGACGGCAGCCTGCTGTTGCACAACAGCAACACGGCCGGCTCCGGCGGGATGCTCACCTTCGTCACCGTCCCGGGCACCGGTCCGGGAACTGACACCACCGGACCTGTGTCCAGCGCAGTCGCCTACACGGCCGGCACGCTGACCGCTACAGTGAGCGACGCCGCCACCGGAGGAGCGAACATCACGGCGGCCGAGTACTTCATCGACACCGTGGGCGCCCCCGGCAGCGGCCTTCCCATGACCGGCAGCGGCCCCGGGAGCGTGAGCGTCACCGCTTCGGTCGCTGTCCCAACCGGCGAGCACATCATCTATGTGCGAGGCCAGGACTCGGCGGTTCCCACCAACTGGGGAGTGTTCAGCTCGGTACTGGTCAACGGCGGCGACGCCACCGGTCCCACCACCAAGTCACCGACGCTGACGCCCACTCCCACCAACGGGACGGTCGGGGTTGCCGTGCACGCCACTGGCGACGACACCGCCACCGGCGGCTCGAACATCGCGGCCGCCGAGTTCACCATCGGCGCTGGTGCGGCCACCCCGATGATCGTCAACATCGCGGCACCGGTCGCCAGCCTGGACGCCACGATCCCGGCAGCGACCGTCAACGCACTGGCCGCAGGCACCCACACCATCTCCGTCCGCAGCCAGGATGCCGCGGGCAACTGGGGTGCGCCGGTGGCCACCGACCTCGTGGTCGACAAGACCGGGCCCACCACCGCTGGAGTGTCGGTAGCTCCCTCACCCAACAACGGCACCTTGGCGTTCAGCAACGGCACGCAGTCGATCCGCGTGTCGGCGACAATGTCCGATCCGATCAGCAACATCATCGCCGGCGAAGCCTTCCTGTGCACGACCCCTGCCACCGGCTGCCCCGTTGGCGCCAACGGCACGGGCATCGTGGCCAGGGCCAATGACGGCACGTTCCACGGCCTCTCCGAAGCCGGCTATGCCGACATCCCGCTCTCGACCGTCGCCCTTCTGACCCCCGGCAACCACACCATCTACGTCCACGCCAAGGACGCGGCCGGCAACTGGGGCACGACAGCGACGACGACCCTGGTGATCGACAAGACCAAACCACTGGTCAGCACGGTCAGCGCATCACCTAACCCGACCCAGGGTGCCACCTCTGTGACGCTGTCGGTGACGGCAACCGATGCTTCGGCCATCACCGGCGGCGAATGGTTCAGCGGCACAGACCCGGGCGTCGGCAACGGCACCCCGATCACGACGGTCACCGGCACCGGGCCCTACAGCCTCACGGTCCCGGTCAACGTCAGCAGCTGGAACGAGGGCGCGTACATCCTCAACGTCCGGGTACGCGACGCAGCCGGGAACTGGAGTGCGAGCTCCAGCACCGTGCTGAACGTGACCGCACCGCTGTACTTCTCCACCTTGGGGAACACCAACCCACCTGGCGTGGGCGGAAGCGCCAACAGCGCCGACATCTACAACTGGAGCGGCTCTGCCTTCAGCCGCTTCATCGACGCCAGCGCCGCGCCCTACGGCTTGCCGACCGGCGCCAACGTGGACGGCTACGACCGGGTCGACGCCACCCACTTCTACCTCTCCTTCAGCGGCACGAACACCACCGTGCCCGGCCTGGGAGCGGTCCAGGACGAGGACGTCGTCTACTACAACAACGGCGTCTGGTCGCTGTACTTCGACGGCACCGCCCGGGGACTGACCGCGGGCAACCAGGACCTGGACGCGATCAGCGTCATCGGTGCCACAAACGGAACAGGTGGAACCCTGTACTTCTCCACCCTGGGCAACACCAACCCCACCGGGGTAGGTGGTGCCGCGGACGACGCCGACATCTACAGCTGGGCCTACGGAGCCACCGGCGCCACACCCTTCACCCGGGTGATCGACGCCAGCGCCGCGCCCTACAACCTGCCCGCAGCCGCCAACGTCGACGGCTTCGTTCGGGTAGACGCCACCCACTTCTACCTGTCCTTCAGCGCCGACACCACCAACGTCCCAGTCCTGGGAGCGGTCCAGGACGAGGACGTCATCTACAACAACAACGGCACCTGGTCGGTCTACTTCAACGGCACCGCCCACGGCCTCACCTCCGCCAACCTCGACGTCGACGCCTTCGATGTCCCGTAGCCACATCGGCCGGCCGGCCTGCACCCACCACAGGTGCCGGCCGGCCCACGAAAGGGGAACGATCCAGTGAGCACCGACACCCTCCTCGCGGTGACCACCGACCCGGTGCCGAAGCGACCCCGCCGCCGGCGATGGGTGACGTTCGCCCTGGTAGCGCTGCTTCTGGCTGGCACCGGCGCAGCACGCGCCTGGTTGCCGGACCAGAAGGCTGATGTTCGCGCCGGGACCACACTGGTCACCGCCGAGGGGATGGCGGCCCGGTACGGGATCGATGTCAACCTGATCGGCGTCAGCGCCGCAGGTGGGCTGGTCGAGTTCCGCTACCAGGTTGTCGACCCCGACAAGGCCGACGCGATGGTCCACGACACCAAGCTGTTCCCGATCGTGGTCGTCGAGGACAGCGGGGCCACCATGGCCATCCCGAGACCCCACCAGCACGCCGGGGCCGGGGCCGAGCTCGGAGCAACGGCCTTCTTCATGTTCGCCAACGCTCACAACGCCATACACAAGGGGTCCTTGTTGACGCTGGTGATGGGGGACGCTCGACTCGAGCACATCGTGGCTCAGGGATGACTGGCACCGGGCTCCCGGTGAGGAGGCACGCCACGGCGATCCTGATCGCCGCCTTCATCGTGCTCCTCTCCGGGGCCTCGCCGGCTTGGGCCCACAGTGGGCTCGAGCGCTCCGACCCCCCGAACAGCGGGATGGTTGCGGTGGGAAGATCCGCTCTGACGCTGTGGTTCACGGAGGCGATCAGCCCCAGCGCAAGCACCTTCGACCTGCATACCTCTGATGGCGTCAAGGTGGCCGTCAAGGTCACCGTCTCCGGTGCCGGCGGCGGGGGCTTCGTCCAGATCCGAACGGAACCGCTTGCCAGGGCAACCTACGTGCTCGACTGGAGGGTGCTCTCCCTCGAAGACGGCCACCCGCTCGGCGGGCAGGTGCTGTTCGGCGTCGGTATGCGTCCGGCGGCGCTGGCCGCGGCCGCCGGAGGCGGTCTACCCGAAGTTCCAGGACTGTTCCTTCGCTGGTTCGACCTTTCGGCGATCATGCTGACGATCGGGGCTCTGGCCGTCTCCGGGCGAGTCCTGGCCTCGATGGGCGAGGGCGGGATCGGCCCCCGCCGGCGCGCCCGGCGCATCGCAGCAGTGGCGGCCAGCGTCGCGGTCATCTCCGGAGCGATCACCCCATTCGTGCGTACTCGGGGTGGCGGAAGCTCAGTCGAGGTCTGGCTGGACGCCACCTGGTCCACCTTGATCGGCACCCCCTGGGGCCAGCTGTGGCTGGCGCGGGAGGTAGCGCTCGTGATCGCGGCGGGCGCCCTGTGGCGGTGGGCTGTTCGTCGGGACGGATCGGGCAGGTGGCTCCGGCTCGCCGCTGTGGCGCTGGCGGTCATGGTCTGCCTTGGCGCGTGGGCCGGCCATGCCTCCGCCCTTCCGAACAGGTCCTGGTGGGCTGCTGTCGCCTCCGCTTCCCATCTCGTGGCCGCTGGGGTCTGGGCCGGCGGCCTTGTCGTTCTTGCCATCGCCCTGATCCCGGCGATGCGCCGGAACCCGGACACACGTGGCCCGATCCTGGCTTCCGCCTGGCGAGCCTTCAGCCCGTTGGCGGCAGCCGCGACCGTCGTCCTGCTGGCGAGCGGGCTCTATGAGTCGGGTCGCCACATCCCAGACCTGGGCGCGATCACCTCAACCGTCTACGGCGCCGCCGTTACCGCCAAGACGGTTCTGATGGTCGTGGCCCTGGCCCTGGCCGGGATCAACACCATGCTCGTCAACCCCCGCCTGGCCGCTCGGGTCGGACGGATCCTGGGCCGACGTTCGGGGTGGGCGCCGCTGCCGTTGGCCCGATTTGGCAAGGTAGTGGCGGCTGAGGTCCTCGTGCTGGTTGTCGCTGCGGGCGCGGCCGCATTGCTCACCTCAGTGCCCACGGCGCGAGAGGTTGCCACGACCACCCGAGCGAGTACCCTCCACACGGCCAATGTCGACGGACTCATGGTGACCTTCGAGGAGGTGCCCGCAGGGCCCGACCAGAGCCGGTTGATCGTCCGGACTCGACCGACCGTCAAGCTGGCGCCGACACCCGTCAGCGGGGTCGAGCTCCTCTTGGTCAGCCCCCGAGGGACGACCACCAAGGTGTCACTGGCACCTATCGAGGCGGGCCGATTCGAGGCAGAGACCGCCAAACCCACTCCCGGCGCCTGGAAGGCCTCACTTGCCCTGCAACGGGACAAGATGCCCGTGGCCGTCACGCAGGTCGGATGGAACGTCGCTGCCGAAAGGCCCGAGGGCGCTCGTCCGCTGGAGACGGTCACCACCACGCTGGCCTCGTTGCTGCTGCTCGCGTTGGCTGGCGCGGTCGGCTTCAGCCGCCGCCGAAATGGACCCCCGTCACTTTCCACCACCGTCGTTCGTCAGAAGGCAGGGAGCCGACCATGAGGAGAAGCCTGGCGTTGGGCGTAGTAGCCGTCGTACTGGTCACCGTGCTGACCCCAGTGGCGGCGGCGTCCGCCGGCCGAGCCGCCAGTGCCGACACTGGCGGCCTGGGCCCAGAAGTCCAGGCGATCCTCTCCGCGCTGCCTCCGGGCGACATGACCACCGTGGTCGTGACCTTGCGCGAGCGTGCCAACCTGGCGGCAGTGCCGGGCGCTACGCGCGCGGCTCGACTGAAGGGCACGATCACAGCGCTGCAAGCCAAGGCGGATGCCTCCCAGGCGCCGATTCGTGCCATCCTCCGTAGCGGGACTGCCCAGGGAAAGGTCGCCAGAACCACGCCCCTGTGGATCTCCAACGCGATCTCGGTCACCGCCACTGCCGAAGTCATCAAGGTTTTGGGCGCACGTGCCGAGGTCGTGAGCATCACCCCTGACAAGGTGGTCGTGGTGCCCTCCGCGGGAACCCCCGAACCGAACCTGACCTCGGTGCTCGCCCCTGCCATCTGGGATCTGGGGTACACGGGGGCAGGTGTGGTGGTAGCCAGCCTGGACAGCGGCGTAGACGCAACCCATCCGGACCTGGCCAGCCGGTGGCGGGGCGGCACTAACAGCTGGTATGACCCCTACGGGCAAAACCCCACGCCCACAGACTTCACCGGGCACGGCACCGCCATAACCGGGGTGATGGTCGGCGGCGACGCGGTCGGCACCTCGATCGGGATGGCGCCCGGAGCAAAGTGGATCGCCGCCAAGATCTTCAACAACAGCGGCGCTTCGACGACCACGGCGATCCACCAGGCGTTCCAGTGGGTGCTGGACCCCGACGGCGACCCGAACACCCAGGACGCCCCACAGGTCGTCAACGGCTCGTGGTCGATCGGTTCAGGTCCCGGATGCAACCTGGCCTTCCAACCAGACCTTCAGGCGCTGCGCGCTGCCGGAATCCTGCCCGTATTCGCCGCCGGAAACTTCGGCTCGGGCGGATCCTCCAGCGTCAGCCCGGCCAACTACCCAGAGGCCCTGTCAGTCGGTGCGGTGAACAACACCGATCTGATCTACTCGTCGAGCAGCCGCGGACCATCCACGTGCGGAGGCCGCACCCGGATCTTCCCCGACCTGGTCGCACCCGGGGTCAACATCCGCACCACCGACCGCTACGGCCTCTACCAGACACTTTCGGGAACCTCACTGTCCGCCCCTCACGCGGCCGGTGCGCTGGCCCTGCTGGTGGGTTCGACCCCGGGGCTGTCCCCCGACCGGCAACAGGCCGCACTGATCGCTACCGCCCACGACCTGGGCTCATCCGGCCCCGACCCCATCTACGGAAACGGCAAGCTCGACGTCCTGGCCGCCCACCAATGGCTGCAGCCACTCCCTGACTTCGCCGTGACCCTGACTCCGGGCGAGGCCAGTGTCACCGCCGGTGAAGCAGCGACCTACACCGCGTCGGTCGCTGCCACCGACGGATTCGCCGCCGACGTCTCCTTGTCACTGTCGGGCCTCACCGCGGAGCAGGCCACCTGGACCTTCACCCCTCAGGTCGTGCCCGCGGGCGTGAGCACCTCCCAGCTGACCATCACGACCACACCGACAATGCCAGCCGGCAGCTACCCCCTGACGGTCACCGCCGTCAGCGGGACCACCACGAGAACCACCACCGCCACCCTCACCACCAGCACGCCCATCGGGATCGACCTCACGGGTCCAGCCACCACATCCCCCGTGCTCACCCCCAACCTGACCAACGGAACGGCCGAGGTCGCCTTGAATGCCACCGGTGACGACACCGCGACCGGCGGCTCCGGCATCGTAACCGGCGAGTACTTCATCGACACCGTCAGCACAGACGGATCGGGGACGTCGATGGCCGTCAACCTGGCGTCGCCGATCGCGAGCATCGAGGCCACGATTACTGCGGCCACCGTTGGGGCACTGGGAGAAGGCACCCATATCGTCTGGGTCCACAGCCAGGACGCGGCCGGCAACTGGGGATCGATGGCCACCGCGACGCTCCAGATCGACAAGACCAAGCCCATCCTCTCGGCGGTCAGCGCATCACCTAACCCGACCCAGGGTGCCACCTCTGTGACGCTGTCGGTGACGGCAACCGATGCTTCGGCCATCACCGGCGGCGAATGGTTCAGCGGCACAGACCCGGGCGTCGGCAACGGCACCCCGATCACGACGGTCACCGGCACCGGGCCCTACAGCCTCACGGTCCCGGTCAACGTCAGCAGCTGGAACGAGGGCGCGTACATCCTCAACGTCCGGGTACGCGACGCAGCCGGGAACTGGAGTGCGAGCTCCAGCACCGTGCTGAACGTGACCGCACCGCTGTACTTCTCCACCTTGGGGAACACCAACCCACCTGGCGTGGGCGGAAGCGCCAACAGCGCCGACATCTACAACTGGAGCGGCTCTGCCTTCAGCCGCTTCATCGACGCCAGCGCCGCGCCCTACGGCTTGCCGACCGGCGCCA
The DNA here is from genome assembly GCA_040005715.1 of Actinomycetota bacterium. Classification (GTDB taxonomy): domain Bacteria; phylum Actinomycetota; class Actinomycetes; order Actinomycetales; family Dermatophilaceae; genus UBA4719. The sequence goes on along the minus strand of JBDTYK010000008.1, from coordinate 14,795 downwards.
ACGTGGACGGCTACGACCGGGTCGACGCCACCCACTTCTACCTCTCCTTCAGCGGCACGAACACCACCGTGCCCGGCCTGGGAGCGGTCCAGGACGAGGACGTCGTCTACTACAACAACGGCGTCTGGTCGCTGTACTTCGACGGCACCGCCCGGGGACTGACCGCGGGCAACCAGGACCTGGACGCGATCAGCGTCATCGGTGCCACAAACGGAACAGGTGGAACCCTGTACTTCTCCACCCTGGGCAACACCAACCCCACCGGGGTAGGTGGTGCCGCGGACGACGCCGACATCTACAGCTGGGCCTACGGAGCCACCGGCGCCACACCCTTCACCCGGGTGATCGACGCCAGCGCCGCGCCCTACAACCTGCCCGCAGCCGCCAACGTCGACGGCTTCGTTCGGGTAGACGCCACCCACTTCTACCTGTCCTTCAGCGCCGACACCACCAACGTCCCAGTCCTGGGAGCGGTCCAGGACGAGGACGTCATCTACAACAACAACGGCACCTGGTCGGTCTACTTCAACGGCACCGCCCACGGCCTCACCTCCGCCAACCTCGACGTCGACGCCTTCGATGTCCCGTAGCCACATCAGCGAGCCGGCCGGCATGCTTCCGGAACGTTAGGCAGGCTCGCGGACCCAGATCGGCAAAGACCTCCGCCTCGAGCGTTGAGCCCTCATTCGAGCCGTTTCAGGGCTGCCCGCAGACCGCTGTTGGGGTTGGCCTCCGGCAGAACCTCCACGATGTCGGCGAGGGCGTCGGTGGGCGTGCGGCCGGTGAGCGCCGCGCCATACAGGGCAGCCAGCGCAGGAGTCCGGGACTGAGCCTGGACGCAGTGCAGCAGGACCCTCTTGCCCTCGGCCCGCAGCGCCCTGACGGCTGCGACGGCGTCGGTCAGGACAAAGTCGAGGTTCGGGTTGTGGTGCCAGTCGGGCTCGTCGACCAGCCACACCTCAAGATGATCGCCGGGGGCTACACCGGCTGCCGGAACCTGTGCGGTTCCCAGTCGGCAGAGCGACACCACGGCGTCCACCCCGTCAGGGAGGCTCTCGAGTGCGTCGACGCCTCCGAGCCAAACACCCTCGTCGTTCGGGTGGCGGGCAAGCACTGCCGTGTCCTTGTATGTCGAGTAGTCCAGCTTCGCGCTGGTCGGCCAGCCCGCAGAGTCGGGGCGACCGCGGCGCGCGGTCATCACCCCCAGGGCGACCAGGTCGCGTGCGCGCAGGCCGGGCCAGCCGTGGATCTGTCGGCGCCACTCGGCCGGAACCGCGGACGCGCCATACGCGGCACCCACCAGCGCACCGGCAATGGCGGCGACCGTGTCTGTGTCGTAACCGCCGCGAACCGCTGCCTCGAGGGCGCAGCGGAAATGTGCTGGCCTCGCGGTCGATGACGCGGACGAGAGGTCTTCCGAGCCGGCGGTAGCCGTCGTCGTGATCGCAGACCACGCCCCCTGCACGGCTTGCACGACCCACCCGTTGTGCGGGAAGTCGGCCGGTCCGCAGTCTTCGGCATGATCCAGGCGAGCGGCCCAGACCCGGGCACGCCCCTCGGGCAGGCGCCTCAGGCCGCGACGAAGGTCAAGGGTCCCTTCCAGAACCGCATGCCGGATGGCCAGGCACCACAGGGCGCAGGCCTCGCCTGCCTCGGGATCATGATGGGTCAGCGCGCTGATCTCGTAGGCGGCATGAACCAGAGCCCTCGGGTCGTCCAGATAGGCCAAGGCGATGGGTGCGGTCCGCATGAGTGAGCCGTTGCCCGCCGATCGGCCGGTGCGGGCATGGTGCCGGGCTGAGGCCAGGGCCACATCGGCGCCCGTCGGTGCGCTCTCGCCACGAGAGGCTGCGGCGCGCAGACCACCGTTCAACACGGCACTGGTCTGGGCGCCGACGTCCTTGGCCGTAGCAGCCCACCCGGACCACCGGGCCACGATCTGGTCCTGGGTTGCCTCGGTCCGCAGATCCGCGCCGGTCGCGCTCAGCTCGGCGATGGCGATGGCCATCGAGGTGTCGTCGGTCCACTCCCCCGGCGACCAGCCGAAGGACCCGCCGCCCTTCATGGTGACGGCAATGTCGGGGCGAAGGGGCGGGCCGAACTCATAGGGGGCCCCTAGCGCGTCACCGCAGGCTACGCCGAGCAGAACGCCGGCGGCGCGATCGACCTGGGCGGTGGTGAGCTGAAGGGTCACGCAGGCTCCATCAGAGGGGACGACGGCTGAACACGGTCAGGCAGCGCCTTATCGTCCCAGCCGAGCCTGCACATCTCGTGGCCGGGGACTGTTCAGCACGCCGTGAAATCGCCCAACAGCTGAGCGAACCGTTCGGGGTCGTCCAGGTGTGGGAAGTGCCCGGCTCCCTCGAACAGCTCCAACCTGCTTCCGGCGATGGCCTGGAGAGCGGTGGTCGCGTGCCAGACAGGAATCATCCGATCCTGGGTTCCCCAGACGATCAGCGTGGGGATGGTGATGGCGGTCAGCAGGTGGTCCTTCGCGTTCACCGTCTGTCCGCCAGGATCGATGACGGAGCGGGTGGTGGCCAGAAATGCGCGTCGACTGTCCGCGTCGGCGAGGGAGGTGAAACCGCGCCATGCCTCGGTCACGTCCGGGCTTGGCCTCCAGCCCACCGTGGCAAGGAGCCGTCCGACGCCTTCGACCTTCCCGCACACCCAGCCAGATGCGACCAGCGGCAGGACCCATTCCGCGCCCGGCAGGGTCGCCGAACGCAGCAGCGGACTCACCGAGCGCCCCAGTCCACCGCTGGAGACAAGCACGAGACGCTCGACCCGCTCGGGAAACAGGTAGCAGAACTGCATGGCGATGCCGCCACCGAAGGAATGCCCAACCAGAGTCACCCGATCGATGCCCAGTCGATCCAGCAGATCCCGCAGGGTGGCTGCGTGGGCCCCCAGCGAGTAGTCACCCATCGGCTTTGCCGAAGCGCCGTGGCCGAACAGGTCGGGAGCAAGAACCCGGTGTTCGGCCTTCAGCGTCTCGACCAGATGAGCCCAGTTCCGGTGTGAGCCAGTCAGTCCGTGGATGAAGAGGACAGCTGGACCTTCACCGCTGTCCTGGTACCAGTACTCGAGGCCGTTCAGTATCGCCGCCTGAGCGCCCTCTTCGATCATGGCGCCTCCTCGTTTGATACTGGCCAGTAACTTACTCCAGCGTAGCTTGCGGAGTCGTAGGTTCGCGCCGGTGGCTTGCTTTCCGGCGTGGATGCGAGTCCTCGAAGGGCCCGAGAAGGCGGCTCAGCTGCTCAATGCTGGCTTCCGTACTGGCTGACCGGCCCTGCGGCCGCGGCAAACTCAGCTGCGGTGAGCAACCGGGGCGAGCCAAGGGCCTTGGCCTCACAGTAGATTCGGCACAACCACTCAAGGTAGATGCTTCGGGAGTACGCCCTCGCGAGAGTGTCACCGTAGGTGGTGGCTCCATGGTTGGCCAGCAGGACGCCATACCGGTCCTTCATGGCCGCATCGCAGTTCTGGGCCAGCTCGCTGGTGCCAAACGGTGCATACGGTGCGACTCGCACCGGCCCTCCCAGGAGAGCCAGCATGTAGTGGATCGGCGGTATCTCGTCGACCAGGGTTCCGAGCACCGTGGCATAGACCGGGTGGGTGTGCACGACCGCGAGCGCGTCGGTGCTCTGATAGACGACGGTGTGCATCGGCACCTCCGTGGACGGGTTGTCCGGCCCGTCCACGTGCTGGCCGTCAAGGCGGATGACGCAGATGTCCTGCGCTCGAATCATCTCGTAGTCGACGCCGCTGGGCGTGATGGCGATGTTGTCGCCGACGCGCACACTGAGATTGCCCGAGGTTCCAACCGTCAGCCCCTCCTTGAGCATTCGCAGTCCGTACCCGACGATCAGCTCGCGTTCCTTCTCCATCAGCATTGGAGTCTCCTTTCCCGCACATACGTCATACGACACACTGCAGGGCAGGAGGCGCATCTTCTGGTACCTGCATCCTCCTCTGCTGCGAAGGAAGAGACTCGATGGTGCTCGCAATTGAGTGGCTGGACGATCCGAGGCCGATGATCAGGCTCATCGACCAGACCCTGTTGCCTGGCGCCGAGCATTACCTCGACGTCACGACGGTCGACGTCCTGGTCGAGTCGATCCGGAACCTGGTGGTTCGTGGTGCTCCCGCCCTGGGATCGACCGGGGCCCTGGGCGTCGCGCTTGCCATGGTCCAGGCCGAAGACGAGCACTGGGACGGCGCACGGCTCGAGAGCCAGATCGACAGGATCCGTGACGCCCGGCCCACAGCGGTCAACCTGGCGTGGGGCGTGAACCAGGTCAGAGGCTCGGTTGCTTCCGGGATCGTGACCGTCCTGCGACTGGCACGCCAGGTCGTGGCCGACGATGAGGCCGCAAACCGCCAGCTCTCCAGGCATGGCGCCGACTGGATCCTCGCTCATGTGGCCACCGACAAGGTCCGGGTCGTCACCCACTGCAACTCGGGGGCGCTGGCCACCAGCGCCTGGGGCACGGCATACGGGGTCATCCACGAGCTGCACAAGCGTGGGCGCCTTGGCCTGGTCTATGCCGACGAGACACGACCGCTGCTGCAAGGTGCTCGGCTGACCAGCTGGGAGCTCATGCACGATGGGATCGAGCATGTCGTGCAGGCTGACAGCGCCGCGGCAAGCACCATCTTGCGGGGCCTGGTCGACGTCGCGATCATCGGGGCCGACCGAATCGCTGCCAACGGTGATACGGCGAACAAGGTTGGGTCGGTGAGCCTTGCGCTGGCCTGCCAGCGAGCCGGAATCCCCTTCGTCGTCGCGGCGCCGTCCTCCACGGTCGACCTGTCCGTCAGGAGCGGTGATGACATCGTCATCGAGGAACGGGACGAGGAAGAGGTGCTCAGCCTGGGTGGCGTGCGAACGGCCCCAGAGGGAGCCAGGGGCTTCAACCCGGCCTTCGACGTCACGCCACACGACCTGATCAGCATCGTCGTGACCGAGCGAGGCGTCGCAGAGACTGCGAGCCGGTCGCAACCGGGGCTGCTCGCGACCATCGCCGGATAGGCAGCCCCCTTAACCGCCGGCGGCGGCGCTGTCGGCGGCAGCCAGTACGGTGCCTGTCGTGGGTCAAATCCTGTTCAGTCAGCCGGGGGCCGCTGCTCTCGAAGCTCTACGCGCCGTCCTCCACGACGTGCGCGGGGGTGATCCGCTCGCCCCGGTCGACGTCATCGTCCCGACCGGTGTCGCCGGAGTCACCGTCCGGCGGGCCGTCGCTGGTGCGACCGGCCTTGCCAACGTGAGATTCAGCGCCCTGCCTCAGGTGGCCGAGCGTCTGGCGGCCCGCCATCTCGCTCTCACCGGATACTCGGTATCGCGCCCGCTCACCGCCGCGGTCCGGACCCAGGCCGTTCGTGCCACCGTCGCCGGTGCGCAAGGCGCTTTGGCGAAGGCGGCCAGGCACCGGGCCACGTTCAGCCTGCTGGACGCCCTGATGGCCGAGCTCGACGAGGTCCAGCTGGACCCTGCCGGTGTCGACCGGAAGTCACTGTCAGCCCACGGGGTCGAGGCCCTGGACCTGTTCGCCGACTACCGCGCCCGCGTTGGCCACCTGGTTGCTCCGGCAGAGATGCTCGCGCTCGCGATCGAGGCCATCGATGCAGGCAGCGCACCCCAGACGCAGGTCATCCTCTACTCCCCCAGCCGGCTCACCGCCGCCGAGAGCGTCTTCCTGCGCGCACTCCTTGACCGTGACCGACTCAGCGCCGTTCTCACCGGCTCACCCGATGAGACCAGCGGGTGGCTCGTCGACTCGATCGGCAAGGGACGCGCAACGCCCGGCGAGCCGGCATCCGCGGACCTGCACCTGACCATCGCGCCCGATGCCGAGGAGGAGGTCCGCCTGGTCGTCCGCAGGGTGCTCGCAGCTCTGGCCGAACCAAGCTGCCGCCCCGAACGGATCGGGATCGCCTACCGAAGCAGCACTCCCTATGTACGGCTGCTTCGGGAGCAGCTGAAGGTTGCCGGCGTGCCCCACCATGTCCCCAGCCAGCGCACCCTTGACCAGACGATCGCCGGCCGAGTCGCCCTTGGCCTGCTGGAGCTGGCGCTGCGCGACTTTCCCCGTTCTGACGTGATCCGATGGATCTCCGAAGGGCCACTGGTCGACGCGGAGGGCCACCACCTGCCAGCGAGCTGGTGGGACCGCCTGTCCCGAGAGGCGGGGGTTGCTCGTGGGGCAGCGACCTGGGCCGATCGGCTCGAGCGCCATGCCGCTGACCAGGAGCGACGGGCCGACGAGCTGACCGCCGACAAGACCGACCGCCGCGAGAGCCATCACCGCCGGGCTGCCGGAACGCGCGCCCTCGCGACGTTCGTCTCCTCGGCAGCGGCCGCCGGCTCGCTGGTCATCCACTCGACGTCGTGGGCAGGTGTGGCCGAGTCGCTGGCGGCCGGCGTGACCCTCGTGCTGGGGACGCGCTCCAAAGTCGACGGGTGGACCAGCAGCGACCCGTCGCTGGCCTCCGAGGTGGCGATCGAACAGAGCTCGTATGACGCGGTGCTGGCGTCTGTGGCCGCCCTGGCCGAGCTGGACCTGTCCGTGGAGGCCCCGTCTCCGTCAACCATTGTCGACGCGCTGCGTGGCGAGCTGGACCGGTCGGTGTCCAGCGGCACGACGTTGGGCCGCGGAGTCCTGGTGGGGCCGTTCAGCCAGTTCGTTGGCAGCGATCTCGACCTGCTCTTCGTCGTTGGCATGACCCAGGACTCCTTCCCTCCCCGGACACGAGAGCACGTGATCCTGCGCGATGCCGACCGCACCCTGATCAGTCCCGAGCTACGCACCGTGACGGCACGACGACGTGACGAGCGCGTGCGGTGGCTGGCGGTGCTGCACTGCGCACCAGAGGTTCAGCTGAGCTACCCACGAGCCGACACCCGATCGCAGAGAAGGCTTTTCGCGGCCCCATGGTTCCTGGAGCAGGCAACCCGCCTTAACGCCGGCGATCTCGTGGGAGCCGGAGACGTCGACACGCTCGACCGACCCTGGCTCATGGCATACCCGTCGTTCGTGGCCTCACTGGCTCAGACGACCACGTTCGGGTCCGGGCACGAGCTCGACGTCTCTGTGGCGATGGCCGGAGGCCTCGATGCCCTCGCCGCCGGTGACCCGCGACTTCAGCGTGGCATCGCGGCCAACAGGTCACGAGCCAAGGGCGACTTCGGCCCTTGGACCGGCCACGCGGGGCCGCTGCCCGCCGGCTTGCGTGAGCGGGTTGAGGCGGGCATGTCGGCAACCTCACTGCAGGACTGGGCCATCTGTCCCACCAGCCACTTCTTCCGTCGTGTCCTGGGGATCCATGACCTGGAGGATCGTGCCAGCGCGGACAGCATCGACGCTCGGGACAAGGGGACATTGGTCCACAAGGTGCTTGAGCAGGTCTTCGGGGGCCACCTCGGAGATCCCGACTCCCCCGGTATCGAGCCCGAAACTCCATGGACCACAGACGATCTCGCCGTCGCGGTTGAGCTCCTCGAGGCCGAGGCGCGTCTGCTTGAAGCGCGTGGGCTGACCGGCCGTGAGGTGATCTGGGCGGCCCAGCTGTCGCGGCTGCGACGCGGGCTGCGACGCATCCTGGACACCGACAGCCTGCTGCGCGCCAGCCGTCGGTCCTGGCCCATCCGCGTCGAGGCGGCCTTCGGTCGTGACGGTGCCGACCCGCTTGTCATCGACCTTCCGACACAGGGGCGAGTTCCGTTTGCGGGTTACATCGACCGCGTTGACGCGACGGCATCCGGGGAGCTGATCGTCACCGACTACAAGACCGGCAAGGCCTACGGCTACGACGAGATCCCCAAGCTGGGCAAGGTCGAGCCTGACGTCGACCTGATCGACCGCGGTCGCAAGCTGCAGCTCGTCCTCTACGCCCTGGCGGCGCGGGCCGTGTCCGAGCGCCCGCAGGCGCAGGTCGACGCGTACTTCTGGTTCGTGGAGCAGGGAGCCCTGCACCGCGGTGGCATCGTCGACGACACGCAGGCGACCCGACTGCTGAGCGTTCTGGACGTGGTCGTCCGCGGCATCCGTGAAGGCATCTATCCGGCAAATCCCGGCACGGAGCAGTCCTACCCCCGCGACACGTGGGAGGCGTGCTCCTACTGCCCGTACGACCGCGTGTGTCCCTCGACCAGACTCGAGCAGTGGCGTGGCATGCGCGCGAATCCCGCGGTCCGCCCGTACGCCGACATCGCTGACCCACAAGGCCTCCAACAACCCAGCGAACAGCAGGTGCCCTCATGATCGAGCCCGCGGACCATCGCGAACGCGAACGGATCCGCACCTCCCATGACGAGACCTTGTTCGTCGAGGCGGGTGCGGGTACTGGCAAGACCACCTCCCTGGTAGCGCGGGTGGTGCACATGGTGGCGACCGGTCACCTCAGCCAGATCGGCGACCTGGCCTCGATCACCTTCACGGAGAACGCCGCTGCCGAGCTGCGCAGTCGTATCAGGGAAGGTCTGGAGGCGGCCAGCCGAGGTGCCCATCTCGAGCAGCCGTATGACGCGGTTCAGCGTGAGCGGTGCCTGGTCGCCCTCGGGTCGCTCGAGGACGCCGTCATCATGACGCTGCACGGTTTCTCCGCTCGCATACTGGGCGAAGCCCCGGTCGAGGCAGGGCTGCCGCCAGGCTTCGCTGTCGCGGATGCCATGACTACCTCGGTCAGCGCCGACGACGCCTGGCGTGGTTTTCTCGATGAGCTGCTCGAGGACCTTGCGGTACGCCCGCAGCTGCTCGCCGGTCTGACCATTGACCCACGCATCCTGCCCAGTCTTCACGACATCGCCGGCGCCATCTCGCAGTCGTGGGACCGGTTCACCGGCCGCCCTCTGCAGGTGTGCCCGCTTCCACGGGTCGACAGCCATGCGCTGATCGCGCCTCTTCGAGAGGCACTCAAGGACCGTGGCCGGTGGCCATCTGGCGACAACCTGACGGCTTGGCTCGAGGGACCCACCACCGCGATGGTCGATGCGCTCGGGCGGGCCACGGACTCCATGGACGTCCTCGAGCTGCTCGCGCAGAAGCTCGGCTCCAAGGGCGGTCAGGCGACCGCCTGGGCCAAAGCCGGTCTCAGCAAGGCGGACGTGGTGGCTGCGTTGGCTGAGGCAGAGAGCGCGCGGCTCAGGCTTCTTCATGACGTCGGTGCGGCAGTGACCGAGACGCTTGCCGCCAGGGTCCAGGACTGGGTGCTGCTCGAGGCGGGGCGTCGCCGTTCCGAGGGCTCCCTGGACTTCCATGACCTGCTCGTGTTTGCCCGAGATGTGTTGCGCGACAACCCCTTGGTTCGCCAGCGCCTGCACCACACCTGGCCGGTCATCATGGTGGACGAGTTCCAGGACACCGACCCTCTCCAGGTCGAGATCGTGCATCTGCTGGCCGGATCGGTCGGCGAGCTCGCACCGCCTGCGCAGGGTGCCAAGGGCTGGGACTGCGTAGAGGTCGAGGCGGGCCGACTCTTCTTCGTCGGCGACGCCAAGCAGTCGATCTTCCGCTTTCGCCGGGCCGACATCGAGACGTTCCGTGCGGTCGGAACCCAGTATTCCAAAGGGCAGACGGCGCTGAGTGTCAACTTCCGCAGCGTCCCGGGAGTCATCGACGCCGCGAACACCGTTTTTGGATCGCTCATCGGCGACGACGCCGACTCGGGCATCGACTACTCCCCACTGCAGACCTATCGCGAGGTCAGGTCGGCGAACGACCCCTCCGGGCCAGGTTCCACACCTCCAGCTCCGGTGCAGCTGCTCGGCGGACCCCAGGACGCCGACATGGCAACGATTCGGACGACGGAGGCGCAGCACATCGCCGACCTCATCGTTCGTGCGAAGGCGCAGGGCTGGGTGGTCGGTGCCAAGGACCCACGCAAGGCGTCGTACGGCGACGTGGCCATCCTCCTGCCCACCCGCACATCGCTTGGCTCACTCGAACGCGCACTCCAGGCACGTGACGTGCCGTATCGGGTCGAGAGTCGTTCGCTGGTCTGGGCCACGGACGCAGTCGGCGACCTGGTGACCCTGCTGCAGGCGATCGACAATCCGTCCGACGAGGTCGCCGTCCTTGCGGCCCTGCGACACGCCGGGCTGGCATGCACCGACGCGGCGCTGCTGGAGTGGCGCGCGTCCGGTGGGCGTTGGAGCTTCATGGCCGAGGCGCCTGCGTCACTTCCGGTCGAACACCCTGTCGCTGCTGGTCTTTCGGAGCTTAGACGATGGCATGAGGCTCGCTGGTGGATGCCGGTGAACGAGCTTGTGGAGTCACTGGTGCGTGAGCTGCGGCTGATCGAGCTCACGGCGACGACGAAGCGACCTCGCGACCACTGGCGCCGGATGAGGTTCCTGGTCGACCAGTCGCGGGCCTGGTGTGATGCCGGCGGTTCCGGACTTGGCGGCTTCGTCGACTGGGCTGCACGCCAGATCGAGAACGAAGCCGACGTGCTGGAGACGGTCGTCCCCGAGAGCGACGATGACGCGGTGCGGATCCTGACCGTCCACGGATCGAAGGGGCTGGAGTTCCCGATCACCATTGTGGCCGGGCTGGCATCGACCAGCGGCCGGCCCTCCAACCTTGTGTGGGACGGGTGCGGGCAGCCCCAGATCCGGCTCAAGGCGGGCGCGCTGGAGACCCAGGGATACTTCGACGCGAACAAGATGGATGACCAGGAGTCCAAGCTGGAGGCAACCCGCCTGCTCTACGTCGCGCTGACCCGCGCGATGGACTACCTCGTGCTGGGCTGCTATCACAAGCCACCGAACCAGGGCGCCAAGTCGCACGCCCAGAAGGTGTGGGACCTGCTGTCAGCGAGCGGCCTTGCGGTGGTTGATGCGATGTCGCCCGCAGGCTCGGCCGGGTCGGCCCCGGCCGAGCTCATGGTGAGCCCCGGCAACGCCATGATGCCCGGCTCTGCGCCCGACCGTGCCGAGTTCGCAAGAGCCCGCGAGGCCCTGTTGACTGCCGTCGGCTTGCGGGTCGCGACCAGCCCCACTGCTCTCGTCAAGGCTGCGCAGGTTCTGGCCGCAGACGACAATTTCCCCGACGAAGCAGGCGCGGCGACGCGCGACGAAATCGCGGCAGCCGCAGGGCTGGACGCGCGTCAGTACCCACGCCGCGGATCCAGCAAAGGTGCTGCGATCGGGACAGCCGTCCACCGCGTGCTGGAGCTCGTGGACCTGGCGAACCCGACCGAGCCCGAGATCATCCGCCTCGCCGAGCTCGCCTGCACAGAGTCCGAGATCCCCGCCCTGGTCAATGACGTTGCGGGTCGTGCCAGTACCGCGCTTGGAGCCGACGTGGTGCTCCAGGCGGGCCACTCGGGCCGTGCCTGGCGGGAGGTCTACGTCATCGTCCGCGACGGCGAACGCTACGTCGAGGGCTATATCGACCTCCTCGCGCAGGCCCCTGACGGGATGATGGTCGTGGTCGACTACAAGACCGACCGGGTCGACCTCGCAGAGGACCTCTCCGCCAAACAGGCCCACTACGCTCCGCAGCTCTCGGCCTACCAGAGCGCCATCCGCACGATCGCGGGCGCCAACGAGGTCAGAGCCGAGCTGGTCTTCGCAGCTCCTGCCCCCAGAACCGGGAAGCGCTGAGTCCACATCAGGGCGGCTGGAGCTCGCGGCGCGAAGGCGCCGATGAAGTGGTTCTGCATGCAGCACCCCCCGTCGGGCGCTGAGCCAGCTGACGCTTTGGGGGCGCATCATCGTGTGGTTACCTGCCCAGAGCGACACGTTATGGCTATATTCACGAAATATCCCCGTTCTGGGTACCGGAGTCCGAAACGCGAACTAAGGTACGTATATGGATTTCCGCGGCTTGGTAGGCCCACCAAGACCGTTCCGGGAGCTCGTTGTCAGGCCTCGTCCAACGGCGACCTTTCCGGCCACCTTTGGGGTGGCGGCGCTGGGCACGGTGGCCATCCTGGCGACAACCCTGATCGGGGTGTCCGAGCTGGGCGCTGTCCGGGGGCCGTCAGCCCAGAACGGCGCGCGCATCATGGCAGTGCCGCAGTGGCCAGCTGGCGCCTCCCCATTCCTCGGGTTCGGGGCAGCGCCACCGGCTGTCGCCACGCCCGTCACCACGACGCCCGTCACCACGACGCCCGTCACCACGACGCCCATCACCACGACGCCCGTCACCACGACGCCCGTCACCACGACGCCCGGTGGCCAGGCGAGTGAAGCGACCAAGCCATCCCGCCCCGGGTCTGCCGCCGGAGCTGCCTCTGTACATCAGCCAGCTCGGCCAGGGCGCGAACAAGGTGTGACGGTGGTGTCGGCGGTGCTGAACACACCCTCGACCAGAAGCGCGGTCCGCACCCCCCCCGTACGGGTGGTCGCTGTGGTCTCGACCCAGGATGCCTCAGGGGCATCGTCCGTTACTTCGATCACGCCGGCGGCGATGTTTGTTGACGCCGCTTCGGCGTACCCCGTGGTTACGGCGGCTTCCTCGCGACGCAGACTGACACCTCCCGCACCTGAGCGTGCTGATGGCACCTCACAGGATAGGGCCAAGCGCGGACATGCAACCAAGGCCGGCAAGCACGCACGTGCGCGCAGGGACGCCAAAGCTGCCCAGCTGACCAGGAACATCTAGGGCCTCTCGGCTCCACTTGCTTCACCTCACTGTCAACCAGGCTTCCGCTTCGTCCGTAGCCTCGGGTGTCTGGCAGCCTCGTCGGCCACGGTTGCTGATCATGTATGCCAGAGGGACGACAGGGAGTCCAGGCTGGGCCGCGCCAACCCGGGACCGGCTCGCCCCCGGAATCAACCGTTCTGCACCAGTTCGAGGGTTGTTCAGTCATAGTTAGACCGTGGCACTGGTATGGGTTCGCGCACCGCGGAGCAGCCGTGCCCTAGAGGCCGTGGTCGCACTTGCCTCAAGAGTGTGGAACTGGTCGACGACGACCTTCGGTCGCGTGTGGAATGCGACGATCCGACGACTGCTTCCCGGGGCAGAAGTCGCGGAACCGGCGGGCGTCCAGAGCCCCGACCAGAGGTTCGCTGCCGCCGTCGGGCAGCTGGGTCACGACGTGGCGACGGTTCGACTCGCCGGTGTGTCAGCGATGGCCCGGGTGGCTGACGACTGGCCTGAGGAGCGTCAGCTGTGCGTCAATGCCCTTTGCTCCTACCTCCGCCGGGAGGCTCGACCCGACTCGGGCTTCGGCGAGAGCGACGTCCGCAACGAGATCGTTGGGGTGATCTCGGCGCATCTGCGCGACCAGGCGGAGGTCAGCTGGGCCAGCCTTGACTTCGATCTGAGCGGCGCTGTGTTGAATGACGCGGACTTCGCGGACACCACGTTCTCAGGTGCGCGCACCTGCTTCTCGGGGGCCACGTTCTCCGGAGGGGTCACCAGGTTCGCCAGGGCGACCTTCTCCGGGGAGGTCACACTTTTCGATGGTGCCACGTTCTCCGGAGGGGTTGCCCGGTTCGACGGGGCGACCTTCTGTGGGAAATACGCCTTCTTCGCGGGGACAACCTTCAGCGGATGGCACACCATCTTCGACGGTGCGACCTTCTCCGGGAGGTGCGCTCTCTTCGACGCGGCGACGTTCGGCGGGTGGTACACCAACTTCGACATGGCCACCTTTGCCGGGCAGTACACAGGCTTTGACCAGGTGACCTTCTCCGCCGGTGTGACCCGGTTCGACGGTGCGACCTTCTTCGGAGGTGTGACCCGGTTTGACGGTGCGAAGTTCTGCGGAAAGGCGACCGACTTCCGGGAGGCCACCTTCGCTGCCAAGCACACGAGCTTCCAAAAGGCGACGTTCTCCGGAGGGACGACCGGTGACCAGGCCATGATCAGGTCCTCGTTCGTCGGTAACACTGTCTCTTGGGGTCCAATCTCCCCCCGCCCGACGCCGTCTTCTGTCTCTGGACCCTCCAAGACGTAGTCCGAAGCCTTCGTCAACCATCGGTTGACGTTTGTTCATGCGTCAACCTATGGTTGACGCATGAACAATCCCGTCAGACTCGATGACCTGATCGACGCCATCACCAAGGGGCACTCCGAGGCTCTCGACCGGCTTTCCGACGCGGTGATCGCGGCGGACCATCTCGGCGACATCGCCGACCACCTGATCGGCCATTTCGTCGACCAGGCCCGACGCTCAGGGGCATCCTGGACGGAGATCGGCAGGAGCATGGGGGTCAGCAAGCAAGCCGCTCAGAAGCGGTTCGTCTCCAAGAGCGGCGAATCGGCTGACCTCGATCCGAACCAGGGATTCAGCCGGTTCACCAAGCGGGCCAGGAACGTCGTGGTCGCGGCGCAGAATGAGGCCCGTGCGGCACACCATGACCACATCCGCCCGGAACACCTCGTGCTGGGGCTGTTGAGCGAGCCGGACGCCCTCGCCGCGCAGGCCATCGTTGCGCAGGGCGTGTCTTTGGAGAAGGTCCGGACGACCGTGGCGGCTGTGCTGCCACCAGCTTCAGCCGAGCTGCCGGAACTCATCCCCTACGACTCGCGCGCCAAGAAGGCGCTGGAGCTCACCTTCAGGGAGGCACTCCAGATGGGCCACAACTACATCGGAACCGAGCACCTCCTGCTCGCGCTGCTCGAGCTCGAAGACGGCACCGGCGTGCTCGCGGGGCTCGGCGTCGACAAGGCGAGGACTGAAACACACATCAGCGACGCACTTGCCGCCGATAAGCAGAAGTAGCAGCTCCGCGCGATCAGCCGGTCAACTCCAGACCCTGGTCGCTCGGCTGCCTGCCAGCAGCTGAGGCCGGCGGGCGGCGAATCACCGGATACCCCCCCGCTGTTGGTTCTCAACCC
>JBDTYK010000007.1:0-30263 GCA_040005715.1 Actinomycetota bacterium | reverse complement strand
TCCTTGCCGCGCACGAGCTGGCGGACCTCGTGCTCCACCCCCGCTTCGTCGAGCATGGTCTGGATCCCGCTGAGCTCAGCCTCGAACCGGCGGGCTTCGGTTGCGTCAAAGTCCTTGCCACCCCGGCTGGAGTTGATAACGATCAACTTGGTACGCCGCAGCAGGCACTCCTCGGAGGCGCGGCGCAATGCGGCTCGGCCCTCCTTGGTCGGCACATAACCCACGACAACGGCCACTGGAACCTCCTAGGTCACCACATCGCGGCGACATTGCCGCACAGTGACGCTATCGGATATCCGCCGCGCAGTCGTCAGCGCGATCGGGTGCGAGACATCGTTTCTCGGAGGACCTGGCCGACCTGCCCGATCTCGATCAGGAAGCCGTCGTGACCGTGCTGCGAGCTGATGATATGGGCGGGATCTGTGCTGGCGCTGGCCTGGGCGAGCTCGTGAGACAACCTCAGCGGATAAAGGCGGTCGGAGTCGACGCCCACAACGACGAGGTCGGCTGTGACCCGCTCCAGCGCCTCCTGTACCCCACCGCGTCCCCGACCCACGTCATGGGAGTTCATCGACTCGGTGAGGACAAGGTAGGAATTGGCGTCGAATCGAACGGCAAGCTTGTCGGCATGGCGGTCGAGGTAGCTCTCCACTGCGTACCGCCCACCCCCCCCGAGTGGCTGCTCCTCACCCTGGGCCTCCCGTCCGAAGCGGGAGTCCAGCTCGAGCTCACTGCGGTAGGTCACGTGGGCGATCCTGCGGGCCAGCCCCAGACCCAGGTCGGGACCTGCAGGCTGGTCGTAGTAGTCACCCCCTGCGAAGTTGGTGTCCTGGCGGATGGCCAGGAGCTGAGGCTGGCACCAGGCGATCTGCTCGGCGGACGCGTAGGCGGAGCAGGCCAGGACGATGCAGCGGCGAACCCTGTCCGGGTAGGTCACTGCCCATTCCAGGGAGCGCATGCCACCCATCGACCCACCAAGAACCGCCGCCCAGGCTGAGATCCCGAGCTGGTCGGCCAAGGCGGCTTCAGCGGCAACCTGGTCGCGAATCGTCACGAAGGGGAACCGGCTCCCCCACGGACGCCCGTCCGGTGCGTGCGATGACGGACCGGTCGTGCCCTGACAGCCTCCGAGAACATTGCTGGCCAGGACGAACCATCGATCGGTGTCCAGCGGGCGCCCGGGACCGATCAGCCCGTGCCACCAGCCCGGGGTCGGGTGTCCGGCACCGGCTTCACCAGAAACGTGGCTGTCGCCGGTCAGGGCATGCTCGACCAGCACCGCGTTGTCCCGTGCGGCGTTGAGCCTGCCCCATGTCTCATAGGCGACTCGCACCTGTGGAAGTGACCCCCCGGCCTCCAGTCGGAGGCCGCCGATGTCCACGCTCTTTCGCGAGCCCTCCGCTGACCCCTCGCGCCATGCTCCGGTTGGCCACGCTGCCGACTCACCCATCGGCTTGGGCTGGATTGACGGTGTCACGGCTCGCAGCTGCTTTTGGTCTGAGGTGACGGTCACGCTCATCTCCCGGAGGATCTGGGCCCCACCGTCTTGGTCAGGGCCCGCGCTTGCCGACCCTGGTCAGAGTCGGCCGGGTCATCACCCGGGGCACCCCACCGCGGAGGAGGGTTGCCGCCCAGCAAGCCGGGGCTTTCTGCTGGAACTCGTGACCTGCGTCAACTATACGGATTGTCAGCTCCGATCGGAATGTTTTCGTCCATACCGTGGTCAGGTCCTCCTGCGGCGGGCTCTCAGGCCAACGCCCTCCCGGGCCGGATGGCCAGGTTCACCATCTGTTCGAGCAACCTGGCCAGGCGATAGAGCGGGTCGATCCCAAGCGCCCGATCGAGAGCGACGCGGGTGAGGGCGCCTTCTCCGCGCCACCACGTGAACGTCGCCAGGACGGTCAGTGCCGGCACCGCCCACGGATCCGACAGCGACGCGCAGACCTCGCACAGCCTCCGCTCGATCCGCTGCAGCGCAAAGACCTGGTCGAGGTCCCAGGCCTGCCCCTGGCGCCAGGGCTGCTCGCCCAGAGCCTCTCTCATCAGGGACAACAACACAGGATCGACCAGCTCCAGGGCCAGCGTTCCCGGGCACAGCCACGCGATCAGCGCGTCACGCAGGTCGACGTCGGTGAGCGACACGCCAAGCATGGCCAGATCCCGCGTTGGCAGAGCCCGGATCGACTCGAGATCGTCCTCTGTCCCCAGGGCCCGCGCCCAGATGGCGAGCTCGGTGGCACGACATTCATCGAGCCCCTCCTCGCCTGTCCTCTGGGCAACCCGGCGCCGGGCAAGCCACTTGTTCGCGCACGATGACAGCTCTCCAGCCAGCGGCGGTCCAGTGGGCTTGAGCTGGTCAGCCAGCGCCGAGCGATCTTGAAGGGGAAAGATCCCACGCCCGACGAACTCTGCGACCGCGGCAACCTCACCCGGAGCCGGCAACGCCCTCCCTTCCGGTGGGCAGCAGCGCTTGTGGCAGTCCGGGACAAACCAGCGCCCGCCACGGACAACGATGCGCTCGGTCACCTCGACGCCGCCGGTCTCACAAGCCGTCGCCATCTCATCGAGCATCGCCCGGCTCTCTCCTGCGCGTTCCTCGAACCCGATGAGTAGTACGGAGGCCGGGTTGTCCTTCTGCAACGGCGCCATCATTGCCCCCACTGCGTCGCAGAGGTGCCTTGTTGCTGGCAGGTCGATTCGCTGGACAAGTCCCAGGCGCGTACCGAGCAGACTCACGGCGACGAGACTGCGCCGTGGGTGGAAGCCGAGCTGGTAGGGCAGGACGGCCAACACTTCGGCGGGTCCGCTCAGGTGGATCGTTGTCGTCATGCTCTGACCATGGAACCCGAAGGTGCGTGGCGACATACTCCCGCTTGTGTCTGTGGACTGCAGGAACGCAGGGACCACCCCTGTGTACAACATCAGCTGCTGGGCGCTTCTCGGGAAGGTCGGTGGCGGGTCCTTCAGTAGGCGGTTCGCGCCGTCGGAGGAAACTCCCGACGCGCATGATCGGCGATCCGCTTCAGCAGATAACCGTCCAATCCGGCGCCGATGACTCCGCCAACGAGTGGGGCAGCCTTACCGAAGTGGCCCAGCGACCTCCGCCCGACCTGGTTGAGCAGCCGGAACCCTATGCCTTTGTTGACCGCGATCAGCACCGGCCCCGGTAGCCCTTGGACCGCCAGGTTGGCCAACCCCCCGGAGCCGCCGTAACCGGCCTTCCTGAGAAGGTCGTCGGCGTCGGCGCCAACGAGCGCAAGCAGGACGGCCGAACGCAGCTCGGGCTGACTAATGTCGTAGCCCCGGGCCGAAGCAATGCCAGCGACCATCCTGGTGGCAACCATGTAGAACCCAAAGACGTTGGCGGGTAACGCGATCGGCAGGGCGAGAAATCCTCCCACGCCTGTGACGAAACCGCCCGTTGCAGCCAGCCTCAGATGTGACCGGACCAAAGCATCGATGGCCCGCTCAGCACCGGAGTTGCCGACCAAGGCGACGTCCACGATCTTCTGTGCCGAGTCGAACCGACCCCTGCCGTCGATCCCGGCATCCATCAGGCGTTCGACCATCCGCGCTGCGGCACCGACGTTTGCTCCGTCGACGGTGTTGTCACCGATCATGGTCACGTCCTTCCTGTCGCCCGCAGGCTGGTTGTCCCCGCCGAAGATTCCCACGCGCATCCTCCTGTCGTCGCTCGGAGCTGACTGTCAACATTGGATCATGATGTTGGCCGATGTCGTGCGCACTTCAAGCGAGGTCTCGGTGACCAGCTCGCGCAACACCAAGGTCACGTTGATCGCCGACCTCCTCCGTCGATGCGCCAGGCAGGTGGCAGATGGGGTTGCCCCCGCCGACGAGATCGGGTTGGCGACGCGGTACCTGTCCGGATCACTGCGGCAGCGCCGCACCGGGATCGAGCTCTCAGCACTCTGGCAGCCGCCCTCCACTGACGATGCCGGCGGGGTCTCCCTCTCAGAGCTCGACATGGTGATGCAACGAGCCAGCGAGATGGTCGGCGCCGGCTCCTCCCGCCAACGCGCCGAGCTGTTCCGCGACCTGGTCAGCAGACTGGGTGCCGAGGAGAGAGTGCTCGTCCTGGGGCTCCTGAGGGGTGGGCTCCGCCAGGGTGCGCTGGAGTCTGTGGTCATGACTGCCGTGGCCCAGGCGGGTGGCGCCGCCCTTGAGGACGTACGCCGTGCCGTCGCCGC
This sequence comes from Actinomycetota bacterium, assembly GCA_040005715.1. Taxonomy (GTDB): domain Bacteria; phylum Actinomycetota; class Actinomycetes; order Actinomycetales; family Dermatophilaceae; genus UBA4719. The sequence continues at coordinate 26,055 of JBDTYK010000007.1, read as the reverse complement.
CCAGGGAGACCTCGCAGTCGTCGCCCAGGCCCTTCTGGTGGACGGTCCAGCCGCGCTCGACCTCTTCCGCCTGACCGTCGGCAGGGGGGTCAGCCCGATGCTCGCCAGCTCAGCCAAGAGCGTCGCCCAGGCCCTGGCCAAGACCGGGCCGGCCGGGGTGGAGTGGAAGCTCGACGGCATCCGCGCCCAGATCCACAAGCGGGGCGACGACGTTCGCGTCCTGACCCGGTCGCTGGACGACATCACCGATCGTGTCCCCGAGGTCGTTGATCTCGTCCGCTCGCTGTCGGTCTCGCAGGGGATCTTCGACTGCGAGCTGATCGCGCTGCACCCAGATGGTCGACCAAAACCATTTCAGGAGACCGGTTCTCGTGCTGCCAGCCGGGTCGACCCCGAGCTAGCCCGGATGAGGACCCCCCTGACGGCATACTTCTTCGACCTTCTGCACCTTGACGGGGTCGACCTGATCGACCAAACCAGCCGCGCCCGGCGCGAGGCACTCGAGGGCGCTGTTCCCTGCGCTCACCTCACGCCTCGAGTCCAGGTCGACGCGGTCGCCGACACCCTTCAGCTCGATGCGGCCACCGCCTTCGCGGCTGACGCCGTGGCACGAGGACACGAGGGGGTTGTGGTCAAAGCCGACGACGCGACATACGCCATGGGCCGTCGTGGAGCAGGCTGGGTCAAGGTCAAGCCGGTTCACACCCTGGACCTGGTGATCCTGGGCGTCGAGCGCGGCAATGGCCGTCGCAGCGGCTGGCTGAGCAACATCCATCTTGGCGCCCGGGACCCGCGGGGGCGGTTCGGTCCGGAGGACGGGTTCGTCATGCTCGGCAAGACGTTCAAGGGGCTCACGGACGAGATGCTGCGCTGGCAGACCTCCGAGCTGCCCAGGCATGCCGTCGGCAGCACGGACGGTTACGTGGTCGAGCTGCGGCCCGAAGTTGTTGTTGAGATCGCCTTCGACGGTGTGCAGACCTCTCCCCGCTACCCCGGCGGGCTCGCACTGCGTTTCGCGCGCGTGGTCAGGCACCGGCCCGACAAGCGAGCGAGCGAGGCCGACACGATCGAAGCGGTTGAGGACCTGCACCAGCACTGAGCGGGCGCTTTCACGGCACCGTGCATAATGACCACTGAGGCTTGGGGACACGACTTGATGACGACCGCACAGGGTGCCGCCAAGGTGGTGCGGCAACAGCTACGCACCGTGTCGCGAATGCTGCGCGAGTCGGTGATCGTCATCGGTTTGGCGCTGTTGTTGTCGCTGATCGTCAAGACCTGGCTGATGCAGGCGTTCTACATCCCCTCGATCTCCATGGAGAACACCCTGCTCGTGGGTGATCGGGTGATCGTCAACAAGCTGATCCCCGGGCCCATAGACCTCAGACGCGGTGATGTGATTGTGTTCGTGGACCCCGATCACTGGCTGGCTGCCACCGCCCCCGTCAAGCGCTCCCCGTTCCCAGGCGCTGTCAACGCGGCCTTGACCTTTGTCGGCCTGCTGCCCAGCGACGAGGGCAATCACCTCATCAAGCGGGTCATCGGTGTGCCGGGAGACCACGTGGTCTGCTGTGACAACACCAAGCACCTCGCGGTGAATGGCGTGCGGCTGACCGAGCCGTACCTCTTCCCGGGCGACACCCCGAGCCAGGAGCACTTCGACATCACCGTCCCGCCCGGGCGGGTTTGGGTGATGGGCGACCACCGCTCCCAGTCAGGCGACTCCCGAACCCACGATCACAACACAGGCGGGGCCAAGGGCTCCGTTCCGGAGAGCCTGATCGTGGGTCGGGCCATCACCGTCATCTGGCCCCTTGGACACGTGGCCTGGTTGTCCAACCCCAGTGAGGTCTTCGCCACAGTCCCGGCGACCAAGGCGAGATGACTCACCCATGCACAGGCATTCACCTCGTGAGGGGACCTCGGTAGCAACCGGGCCTTCTCGCTGTTCGCGGTCGGTCAGCACCCTGGAAGGGCCGCCTGACCACCTCGTCCTATTTGAGCCTGGTTACCCCAGGAATCTTGCCGGGGACCCTGTCGTTGACGACGTGGCGGGTGGAAACCTGAGGTGCTTCCAACAACCTCACCGATCCGCCCCAAACCGACCACCGGAAGGTGCACGTCATGGCCGTCGCCCGCGATGAGAACAGCAAGTTCTCGGAGTACGCCCACCCCGGACGCCTGGTCTCCACCGACTGGCTTGCTGCTCAGCTGGGCGACGGAACCGGCAGTGGCGGCGGTGGGATGGTCATCCTTGAGTCGGACGAGGACGTGCTGCTCTACGACAGCGGCCATATTCCCGGAGCAGTCAAGGTCGACTGGCAGGGCGACCTCAATGACCAGGTGATCCGGGACTACGTCGACGGCGAGCGTTTCGCCCAGGTCGTGGGCGAACGGGGTATCGGCCGAGACACCACCGTGGTGATCTACGGAGACAAGAGCAACTGGTGGGCCGCCTACGCCCTGTGGGTCTTCACCTTGTTCGGCCACGAGGATGTTCGCCTGCTGGACGGCGGTCGCGCAAAGTGGGTCGCCGAGGGGCGCGAGATGACCCGCGAGCTGACGGCTAACACCCCGGTGAGCTACCCCGTTGTCGAGCGAAACGACGCTCCGATCCGTGCGTTCAAGAACGACACCCTGGCTCACCTCGGCCAACCGCTGGTCGATGTCCGCTCCCCTGGCGAGTTCTCGGGCGAGCTGCTGCACATGCCCGACTACCCCCAGGAAGGAGCGATGCGTGGCGGCCACATACCCGGTGCCAGGTCGGTGCCCTGGGCCCGAGCGGCCAATGAGGACGGTACTTTCAAGAGCCGCGCCGACCTCGAGGCCATCTACCTCGCAGAGCAGGGGCTGACGCCCTCCGATGACGTGGTGGCCTACTGCCGTATTGGGGAGCGCTCGTCGCACACATGGTTCGTCCTGACCCACCTGCTCGGCTTCGAGCGGGTTCGCAACTACGACGGTTCATGGACCGAGTGGGGCAATGCCGTCCGGGTGCCCATCGAGGTGGGCGCCCCATGACCGAGGCCCTGGGAGCCGCTCCCCTACCGGCGGCCCTCGAGGAGATCGCCGAGGACTTTGCGGCGCTGTCGGCTCGTGACCGGCTCACCCTGCTGCTCGACTTCAGCGACGATCTTCCCGAGCTTCCCTCGCGTTACTCGGGGCATCCGGAGCTGCTCGAGCGGGTGGACGAGTGTCAGTCGCCGCTCTTTCTCGCGGTCGAGGTTGACGACGGGGGGTCTGCGGACGCCAGGGTGCGCCTGTACTTCCAGGCGCCTGCGGAGGCGCCAACGACCCGCGGATTCGCAGGGATCCTGCACGAAGGCCTCGATGGGCTCACCGTCCACGAGGTGCTGGCCGTCCCTGACGATGCGCCTTACCGCTTCGGGCTGGCCGAAGCAGTCTCCCCGCTGCGGCTGCGTGGCATGGTGGCGATGCTGAGCAGGATCAAACGCCAGGTCCGCCTCAAGTCCGCTAGCTGAACCCACGCTCAGCCGCAGCTCGCCGCCATCTGTGCCTGCCTGGCAACTTCGTCTGGCGACCGGTCCGACTCCAGGGCCCGCGTAGTGCGCTTGGATGAGACCGTGCCCGAGCAACCGCCTTCTTCAGACCTGATCGCCGTCTGCTTCGGGGCCAAGCTCTCGGCCGTTGCCGGACAGGACGTATGCCGGTCGGGAAGTCAGCGCGAGATCGTCGCCGAAGTCGCCCGTCTGGAGCAGGAGCGACACCCCCGCTGGGTGTTCTGGTCCGCCCAGACCGGGGCTGCACCGTTGGTACGAAATGGCATTCACCTTGACAGGTGCTGGGACATCGCCGAAGCCCATCGACTCCTGGCCGGTGGTTTGACCGCCGACCCCGCTGTGGCGTGGGCAACCGTCTGCCGCCTGGGGACCTCGGATCTGCCTCGCGTCGCCGGTGGCGACCTCTTCGACTTCGCGGCCGAGGACCACCCGGGGGACCAGGGGGACTCGGAGAGCCCGGTTCGCTCCGACGGGTACCTTCGCCCCGAGGCCGTGGCCGGGACATGGCAGACCTCGCCGGCTCGCATCCTGGCCTGGACCCGCGTCGCCGCAGGCGCCGCGACGCGTCAGATTGCCGCCCTCTCCGAGCTCTCAAACCGGGCCGTCAACACCGGGGCGTCGGAGTCGGCTGCAGCACTGCTTTGTGTCGAGCTGGCCGCGACCGGACTCCCGGTTGACCGCCCGACCATCGAGCGGCTGATCCAGGAGTCCGCCGGGCCACGACCAGATGACGACGCTGATGCCCGCAGGATCCGAGACGCGCGCGACGACCAGGTACTTCAACATGCCCCTGGGCGCGAGTCCAGTGATCTGCGAAACCCGTTGCAGGTCAGGGACCTTCTGGCATCGGTGGGTGTCATCGTCCCAGACACCCGCGCCTGGCGTCTGGAACCGTTCAGAGGGACGCACCCACTGGTGGAGGCCCTGCTGGTATGGCGCAAGGCCGAGCGGATCGCCACGACCTATGGCTACCACTGGCTGGACACCAACATCGGCTGTGACGACCGGCTGCGTGGTGCCTGGACCGCCTGCGACGGCGCCGCCGGACGGATGACCGCCCAGAACGGGCTTCACAACCTGCCCACACCGTTGCGGCCGGCAGTCGCGGCCCATCCAGGTCATGTTTTCGTCCGTTCAGATCTTGGGCAGATCGAACCCAGGGTCCTGGCGGCCGTCTCGGGGGATGTGGACTTCGCCCGAGCCACCCAGGCCGACGATCTCTACGCCCCGGTGGGCGCTGCGCTCAAGGTGGAGCGGCCGGTTGCCAAGATCGCCGTTCTGGCCGCCATGTACGGACAGACCAGCGGCAATGCCGGCGAGGCACTCAAGGACCTCGAGCGCGCCTACCCGACAGCCATGTCCTACCTCAGGCGCGCGTATGACTCCGGAGCGGCGTCGAGGGCGATCCGGACTTACGGGGGGCGCCGAATCCCGATGTGGGCCAACCCGGAAGATGCTCCCCCGGGCGCCCTGCAGTCGATGATCGCAAGCCGCGGACGATTTGCCCGCAACGCCGTCATCCAGGGCGCGGCCGCCGAGCTCTTCAAGGCCTGGGCTGCGACGGTGCGGCTCACCACGAGACATCTTGGCGGCCGGATCGTTCTCTGCCTGCACGACGAGCTATTGGTCCACGTCCCCACCGAAGCCGCCGAGGATGCAGCGGCTGCCGTTGACGCCGCCCTGATCGCCAGTGCGCGCCGATGGACCGGCTCCAGCGCTGTGAGGTTCGTCTCCGACACCAGCGTCATCTCGCGCTGGTCCGAAGCGAAGGCCTAGCGATGCCAAGGCTTGACCGCCACTAGTCCTCATCGGCCTGCGTGCGTAAGAACTGCTCGAACTCGGCCCCAAGCTCGTCGGCGGTCGGAAGATCGCGGATATCCGTGGCCAGGAGGCTGGGCTTCTCGCGAGCCTGCATGTAGGTGTCGTACTGGCGCTCAAGGGCCTCGACGACCTGGGTGACTTCCTCTGAGCTGGCTATCCCCTGAGAGATCTCGGCTCGGTTGAGTCCGGCGGCGGCGACCAGGTCGTCCGCAGGGATATTGAGTCCGGTTGCACCCACGAAGCATTCGAGCCCGACGACGGCGGCATCCGCATACTGGGTCTGGGCCAGGTAGTGAGGCACGTGGACTGCGAACCCCAGAGCGTCAGCATCGGACTCGCCCAGACGCAGCTCAAGCAGCGCGCTGATGCTTCCCGGAACCTCCAGCGGGCCGAAAACGGTCTCGTGCTCACCAATCAGCCGGGGCGATGTCGCGTGGGCGGTCTTGCCAATGGGCCGGGTGTGAGGCACTGCCATCGGTATTCCGTGGACGCTCACCGTCAGTTCGACGCCCAGGGCCCTGATCAGCTGGCGGATCGCCGCTACCACGCGCTCCCACTGGTAGTCCGGCTCGTGACCGCTCAGAATCAGGAACGGCTGACCTTCGCCATCGGTGACGCGGTACAGCAGAAGGGTCGGTTCGGAATAGCTGGACCAGCGGTCGCGGTCGAACATCATGGCCGGGCGACGTCCCCGGTAGTCCATCAGCTGGTCGACGTCAAAGGAGGCCACGACAGTATGCGGGAGCGTGGCCAGGATGTGGTCGGTCAGGAGCCGCTGTGTCTGACCGGCGTCGACAAACCCGCCGAGCGAGACCAGCAGCACCGACGCACGCAGGTCGCCCAACGGAGTCTCCGTTTGGAGTGCGTATAGCTCGGAGGGGTCTAGCAACGGAGTTCGCCTCTTTCTCGTTAATCATCTCTTGGCCGCAATCTGGTCTGAGATGCAGCCTCTGACAGTGTCCAACGCCGTCACTACGTCAAGGATTCCAGGCTGAAGGTCATGAGATCCCGAGGCACTGTGCGACCTCCTGGCCACCCATCTGGGCCACAGCACCCGGGTCGCCGACCACGACAAGCTGATCCGTGGCCCGGGACAGGCCGACATAGAGCCGCTCGCGCGACCACTCCGAGGCGTTGTCCTCAGCGACGCACAACACGACGGCACGCCGTTCCAGCCCCTTGCAGGCGAGCGCCTCGCCGTAGAAGATGTCGTCGCGCCAGAACGACTGCCAGTAGCCCTCGGGGTCGTCCTCCGATCCGAGCTCGGCCTGGGCCGGGTGGCGAGCGCCGATCGTCAGGAGCATGATCTCGTGCGCCTTCCAGCCGTCCGCCAGCAACCGGTCAACCTGACCGTCGGCGGCCTTGATGGCATCGGGGGCGGCGCTGCGGATGAACTCGACCTCGGGGCCCTCACCTCCCATCAGCAGCATCCTCATGGGAGCGAGCGGGTTGAAGGTCTCCGCGATCTGCCGGGTGTTGCGAAGGTTGTGATCGAGGATCAGCGGCACGAATGGCACGGGAGGCGCACCGTAACGGTGGGAGGTGCGCTGGTTCTCGTCGGAGTAGACGTACAGCCCACCAGTCTCCTGGTCCTTCAACGCACCCATGATCGGGGCCCACCACGAGTCGGCGAAGTCCTGGCCCTGGTCCACGATCACCGAGTCGAACCGCTGCCCGTCGGGGAGACCGGCGGCCAGCCCCCGCATCAACGCGGGAAGCTCGACCTCCCAGAACTCGGAGGTACCGCGGGTGACCGCCGGCGCACCCCAGCTGCGACTCAGCTCGGCGAACGAGCCCACGAAGGCGGGCCGATGTTTGCTGTCCCACGTGTCCACCACGCGCTTGAAGTAGGCCGCCAGGCCCGGCGAGACACAGATGAGCGCCACCCGCTTCGCCTTGAGCGCCCCACGGCCACGCGAGAGCTGTCTGGCCTGAGTCAACGCCAGGACAGTTTTGCCGCTCCCGGCTCCCCCACGGATCTCCACCCTGTTGAGCAGCCGGGTGACCTGCAGCAATGAGGCCTGCTCAAGCGTGAGCCGATCAACCTCTGCCTCACGCTCCCGGGCGTCCGCTGAGAGGTCGATCACCGGCAGGTTGCGGCCGTTGAGGATCTCCACGATCAGGTCGACGTCGTCAGGGGTCGGTGGGAGGTTCTCCGTCTCCTGCATGACGACCACGTCGTACAGGCGACCGCCGAGGTCGGGGATGTCACCCTTGCCGTGAACCGCCCAGCGTGGACAGTCCGGCATCGAGAAGTCCTCATGCAGGTCGGTGTTGGGCAGGGCGACGGAGTGCGCCCAGCGGATCCGCTTACGGGAGCCCGAGCGCCACCGTGGATCGCTCTCTACATACTTCCGGATGGCGTACTTCGTCGTTCGCGCCTGGTCAACGGGGTCAAAGGTGCGGGTGTCGCTGCCCGACTGGCGCCACTGACCCCCCACCACGCCGACGCTGCCACCCTTGACCTCCACCACGACGACGCCGGCACCGGCGATGATCGCCACGATGTCGGCCTCGTGGTCCTTGACCTCATCGCTGAGCCGGAGGTTGGCCATCAGGACGTCGTCGGTCCCCAGCTCGGCCCGCAGAACCTCCCAGACCTCGCGCTCAGTGGCCGTCTCGAACTTGGGTTGCGCCGGAAGCAGCCGGGGGGTCATCCGCCGGCCCGCATTTCGGCCACAGGGCGCTCATTACCGTGCCGGATGGCGACCATCTGTGTCTCAGACCTTTCGACCAACAGTGATTCTGCCATGGGTGAAGGGATGCCGAAAAGCTCGGGTTGGTGGCGACCCTGGCAGGCTCACCTTAAGGGTCGGCACCCGTTGGGCTTCCCGCCCGGGTGCCTCCATCTGGCTCAGGCCTGGTCCTCCACCTGGTCCATCGCCTTGTAGATGCGCTTCTCCGAAACCGGCCGCGGCGTCCCCAATGTCTGGGCAAAGAGGCTGATCCGTAGCTCCTCGATCATCCACCGCAGCTCCTGGACGTCGACCCCGCCACGGCGGGTGAGAGGCAGGGTGGCCACCAGCGACTCGTACTCGCCCTGGACCCGCCTCACAGTGGCCGCGTGCTCTGCATCGCGGCTGACCCGCCCCGGAGCCCGCTCACAGCGCAGCACGATGCCGCGCAGGTAACGCTGGACGTCGCGAAGCCGCGAAAGCCCCGTATCGGCAACGAACCCGGGATAAACCAGGGACCGCAGCTGAACCAGCATGTCTGACTTGGCTGGAGCCATGATCGGGCTCGACATCTCCCCCAGAGCCAGCTCGGCCTCGCGCGTCAACACCAGCAGAGGCTCGACGAGGTCGATGACATCCATGACCCGCGCCACGACCTGGGCGCGGACAATGACCAACGTCCGGTCGAACTCCACGGGCCCGAGCACCTGTCCGCCTGGTCGCTGCGCCACGATCGAGTCGACCGCGGCGGCGAGACAGTCCTGGAGCAGATCCGGCACGCTTCCGTGTGGGCTTCGGCCAAGAGCCAGACGCTGGGCATTTGTCAGCAACGCGAGTACGCGCTTCCATGGCGCCGTTGTATTGAGCAGCAAGAGGCGTCGCACCCCCAGCTTCGTCGCCGCGTCGCGCTCGAGCTTGGAGGCAAGAACCTCGACGGCAACACTGTCCCCGTGGTCCACGACGGCGGGGAACCCCTGGATGACGCGGTCGTCCACCCGCTGTTCAAACGTCGCTGGCAGATCGCCAAAAGTCCACTGCCGCAGATCTTTTCGCTCCACCGAAGCAGCGGCTCGCTGCATGGTCTGTCGCAACTGCGGAGCCAGCTGTCGCTGTAGTGCGCCCAGCTCCTTGCCCTGCCCTGCAGCTCTGCCGTCGGAGTCCTCCACCCGAAACGTGATGCGCAGATGATCAGGCACCCGAGCCCAGTCCCACTCGTCGGTCGGGATACGGACCCCGGTCAGGGCGTCGAGCGCGTTTCCCAGCTGGTCAGTGATGGCGCCGGCAAGGGGGTCGGCAGATGCCAGCGCGGCCAGCGCGTGCTCCGGCGCCGGGACGAAGTTGCGACGGGTCGTCTTGGGAAGGGACTTCAGCAGGGCTGTGGCGAGGTCTTGACGCAGTCCTTCAACCTGCCAGTCAAATCCGATGTCGTCGACCTGGTTGAGGACGTCGAGAGGAATGTGGACCGTGACTCCGTCAGCGGCTGTTCCCGGCTCGAACTGGTAGGTCAGGGGCAGGATGAGGCCGTTCTGTTCCCAGATCCGCGGGTAGTCCTCGGCGCTGACCGAGTCGGCGTCATCGCTGACCACGAGGTCCTCCGTAAAGGTCAGCAGATCGGGGCGCGTCCGACGGGTCAGCTTCCACCAGGAGTCGAAATGCTGCCCCGACACGATCTCGGCCGGAAGACGTGCATCGTAGAAGTCGACCAGGGTCTCGTCATCGACCAGGATGTCCCGCCGTCTGGCCCGTGCCTCCAGCTCGGTGAGCCTCCTGATCAGGGCCAGATTGTCGTGGAAGAAGCGGTGATGTGTCTCCCAGTCTCCTTCGACCAAAGCGTTGCGGATGAACAGGTCCCGTGACTCCTCGGGGTTGATCTTCGCGTAGCCCACCTTGCGACCCACGACCAGCGGGACGCCATACAGCGTGACTTTCTCCAGGGCCACAGCGGAACCGCGCTTCTTCTCCCAGTGAGGCTCGCTGTAGCTGCGCTTCACCAGGTGCAGCGCGAGGCGCTCGATCCACGCCGGATCGGTGCGTGCGTTGACCCGCGCCCAGAGCCGGGTGGTCTCGACCAGCTCAGCCGACATGACCCACTGCGGCTGCTTCCTGAAGAGCGACGAACCCGGTGAGATGCCGAAACGAGCACCGCGGGCGCCGATGTACTCGCGCTTCTCCACGTCACGCAGACCGATGTGGGAGAGCAGCCCGGAAAGCAGTGACTGGTGGATCGCGTCGTATCCGGCCGCTGTTGAGCTCTGTTGCAGGCCAAGGGACTTGCAGGCGCCCTTGAGCTGCGTGTGCAGGTCCTGCCATTCACGGACCCGCAGGTAGTGCAGGTAGTCGTTCTTGCACTGGCGCCGGAACGCGCTGCCGGAGAGCTCGCGCTGCTGGACCTTGAGGTAGTTCCACAGATTCAGGTAGGAGGCGAAGTCGCTGTGTTCGTCGGCAAATCGCCGGTGTCTCTCGTCCGCCTGCTGCTGCTTGTCCCTGGGCCGCTCGCGCGGGTCCTGGATGGACAGGGCCGCGACGATGATCAGCACCTCACGCAGCGCTCCATTGCCGTCAGCCTCGAGCACCATCCGCGCCAGGCGCGGATCCAGTGGCAGCGCAGCGATCTTGCGACCGTACGCCGTGAGCTGTTGCCGCGAGCTCGTACCCCGATCGGATGCCGGCTCGATCGCCTGCAGCTCCTCCAACAGCTTGACGCCGTCGGAGATCTGCCGTGAGTCCGGCGGATCCAGAAACGGGAATCGAGCGATGTCGCCCAGCCTCAGGGACGTCATCTGGAGGATGACCGAGGCCAGGTTCGTGCGCAGGATCTCGGGGTCGGTGAAATCGGCTCGAGCCTCGAAGTCCTCCTCCGAGTACAGCCGGATGCAGATGCCGTCCGCGACCCGACCGCAGCGGCCCGCTCGCTGGCTTGCGCTGGCCTTCGAGACCGGTTCGATCGGAAGGCGTTGGACCTTGGTGCGTTGGCTGTAGCGCGAGATCCGCGCGGTTCCGGTGTCCACGACATACCGGATGCCCGGCACTGTCAGTGAGGTCTCAGCGACGTTGGTCGCGAGCACGACCCGGCGCCCAGTGTGTTGCCCGAAGACGCGGTGCTGCTCCGCGCCCGACAGCCGTGCATAGAGCGGCAGGATCTCGGTGTGCGGTAGATCCATCCCGGTGAGCGCATCTGCGGCGTCCCGGATCTCGCGTTCACCGGAGAGGAAGACAAGGATGTCGTCGGCACCTCCGCCTTGACGCTCGGTCCATAGCTCTGCCACCGCATCACAGATGCCGGTGACCTGGTCGATGTCACCATGTCCGTCGTCCGTCTGCTGGAGCAATGGCCGGTAGCGCACCTCCACCGGATAGGTGCGCCCGGACACCTCGATGATCGGCGCGTCGTCGAAATGCTGCGAAAATCGTTGCGGGTCAATGGTTGCCGAGGTGATGATCACTTTGAGGTCGGGGCGTCGCGGCAACAGCTGCTTGAGGTAGCCCAGGATGAAGTCGATGTTGAGGCTGCGTTCGTGGGCCTCGTCGATGATGATCGTGTCGTAGCGACGCAGATCGCGGTCACGTTGCATCTCGGCGAGCAGGATCCCGTCGGTCATCACCTTGACCAGGGTGCTGGCGCTGGAGTGATCGCTGAACCGGACCTGGTAGCCCACTGCTGTGCCGAGCTCGGTGTTCAGCTCATCGGCGATGCGCTCGGCCACAGATCTGGCGGCGATCCGGCGGGGCTGCGTGTGGCCGATCAGACCTTCGATGCCGCGGCCGAGCTCGAGGCAGATCTTCGGAAGCTGGGTGGTCTTGCCTGAGCCGGTCTCCCCCGAGACGATGACCACCTGATGGTCGCGGATGGTCGCCGCGATGTCTTCCCTGCGTGCGGTGATCGGCAGGTCGATCGGATAGGTGATCTCAGGCACCGAGGCGAGACGAAGCGCGATACGGGCAGTCCTTGCGTGGGGCGACTCACGGGGCTTTCGCGGGGAGGGCCGATCCGCCGATTCTCGCCTTCGGGAGGGGCGTCGTCGAGGCTTCCGGACGCGCGAGGACTCTGGCGCACTCTCGGAGGACATGATGCTCAGGATAATGCCGAGGCGGCTCGTTCAGGCTGAGGCTGGTACGAGGCGCAGGTCCTGCCTGCCCCCCGGGTACTCGTCAAGCCACCTCTGGAAGGCGGCTGCGGCCAGTGGACGGCAGATGACGAACCCCTGGCCGATCTGGCATCCCATGGCGGTCACCGCCTCCAGCTGGGAGATGGTCTCTATGCCTTCGGCGACGATCCGCATATTCATGTTGCTGCCAAGGGTGGTGATGCTGCGGAACAAGTCGGCCGCACTGTCGGACTGATGCTCCCCGGTGAGGCCGGAGACGAACGACCGGTCGATCTTCAGCTCCTTCACGGGTAGTCGTTGCAGGTAGGACAGGCTTGAGTAGCCGGTGCCGAAGTCGTCAAGGGATAGGTCGATGCCGAGGTCAGCGATGTTGGTCAGCGCGGCCACCGCCTCCTCAGGATGCTGCATCACGCTGCTTTCGGTTATCTCCAGGATCAGCCACTCGGCCTCGGCGCCGGTCGCCCTCAGCGCCTCCGAGATGTGCCCGATGACCATTGCGTTCTCGAGGTTTCGAGCCGAAAGGTTCACTGCGACCGTGACCGCGTGACCCCGCCGCCTCCACTTGGTGCACTCGTTCAGTGCGACGGTGAGGATGTGCATGGTGAGCTTGTCGATCAGGCCGCTGGCTTCAGCCAGCGGTATGAAGCGGTCCGGGGAAAGTATGCCCAGCGTTGGGTGGTGCCACCTCACGAGAGCTTCGGTACTGGTCACCGTCCCGGTGGCCAGGTCGATCTGGGGCTGGTAGTACACCGCGAACTGTTCGGGTGAATGGTCGAGCGCTACTCGCAGGTCAGCCAGCAGTGCGAGCCTCTCGGCGCGGCCGCTGTCCATGCTGATTTCGTAGACAGCGAGCGACTCACTGCGCGACTTGGCGACGTACATGGCCGTATCTGCGCAGCGCAGCAGGCTCCCTGAGGCAACGGCAGGCGATACGGCGATGCCTATGCTCACCTCGGGGGTGAGCAACGCCTCGTCGAACCAGACCGGTGCCAGGATGCGGTCCGCGGCGAGCTGGGCACAAGCTGTGGCATCCATCATGGCGTCAGGCCCACCCGGAAGCAGGACCGCGAACTCGTCCCCGCCCAGCCTGGCGATGGTGGCGTCGCGAGGCATGCATGCAACAAGCCGTTCAGCTACGACGATGAGCAGCTTGTCGCCAATATCGTGTCCGAGGACGTCGTTCACCTCCTTGAACCTGTCCAGGTCAAGAATGAGCACTGCGCTGGTTGTGCTCGTGCTTGACAGGATCTTGGCCGAGAGGTGGGCCCGGTTGACAAGGCCGGTGAGTGCATCGTGGGTCGCCTCGTGAGACAGCTTCTCCATCATCCGAGCGCTGCTCACTGCCCCGGCGAAGTGGCTGGCGAGGGTTTGGAGCATCTTCAGGTCGTCATGGGTGAAGGTCGCCGTGTCGCCCAGTCTGTCGGTGACCGTGACGGTCCCCAGGATGTCGGCCCCCGACTGCAAGGGAACCACGATGGCATCCTTGAGGTGCGTTGAGTCGAGCCAGTGGACAACGGCCGTGTCGCGTGCGTGTGTGGCCAGAGTTGGCTCGCCATGGTGCAGTGCCTTCGACTGGACCCAGTCGGTGAACTGGGACGAGTGGCTTCGGGTCAGCTCATCGTCTTCGCCGAGTCCGAGCAGGAGATAGGTCTCTTGCTGTGGCGGCTCGCTGTCCGCCTTGTCGTCCAACAGAAGGAGCTCCACGCCCGCGGCGCGCAGCACGCGTCTCATCCGGGCCAGACTCCGTCGCGCCACCTGTTCAACGGTCTCAGCGCCGTCCCCTTCGGTGACGAAGTCGTGCACCACCGACAGGGACTGGTGTCGCCGTGATGCAGAGGCGTAGCTCCGATAGAGGAACACCGCCAGGGTCACCAGGACAAGGGCAATGAGATCTCCGACCATCCCCTGGCGGATGAGGATGAGCAACGCAGCAGCGAAGACCGTGGCGAGCACACAGAGCACGCCCGACTGCACAACCACCTCGACGAGGTCACGACGGCTCACCGCGCCGCCGTGCATGCGGATGACCACCAGCACCAGGAGGGCCATCACCTGGTCCACGGCCGCAATGACCACCAGCAGCGAAGCGAGCGTCCACAGATCCAGCACGCCGGTTCGCGGCAGCCATACGCTTAGCAGGGTGCCGCTGATCGCTGCCTCGAAGCAGAAGGCCGCCGTGTTGTAGACGATCTTCTCTGCGGCGATGTGCTGCCACAGCAACGCAGCAAGGCTGCCCACCAGGCGCGCCAGGACGAGCTGGTGTACCGGCAGCAGGAGAATTCCCAGCGCAAGCGGCACACCGGCGAACGTCAGTGAGTACGACTGACGTCGGAACTCGATGTTCACCAGATTCTGCTCAGCCACGAAGAACGCAACCGCGACCGCGACCGCCGTGAGGTGCGGCGACAGCGGCTGGTTGCTGCCAGGAAGGGCAGAGACCACAGCAGCCCCAGTCGCGACGGCCATCAGGACAAAGCTGAGGACCAGCGTCCGGATCCGGGCGCTCAGGCCAGTCACAAGGGTGGGCACAGTCTCACCACGAGTCTGCCGACCATCGCGCGGAACTGACCCGGGCGTCGTCTTGAACACTTGGGAGCCTGCCAGAGGCCGACGGCCTGCAGACAAGGGATGCGACGAACAGTCCCGGGAGCGCAGCCAGGAGGTCTGCACACGAAACGGCCGCAAATCCCCAGCACGTCCTGCCAAGAGGGCTTGGTCGAACGTCCATCTGAGTCTCCGCGTCTTCGGTCCGACGATGCCCCCAACTGAGACGAAGACTATGGAACAGCGTGAAAGCGGGCATCGACCGTTTGGGCACTTCGACATAGCCTCTCGGGCAAACAAAAGGGCTCAATGCACGCCGCGGAACCAGCCAACCGAGAGATTCGGACCTCCCCATTGAGCGCGTTCACCTGGGGAAGCTCAGTGCAGCAAGACGAAAGGATCCTGGCGCCCTAAGCAACCAGGATCCTTTCGTGCCGTTGCGAGACGCCTAGACCTTCGCCGCCGTGAACCCCTGCTCGAGGTCCGCCAGGATGTCATCGATGTACTCGATGCCGACAGCCAGCCGCACCAGGCCGGGAGTCACTCCCGACGACAGCTGGTCCTGTGGGGAGAGCTGGGAGTGGGTGGTGGAAGCCGGATGTATGACGAGGGACCGTACGTCGCCGATGTTTGCCACGTGGCTGTGGAGGGTCAGCGCCTCGACGAACCTCTTGCCGGCGTCCACACCGCCCTTGATCTCGAATGCGACCACAGCCCCGGCACCGCGCGGGGCGTACTTGTCGGCCAGGGACTTCCATGGGCTCGAGTCGAGCGACGCGTATGCGACTGACTCGACCTGGGCG
Organism: Actinomycetota bacterium; assembly: GCA_040005715.1. GTDB lineage: Bacteria > Actinomycetota > Actinomycetes > Actinomycetales > Dermatophilaceae > UBA4719. The sequence continues at coordinate 10,585 of JBDTYK010000007.1, read as the reverse complement.
TGGGCCTCGAGCCAGTTGGCGACCTTGACCGCGTTCTCCACGTGGCGCTCGATCCGCAGCGACAGGGTCTCGATCCCCTGCGAGATCAGGAATGCGTTGAAAGGCGAGACGGCGGCGCCCAGGTCACGGAGCAGCTGAACCCTTGCTTTGAGGATGAAGGCAAGGTTGGCCCCCAGCGGACTTCCGACGCCCAGGTCGCGGGCAAAGACCAACCCGTTGTAGCTGGGGTCGGGCTGGTTGAAGCCCGGGTAACGGGCCGGGTCCTTGGCGAAGTCGAACGTGCCGCCATCGACGATCACCCCGGCGATGGAGGTCCCATGGCCACCGAGGTACTTGGTCGCCGAGTGGACCACCACGTCAGCGCCCCATTCGAGCGGGCGGATCAGGTAAGGGGTCGCGACAGTGTTGTCGACGATGAGTGGAACGCCAACCTCGTGCGCGATCGCCGAAACCCCTTCGATGTCAAGGATATTCGCTGAGGGGTTGCTGATCGTCTCGGCGTAGAAGGCCTTGGTGTTCGGCTTCGTAGCGGCCCGCCAAGACTCGAGGTCGTCGACATCCTCCACGAATGTGGTCTCGATGCCCAGCTTCTTGAGTGTGTACTTGAGCAGGTTGTAGGTGCCGCCATACAGCTGGGGGCTGGCCACGATGTGATCCCCCACCTCAGCGACGTTGAGCAGGGCGATCGTCTCTGCCGCCTGGCCGGATGCGACGAGCAGTGCCCCCACGCCACCCTCCAGCGAGGCGATCCGTTGCTCGACCGCATCCTGGGTCGGGTTCATGATGCGGGTGTAGATGTTGCCGAACTCCTTGAGCGCGAAAAGGTTCTCCGCGTGCTGGGAATCCTTGAAGACGTACGACGTGGTCTGGTAGATCGGCAGAGCCCGAGCCCCGGTCGTGGGGTCCGGAGCCTGACCCGCGTGTATCTGGCGGGTCTCGAAGGACCAGTTGGCGCTTTTGTCACTCATCGTTTTCCCTTTGCCTCTCATTGCCTGGACATGAAATGCGGGAATACCGGGAGGGCAAACCCGCGCTTGCGCGGCGCCCAAAGGGCGCGTTGCCAGGTCTTCACCCGGGGCACCCCACCGCGGTGGAGGGTTGCCGGCCAGCGAGCCGGGGCTTGTCGCTGGCACTCATGACCTCTGACAAGGGTAAGCCGGCGACCACGCCTCGGGAAGCCCATCTCTCAATCTGGACAGTCGCAGTGAGCGCAATCCATCGTGCGGCCCGGCGTGCAGGACGGACCCGCCGTTGACGGCATACGGTGTGAGCCGTGAGCACCCTGCCGCGACTGAGCATCGACACAGACTCGGCGACGCCCCCGTTCGAACAGGTGAGGACCCAGATCGCGGCAGCCGTCGCGGCCGGTCAGCTGGACCCCGGGACGAAGCTCCCGACCGTGCGACAGCTGGCCGCGGACCTCGGCCTGGCGGCAAACACCGTCGCGCGGGCCTACCGTGAGCTCGAGGTCGATGCCGTGATCGCCACCCACGGCCGTCGCGGGACCTTCGTGCGAAGTGAGGTCTTGGACCAACCTGCCGATCCCTCGTCAGCTGCCGATAGTGCCCGGGCCGCGGCCACTGACTATGTTCACGCAGTCCGGCGCCTGGGCCTGAGCTCGCAGGAGGCGGTCCGCCTGGTCGAGGGCGCCTGGAACCCAGGCAAGCTCACAGCAGGACGTTGAGGGTGTAGATGACCAGCCCGGCCAACCCGCCGACGATGGTGCCGTTGACCCGGATGAACTGCAGGTCGCGGCCCACGTGCAGCTCGATGCGCTCAGCCGCCTCCTTGCCGTCCCAACGGTCAACCGTCTGCGAGATGACCTTCGCGATCTCGTGGCCATACGCGCTGACGACGAAACCGATCGCGTCGGCAGCGTGACCATCGACCCGGTGACGCAGCTCGGGGTCCGTGACCAGACGCTCTCCCAGTTCTCGGAGGGCACCGACAACTCGGCGACGCAGCTGCCCGTCGGCATCATCCAGGGCTCCCTGGATCGCGGTGCGCAACGCATCCCAGAGGCCGACCGCGGAGGGGCCGATCTGGGGGTGAGTCATCACGCGCACCTTCAGTGCCTCGGCGCGCCCCATCGTCTCGGGATCATTCTGCAGGTCGAGCGCAAGCTGGCCGAGCAGGTCATCCAGCGCCTGTCGCGCCGGATGGTTCGGCCGATCGCGCGCATCAGCAACCCATGCCAGTGCCTCCTTGTGAACACGCGCGATGACCTTCTCGTCGAGCCAGCCCGGTGACCACCACGGGGCTCGCGCGCCGACAATCGACGCCACGGCGGCCTCGTTGGCGGACAGCCAGACATGCGCCTCGACCAGGGCGATGTCGACCAGTCCGTGGTGTGCGCCGTCCTGCACGACAGCCTCGAGGAAGTGCCCGGCAACCGGGCTCAACGGCTCATGAACGAGGCGGGGCAGCAGTGACTGCTCCACGAAGCCGAGCACATCGTCGTCCTTTATCGCCACCAATGCCCGGCTGCTCGCCTTGGCCAGCTCGGTGACCACCCTCGTGCTGTGGCGGTCCTGGGCCAGCCAGCGACCCACCCGGCGACTGACGTCCGCCGCCACCACCCGCTCACGGGCAGCGTCCGCGGTCAGGAAGTTGCCGGTCACGAACTCCTCGAGGCTTTGCCCGAGTGCATCCTTGCGGCTGGGGATGATCGCCGTGTGCGGCACGGGGATCCCCAGTGGATGACGGAACAACGCGGTCACCGCGAACCAGTCGGCCAGTCCACCGATCATTGCCGCTTCGGCGGTCGCATTGACGTATCCCCAGCCACCATCACGGTTTCGGGTGAGGATGAACACAACTGCCGCGAGGACCAGCAAGGACAGAGCCACAGCCCTCATCCGTCGCAGGCCCTGTCTGCGGACCAGATCCGCAGGGCCTAGATGCATCGTCGTCATGGCCTCGATCCTGCCGGATGGACCGCACTCGCGCGGCCTACCGACGAAGATCAGTCCCGGTGGACCAGCGCACCCGGGGTCTGGGTTAGCGGGATGGACTCAGATGCCTCTACGCGGTGACGCTCCCACCAACCTCGCAGCGGAGCGGGGGCCCACCAGTTCACGGTGCCCAGGAGCCGCATGGTTGCCGGAACGAGCATCGCGCGAACCACCGTGGCATCGATGAGAACAGCGACGAGCATCCCAACCCCGATCATCTTCATGATCACGATGCCTGAGGTGGCGAAACCGCCGATGACCACGGCGAGCAGAAGCGCCGCGCTGGTGATGATGCGCCCGCTGCGCTGCAGTCCGTTGGCAACCGCTGCCGTGTTGTCACCGGTCAGGTCCCACTCCTCCCGGATCCGAGAGAGCAGGAATACCTCGTAGTCCATGGAGAGGCCGAAGATGATGGCCAGCATCAGGATCGGCTGGGTGGCGTCAAGGTACCCAGAGGAGGTGAAGCCCAGTGGCCCCGACAGGTGACCGTCCTGGAAGATCCAGGTGACCACCCCGAACGAGGCAGTCAGGGACAGCGCGTTCATCACCACGGCCTTGAGGGGGAGAACGACCGAACCGAAGGCGATGAACAGCAGGGCAAGCATGATCGAGACCACGAGCAGACCCATCCAGGGCAGGCGTGCTCCGATTGAGTCAACAAGGTCCACGGCGCTGGCCGATGCTCCGCCCACCAGAGCATGGGCCCCAGTACCTGGGTCGACTGCCCGCAGATCACGGACCAGCTGCTGCGACTGCTCGCTCTGACTGTGGCCGAGCCAGCTGACCTGGAGCAGGTCCGCGGAACTGGCGCCGTTCGGGGCGGTTCGGGCCTGGTCGATGACGCTGACCGAGGTGACCCCGCTGACTGTGCCGAGTCGGCCGAGGTAGGCCTCGAGCTGAGAGCGAGCAGCCCCCAGCACCACGATGTTGGCGGTGGTGGCCGCACCACCGAACTCGCGGGCGCCGAGCTCGGCGGCCATCCGACTTGGTGCGCTGGCCGGCAGGACCCGCTCGTCCGTACTGCCCCACCTCGCCGACAGGAACGGGACACCCAGGGCCAGCAGGGCCAAGGTGATGACCAGCAGGTATGCGACGGGTCGCCGCATCACGCTGTGGGCCAGACTCGCCCACGCGCCGGAAGTCTGCCCTGGCTGACCGGGCGACGCCGCAAGGCCATGCGGGGACCCGGCAGGGTGACCTTGGGCCGGTGCCCGCACGACTCGACGCCACGGCATACGACCCGCTTCGATCCGCGGTCCCAGGACGGCGAGCAGCGCCGGCAGGAGAGTAAGTGCCACGAGCATCGCGACAAGGACCGCGGCCACTCCGCCAAAGCCCATGGACCGCAAGAAGCTCTGCGGGAAGATCAGCAGCGACGCGAGCGAGGCCGCCACGATCAGCCCGGAGAACAACACGGTCCGCCCTGCGGTGGCCATGGTTGCCGTGATTGCAGCGTTGACGTGCTCACGCTCTGTGACCGGATACTTGGTGAGCTCTTCGCGGAACCTGCTCACGACGAACAGCGCGTAGTCGATCGCCAGACCCATCCCGATCAGGGTGATGATGTTGATGGAGAAGACCGAGACGTCGGTGACCATGGAGATCAGGCGGACCAGGGCGAAGGCTCCGAAGATGGCCACGCCACCGACGAAGGCGGGCATCAGCGCGGATGCGACGCTGCCGAAGAAGGCCAGGCACAGCAGGATCACGATCGGCATCGAGATCGCCTCGGCCCGGGTGATGTCGGCTGAGACCCGCTGGTTCACGTCGCGGAAGACTGCCCACTGGCCCCCGACTGTTGTGGTCAGCCCTTTGGCGCCCAGACGGGTGCTGATCCGGTCGTACAGGGCTGCCTTCTGATCCTGGGACGTGCCGCGCAGCGAAAGGATGACCCGAGTCGAGTGCTGGTCCTTGCTGATCAAAGCGGACGAAGGGGTCTGGTACCACGATGTGATGCGCTGGATCGTCCCGGTTGGGAGCGCAGCCATGGCGTTTGAGACCGCCGCGCGGAAGGCAGGGTCGGAGACCGTCATCGACGGGCTGGAGTAGATCACCACGATGTCGGCGTCGTGGCTGTTGAAGATCTGATGCTCGGCGATCAGCGACCTGGCCGACTCGCTGGCCTGATCGTCATAGCCCCCGTTGCTCAGGCTCCCGAAGACTCCGAGGCCGAATATGGCCGCGATGGCCGCAAGGGCCAGTCCAGCCGTGAGGATGACCCCGGCTCGCCGGCCCACCAGCTGCCCCCATGTCCTCATCATGCGAACACCTCAGGAGCCTTGGCCCGGCGCCGGAACCCGATCCAGTGACCACGGGATCGGGAGGACCGATGCTCCGGGCGCGATCCCATACGCCTCCAGTGCCTCCCGGTCGCCCGGCGGGCACACCTCGAAGCGAACCCGCGCCAAGCCGCCCTCGAAGGTGCGCTCCACGACGGACCCGACGACAAGCTCACCGCGTAGCAGCATTGCGGCGAACTCGTTCAACAAAGACCCGAGATCCTGGCTGCTGAGCTTCCAGTCGGGGGCCGGGTCGTCGCCCCGGGTCGGCCGCGCCCAGAGGTGTAGCTCGGGGAACCCCACGGGGCTCATCCCGACCGTGTAGGCGAAGTCACCGCCAAGACCGTCGGGGTCAAAAACTGCCACGACCTCCCAGAACGGAGGCCTGGGAAGGTTCCCTGTGACTCCCATGTACACCGGCTCTCCATCGAACGTGAGTCATCCGACCTCGGCCACATCTCATCACACGGGCCTGGCGTCGCCTGCGACGAGGCAGACCGGCAGGTCCGATCGCTGCCGAGGATGGACGCCTGCCGGACCTGTCTCTGGCCTGACCACTCCCCCGGCTACCTCCCCGGCAACACCTTCCGGAACGAGATGTCGGACACTGGGAGGCACAAACGCGGCTTGACGATACGCCGACCAGGTGGTCATCAGTGGCCCCGACGAGAGGTAGCTCGATGATGATGTGCGCGCCCGTCACCAGTGACGGCATGATCGACCACGGCTGGGGCCGGGCCGAGCGAGTCGCGTTGGCCGATGTGGTCGAAGGCGAGATCGTGAGCTGGCGAGAGGTCGAGGTCTCCTGGAACCGCTTGCACGACGAGGGATCCCCGGGGTCACACCACGCCAGAGTGGTCACCTTCCTGCGTGACCAGCACGTCGAGGCCGTCGTCGTGAACCACATGGGCGACGGTATGGCGCGCTCTCTCGCCACAATGGAGCTGCCAGTGCACTCCGGCGCATCCGGGGACGCCCGGGCAGCACTGCTGGCCGCCGCGGTGAAGCGCTGACCCGCTCAGAAGGGGACGAGTCAACGACACGCACGCAGGACGCGGGACGACTGCATCCCGCGTCCTGCGCTGACCGATGAGGTCTGATCAGGTCTGATCAGGTCTGATCAGCTCATGGTGTCGGGTCGGCGTACCTCCCACCGAAGATGTCGCTGTTGCCGAAGTTCGCCGGGCAGGAAGCGAGAACATCCGGCGCCGGTGCCGGCGAAGCCGTGTAGAGCGATGCACGGTAGCTGTTGATGGCCGAGCACACGCCCGCGTTGCGGGTGTCGTTCCAGACCCCCACGACGGCATCGTTGGTGGCAGCGGCGTACACGTAGTCACCGAGGAACTCGGCGGTCAGACCGTTCTGGCTCGACCCGCGCGGGTCGCCGACCGAACCACGGTTGAGGGTGCTCCAGCCACTCGGAGCGCGGGCCGAGATGTTGGCATGCATCACCACGCCGACCAGTCCGCGAGCAGAGGAGGTGTCGTTGCGGAACGGCGTGGTGTACGAGTTGTGGACCACGTAGAGATCAGTGCCGTCGGGCGACACGGCAGGCGCCGTGTAGATGGGCCGGTCGCCGGGCGCGGTCGGCACGGTCATGGGGGCGGCCCAGGTGGCCCCTCCGTCGCTCGACCGGGTCAGCAGGAGCTGCTCATTGTTGAGCCCGGCGTGGCCGTCCGACCACGTCATGAAGATCTCATCCGTGGCACCCGCACCCGTCGGAGCACCGTTGGCGATGTCCACGCTGGGTCCGGCTGCGAGGTCGACCCGGGCACCTGCAACCCCGTCCATGACCGGTCGGCCCAGGACGGGATCGACCACTCCGGGTGGCACCACAGCGGCGACGATCGCCGGACCGGCCCAGTGGGCACCGCCATCACTGGACTTGTACATCATCTGCACGGTTTTGCCGTTGCGCGTGCCAATGCCGAAGACATATGCGTTGCCAACACTGTCGGTGCGAATCGTGCAGCCGTCGGCCTGTGCGTTGTTGGCGTTGCTGGCCGCGGGGCTGACCTGTGAGGTAGTCCACGAGGAGCCTCCGTCGGAGGACCGGGCGACTGTCAGGGGAACGGGGAGGGCATTTCCATGACTGTTGCTACGGAAGGACGCCCAGCAGACGTAGACGTTGCCGAAGAACCGGCTGGACGATGCGTTGTCGGCCCAGATCTGCTCCTTGTCCGAGAAGGTCGTCGAAGACTGCTTCGAGATGATGACCGGTGGCTTCCACGCCGAAGCCGATCCGGCGGCAGCAGCGGTGAGGTTGTCGACGCGGGAGACGGCGATCGCCTCGAAGCCCTTGAATGTCTCGGTCGCGCGGGTGGCGCCGACATTCGAGGTCAGGTTGGCGTAGTAGAGGCGCGAGCCGTTCGCATACGAGAACGTGCCGTTTGCCCCGGGCCGGGGACCGAACGCCAGCGCGGGATCGCCATCCGAGACCAACCCCGCTTCGGCGTAGCCCGGCACCGTCCCGATCGGACCTGTGTGGGCGGTGCATGCCGCTGGGCCAGCGCAGTCGCGCGCAGTCAGTCCGGTGTACTTCGGCTGGGTCCAGGCGGACCCGCCGTTGAACGAGAAGTAGATGCCCGAGACGCCGACCCCTGGGGTGAACGGACAGGTGCTCCGGTCTCCCGCGGCGCATGACTCCATGTCGATCTCGTCGTTGGATCCACCGGCAACGTTGTTGGGGTTGTTGGCGTCTATGGCCACAGCCGGCTCGTTCTGCTTGTTCTGCGAGAAGGGTGAGGCCGGACTGCCGACCGACACCAACGTGTCGCCGGCGGGTGCGGCCGAGCTGACGGCCGGGCCGCTAAGTGTGGTCGCCAGAACGGCGAGCGAGGCAATGACCAAACGGGTACTTCCCATAGCTCCTCCAGGATGGGTCCAACACCGTGGACCTTGGTCTGACCAGGACTGCGGAGGTCTCAGCCTGCACGCCTGAGCAGGCAGTGCCAACCCCCAACTGGATGAGCTCCGCCCACTCACCCTCGTGTAACCCGCCTTTGCGGTGTACGTTTTTTGGATCGGCTTCGCGCCGCGTTACGCCATGAACATGACGGTCTCCCCCACCGACCAATGGTGAGGGCTAAGGAGTACGCAATGCGCAAGATCGACCTCGCCGCACCGCAGGCGGCATACGACGCGATTTTGGGGGGCACGGGGCAGATGCACTTGCAGGCACCCAGGCAGTTGCCCCTGATGCCCCCGAGGAGTCGATGGTGAGCGGGTTCACCCGAGGCTTCCTGGGCCACATGAGCAAGGAACGCGACCCACGACTGCCCCCGGGGCAGTACGACGTCGGAAACGACTTCCCGGTACTCAGCGCCGAGGTGACCCCGCACCTGGAGACCGACCGATGGACGATGTCCGTCGACGGGTTGGTGGCCGATCCTCACACCTGGACGTGGGCGGACCTTCACCAGCTGCCGGCGTCAGAGTTCCGCGGCGACATCCACTGCGTCACCAGCTGGTCAAAGCTCGACACAAGCTTCTCGGGAGTATGCATCGACACCCTGCTCGACGCCGCAGGACCAATGCCGGAGGCCACTCATGTCCTCGCCAAGTCCACGACGGGGTACACGACGAACCTTCCACTGGAACATGTGCAAGGAGGTCAGGCCTGGGTGGTGTGGGCGCATGAGGGCCAGCCGCTGACACCGGAGCACGGCGGGCCCCTGAGGCTGCTGGTGCCGCACCTCTACTTCTGGAAGAGCGCCAAGTGGGTGACCCTCCTGACCCTGCTCAACCACGACGAGCAGGGGTTCTGGGAACGCAATGGATATCACGACCTGGGAGACCCGTGGCATGAGCAGCGATATCAGGGCGACTGATCGCCGCGCGCCTGCTGGAGGATGGCGCCGAGCGACGGTCCGAGAGGTTGCCCACCCCACACCTCGTGGCGTGCTGCTGCGGCTCGAGGTGCACGACCGCATGGAACACATGGCCGGGCAGCACTATGTCGTCCGCCTCACTGCCCCCGACGGCTACGTCGCGCAACGCTCGTACTCCGTCGCCTCCCCTCCGTCAGACCCGCTCTGCGAGTTCTTCGTCGAGCAGCTGGACAACGGCGAGGTCTCGACCTACCTGTGCGAGGAGGTGAGGGTCGGCGACGTTCTGGACGTACGCGGACCCATAGGGGGTTGGTTCGTCTGGGACGGGATCTCTCCCGCCATGGGGATAGCCGGTGGCACTGGCGTCGTGCCTCTGGTGTCAATGCTCCGGCACGCCAGGGCCCTTGGCCACGATGAGCTTCTTCACCTCGTCGTGTCCGCGCGCACCATGGCGGAGCTCCCCTATGCTGACGAGCTCATCAACGCCGGGTCGTTCATCGCGCTGACCCGTGAAGCCGGCCCCGGGGGTCGTTCTCCCGGACGACTTCACCGGACCGAGATCGCCTCGCGGCTGGCCCCTCGGTGCACCTACTTCGTCTGCGGATCCGCGGGCTTTGCCGAGTCGGTCAGCACCCAGCTCGTCGACTCGGGGGTCGAAGCCGGTTCGATCAGGGTGGAGCGGTTCGGACCGAGCGGCTAAGCCCCGGTCACCTCCAGTGGCGCGAAGGTCGGTTTGGGTGCACCACCGGACACCGCTGCCGCACCGAATCGGGGGTCAACACGGCCTCAAACGGTGCCGCGGCGGTGTCCGGTCACCTGTTCACCCCTCGGCTCCGTCGATATCGCGCACGAGGCTCTGGATCTGATCCTCCAGCTGCACGGGAAGTCGCAGCTGCTGGGTCTGGATCTGGGTCAGGACATCTCGCAGCCGGACCAGGATGTCGGAGGCTGACGACCCACCCTCGATCGCATCGTCGATCAACTGCGCCCAGTCGGGGCGGCCGGCCTCGGAGAGGGCTTCCTCGATCAAACGGGCATCCCGGTAGTAGCGACGGTTCATGCTGCTCATGATGTCGCAATCCACTGCTCAGCTGGCTGACCCGGGGCCGATCGTGCTCGGTGGCAGGACCGGACTCCACGGGAGCAGGTCGTCCAGGACCATGCTGCTCGTGGACTGCCCGTAGATCGACAGCCGGTCCAGCAGGATCTCGAACGCCGGGATGTCCTCGACTGCGACCAGCAGCACGGAGCAGTCATCACCGGTGACCCGGTGCATCGTCTGGACCTCGGGCCAGCTGTGCACGTCTGGGTCCCGCAGTACGCAGGTGGGCCCGTAGCAGTGCATCCGCACAATGGCTCGAACCCCCCGACCGGCCAGGACCGGATTCACCAGTGCGTGGTAGCCGCCGATCACCCCGGTGTCCTGCAGCCGGCGCACCCTGTCGGCAACTGCCGGCGCGGACAGGTTCACCCGCCGGGACAGCTCGTTGAACGACAGCCGGGCGTCGCCCTGGAGCTCGGC
>JBDTYK010000006.1:0-30466 GCA_040005715.1 Actinomycetota bacterium | reverse complement strand
GCTCCCGGCGCATGATCGGGATCAGGTCGATCAGCGGCTCGCTGGACATGATCACGCCGGCCGCATGAACACCCCACTGACGCTTGAGCCCCTCAAGGCCCAGGGCGGTCTTGACCACCTCCTGGGCCAGCGGGTCCTCGTCATGGACCTGGCGGAACGCGGCGCCCTCGGCGTAACGCTTGTGTTGCGGGTCGAAGATCCCCGACAGCGGGACGTCCTTGCCCATGATCGCCGGAGGCATCGCCTTGGTGAGCTTCTCGCCCATGGAGAAGGGCAGGCCCATGACCCGGGACGCGTCCTTCACCGCCTGCTTGGCCTTGATCGTCCCGTAGGTGACGATCTGGGCCACGCGCTCCTCGCCATACTTCCCCGTGACGTAGTGGATCACCTCGCCGCGACGCCGCTCGTCGAAGTCGATGTCGAAGTCGGGCATCGAGGCGCGCTCGGGGTTGAGGAACCGCTCGAAGATCAGACCGTGCTTGAGGGGGTCGAGGTCGGTGATCTCCATGACGTAGGCGCACATCGAGCCCGCACCTGAGCCACGGCCGGGGCCGACCCGGATGCCGTTCTTCTTGGCCCAGCCGATGAAGTCGGCAACGACCAAAAAGTAGCCGGGATAACCCTTGGAGACGATGACCTCGGTCTCATACACCGCCTGCTTGCGAACCGCCTCGGGGACGCCCTCCGGGTAGCGAACGTGCAGGCCCCGTTCCACCTCCTTGATGAACCAGGAGGTCTCGTCCTCTCCTTCGGGGCAGGGGAAGCGCGGCATGTACCTGCCCTCACCCTCCGTGAACCCGACGTCGCAGCGCTCGGCAATGCGCAGCGTGTTGTCGCAGGCCTCCGGCAGCTCGCGCCACAGATGGCGCATCTGCTCGGGACTCTTGAGGTAGAACTCGTCGGCGTCGAACTTGAACCGGTTCGGGTCCATCAGGGTCGACCCCGACTGCACGCAGAGCAGCGCCGCGTGCGCCGTGGCGTCCGCCGCCTTGGTGTAGTGCAGGTCGTTGGTAGCCAGCAGCGGCAGGTCGAGGTCCTTGGCCAGGCGCAGCAGCTCCTTGATCGTCTGACGCTCGATGTCTATGCCGTGGTCCATGACCTCGCAGTAGAAGTTCTCAGCGCCGAAGATGTCGCGGAACTCTGCCGCCGCGTTGACCGCCTCGCGGTACTGGCCTTGCCGCAGCCGGGTCTGGATCTCGCCACCGGCGCATCCGGTCGTGCCGATGAGGCCCTGGCCGTAGGTGGCCAGCAGCTCGCGGTCGATCCGCGGCTTGAAGTAGTAGCCCTCCATTGATGCCAGCGAGCTCATCCGGAACAGGTTGTGCATGCCCGCCGTCGTGCTGGCCAGCAGTGTCATGTGGGTGTAGGCGCCCGAGCCGGAGACGTCATCGCGTCCGCCCTCGCCGAACTTGACCCGCGTCTTGTCGGTGCGATGGGTGCCGGGCGTGAGATAGGCCTCGACCCCGATGATCGGCTTGACGCCATACTTCTTGGCCTTGGACCAGAACTCGAACGCATCGAAGACGTAGCCGTGGTCGGTCGTGGCCAAGGCCGGCATACCCATCTCGGCGGCGCTCTCGAACAGCTCGTCGATCCGGGCAGCACCATCGAGCATGGAGTACTCGGTATGCACGTGCAGATGGACGAAGCTCTTGTCGGAGGCTGGCTGGGAGGACATCGGGGACGAGTCTATGCCGGGTGCACGACAACCTCTTGTATGCCGTGCCGTGACCGCGCTGAGGCCGGCCGCGTCACGCGCTGCGAGCCCGGGCCGAACCGAACCGTACTCACCTCAGGCCGGTTCTGGCGGGCAAATTCGGCCACAGCACCGGCCTGAAGTGAGCAAAGCGGCCTCAGGAGAGCAAGTGCCCTAGCTGCCGACCCGATCAAGTGCGGTCTGAAGATCCTGCGGATAGGTGCTGCGGAAGTCGACCCGTTCGCCCGTGCCGGGGTGTTGGAACCCCAGGTGGACGGCGTGCAGCCACTGCCGCTGGAGGCCAAGCGTCTTGGCGAGCACAGGGTCCGCGCCGTAGGTCAGGTCGCCGGCGCAGGGATGGTGCAGGGCGGAGAAGTGAACCCGGATCTGATGGGTGCGCCCGGTCTCGAGGTGAACCTCGACCAGGGAGGCCGACCGGAATGCCTCGATGACCTCGTAGTGGGTGATGCTCGCCTTACCGCTGGCGATGACCGCGAACTTGTAGTCGTGGGTGGGGTGACGACCAATCGGTGCGTCGATGGTCCCCTTAGTCGGATCGGGCAGGCCCTGGACGAGCGCGTGATAGGTCTTGTCGACCGTGCGCTCCTTGAACGCTCGTTTGAGCACGGTGTAGGCGCGCTCGCTCTTGGCCACCACCATCAGGCCGCTCGTGCCCACATCGAGGCGGTGGACGACGCCCTGGCGCTCAGCGGCACCCGAGGTCGAGATGCGGTAGCCCGCCGCAGCCAGTCCGCCGATCACGGTCGGACCGGTCCAGCCGACGCTTGGGTGGGCGGCCACGCCGACGGGCTTGTCGACCACCACGATGTCCTCGTCGTCGTGGATCACCGCCATCCCCGGCACAGGGTCGGCCACCACAGCGATCCGGCTCGACGACAACGGCCCAGGAAGTGAGACCTCCAGCCAGGCACCCGCGCACACCCGGTCAGACTTGCCGACTGCTCGCTGGTCGACGGTCACCGCGCCTGCGGAGGCCAGGTCGGCTGCTTTGGTGCGCGACAGGCCGAACAGACGGGCAAGTGCGGCGTCGACGCGTTCGCCTTCCAGGCCCTCCGGGACAAAGAGCGAGCGGACGTCAGCCATCTTCGGCTGATCCCGCCGAGTGCTTCGGAGGCTGCTTTTCGGAGGGCCCATGCTTGCGCGAGTGGTCGACGGCGTGAGTTCCGTCCACGTTGATGCCGCGGAACGCCAGCAGCGCGATCAGGATGGCGGCGCAGACAATGGCCGAGTCGCCGAAGTTGAAGATCGGAAAGTTCGGCAGCTGCAGGAAGTCGACGACGTGGCCACGACCCGGCCCCGGGTACCGGAGCATGCGGTCGGTCAGGTTGCCCAGTGAGCCACCGAGCAGGAGCCCTAGCGCGATGGCCCAGGCCCGGCTGCCGAGACGGCGCGCCGTGAACACGATGAAGATGACGACGGCGGAGGCGATGACTGTCAGGATCAGCGTCGACCCGGTGGCGATAGAGAAGGCAGCGCCGGAGTTGCGGGTCAGGTTGAGCTGCAACAGCGTCCCGACGAGCTCGCGCGGCTGACCCGGCTGGAGGTTGGCAGAGACCCACGCCTTGGTCAGCTGATCGGCGCTGTAGACCACGACGGCGGCAGCAACCAGCGCAACGTACAGAGGTCGTCGTGAGGCCAATGGCGTTCTCGAGGTGTGGCTTGTTACGGATGAAGGAATTAGCGGCGCTCCTGCTTGGACTTGCATGGCATGCATAGCGTCGCACGTGGGAACGCCAGCAGGCGATTCTTGCCGATCGGGTTTCCGCAGGACTCACAGATGCCGTAGGTGCGGTCCTCGATCCTCGCGAGCGCGTGCTGGCTCTGCTCGAACATGACCCGGGCGTTGTTGGCCAGCGAGATCTCCTGCTCACGCTCAAAGGTCTTGGTGCCGGCGTCTGCCTGGTCATCGCCCGATCCGTCCCCGGCGTCGCGCATGAGGCCTGCCAGCTCCGACTCGGCCACAGTGATCTCATGCAGCAGGCGGGCGACGTCTGCCTCCAGCTCCGCGCGAACCCCCCTGAGCTCCTTGGCCGTCCACGGGGCCTCGTCCTCGCGCACCCGAAGTGGGCGCGGCTGGGCGGTCGAGGCTCGGGCCGAAGTCTTTGGTGCCCGCAGCGGAGCGGCGGTCGCCGACGTCTTGGGCGAAACCCGGGGTACGTCGTCGGTGGCGGACGTTGCCGTCCTCCTTGGCGCGCTCCGCTTGGCGGGCACGGCCTTCGTGTCACTCTTGGCGGCATGGACCGCCTTACGGGCCGGCACCGCCTTCGTGGCGCCCTTGGCGGCAGGGACCGCCTTACGCGCCGGCACCACCTTCGTGGCGCCCTTGGCGGCAGGGACCGCCTTACGCGCCGGCACCACCTTCTTCGCTGGCGTCACTTTCTTCACTGCCATGCTTGGCCCCTTCACAATGGCGTTTCGTCATCCCCGGGAATGCGGACAGGTGGCGTGAGGATATGGCCATACTGCCGAGTACTCAAGGGAGAAACGCTGCCTTGGCCTTGGTTAGTCCGTCCAGCCGAGGACTTTGGTCGCATCTGCTCGCCAGGCGGCAGCTGAGTATAGAGAAAGAGCGCCGACCATGCGGTCGACGCTCCGGCTCCAGCTGAAGGCAGGTCCGCGGTCAGCCGTTCTGCTGACCCTCCGCGCCCTCGCCTTGTTCGTCATCGGTCCGATCCGACCCAACATGGTCGAGATCTTGCAGCTGGCCTTCGAGATAGGACTTCAGCCGGGCGCGGTAGTCACGCTCGAACGTCCGCAGCTGGTCGATCTTCTTCTCCAACATGTCACGCTCGCGGGCGAGCGCATCAAGCACAGCGGCCTTCTTCTGCTGCGCCTCGGCAAGCATGCCGGTAGACCGCTCGCGCGCCTCCGTAATCATCTGTTCGTGACGCGCACTGGCCTCCGCGATCAGCGAGTCGTGCTTGGCCTGACCTGTGGAGAGGAACTCGGCATGCTTGGCACGGCCGGCGGCCAGGAACTCGTCGTGCTTGGCCTGACCGGTCGAGAGCAGCTCATCATGCTTGGCCGTTGCCTCGCCAACCACCTTGTCGTGGTGCGCCTGCCCCTCGCTGATGAGGCGCTGACGGGTGTCCTGACCCTCAGAGACGTACTCTTCGTGCAGCTTCTGGGCCAGAGCCAGCACGCCAGCAGCGGCGACGTGCTCCTTTTCGGTGTTGACCGCAGGAGGGGCAACCACGGGTGCGGGGGCGGGCGCCGCCAACGTTGACCTGGCGTTCTTGTCGGAAGCGTCCTTGGCTGCCTTTTCCGCAGCCTCCCTGTCGGTTGCTGCCTTGTCCGCAGCGTCCCTGGCTTCCTTGGCGTCGCCAACTGCCTTGGCCGCAGTGTCCCTGGCTTCCCTGGCCGCCTTGTCTGCCGACTCCTTGGTCTCTGTGGCCACCTTGACCCGCTCGGCTGCCTGAGCCTCCGCCGTCGCAGCATCGGCCTTCGCCTTGGAGATGCGTGCACTGGCTTCTTTCTCGGCCTGCTCGGCTGACCCCTTGGCGGCGGCGATCTTGTCACGGGCGATGCGTTCGGCCACAGCGGTGGCGGCCACGGCGGCTTCGCTCAGAGCCAGCTGCTCGTCTTTGCTGTCGGCAGCCGGTTCCGGCACCCTGCCGTTCTTCTCAGCGGCGATCGAAGACCCGACCCGACTGCCGACACCCACAGCTGCTGCGCTGACCATGGCCCCACGGGCAACCGGGACGCCCTTGCTCTCCTGGCAGGTCTTGAGCTGCACGCCAAGGTCGTCGTTGTCTGCGCTCAGACGGCGCAGCTCGACGACAATCTCGTCCAGGAAGTCATCGACTTCCTGCTCGTCATAGCCACGACGAAACTGCGTAGCGGTGAAATGCTTGTTGAGGACATCCTCGGGCGTGAACGCCATTTAGTCACCTCGGTCGAGACCGGTCAGGGGCCGCACTACCTTATAGCAGCGCAACCATCAGTCAAACAGGCAGGGTCCATCTTTGTGGCGGTAATGGGTCAAATTGACTGCAAGAGACTCAGCGTCAAAGAGACAGCAAGCATCAACACCAGAAACGCCAGGTCGAGTCGAATCGTCCCCAGCGACAACGGCGGGATCAAACGTCGCAGGAACTTCAGCGGCGGGTCGGTCACGGTGTAGATGGCTTCGGCAAACACCAGAACCGGGCCGCCGGGCCGCCACTCCCTGGCCAGCACCTGAACCCAGTCCAGGATCAGCCGACAGATCAGGGCAGCAAAGAACAGGTAGACAACAAGGATCAGGGCGGAGATCACAACGCCCAGCATGACGGTCGTTGCTGTGAGTCGCTCACCGAGGCGATGGCCGTATTCCGATCAGCTCTGGTTGAAGAAGGCGCGAGAGGCCGGCTTGGGAGCCTCGACCTCGTTGGCCGTCACTTCGACATGTGCCGGTGACAACAGGAATACCTTGCTGGTGACGCGCTCGATGGCACCGTGCAGACCGAAGACCAGACCCGCAGCGAAGTCCACGAGGCGCTTGGCGTCAGCGTCATCGAGGTCGGTGAGGTTCATGATCACCGGCGTGCCGTCGCGGAAGCTCTCTCCGATGTTCTTGGCCTCGTTGTAGGTGCGGGGGTGGATGGTCGTGATCCTGTTCAGGGCGCCGACCTCGACATCGCGGACGACTCGGGCCACGGACGTCCGCTGAGGCAGGGAGGTCACCGCCGCGGATCGTCCGTCGCGAGCCGAAGCCTCATGGCCCGCATCAGGCTCGTCGTAGTCGTCATATCCGTCGTAGTGCTCGTCTTCCTCAGCAAGCCCGAGATACACCATGGTCTTATGCAGTGCCCCAGCCATTGCGAGCTCCTTAGCTGCGTCGTGAGTTGTACGAGTGGGTGAATCCGAGTTGCCGGCAATCAGCAGAATGCTCGACCCAAAACTACCCAAGGGGCGGGCGGGAACCGAGGATTGCGCTGCCGACACGCAGGTGGGTCGCGCCATGAGCCACAGCTGACTCCAGGTCACCGCTCATCCCGGCGGAGATCCAGGTGGCATCCGGGTGGTCGTCTCGAAGCTCGAGCGCACACCGGGCCAGCTGCTCGAATGCCTGTGCGGGATCGACTCCATGCGGTGCTACGGCCATCAGCCCCCTGAGCACCAGATGGCTGGCCGACGCAATGCTGTCCGCAAGCTCGGCGACGCCCTCGGGACCCACCCCCCCGCGAGCTGTTCGTGCCCCGGCTTCTCCAGCAGAGCTCCCACCCAGGTCTACCTGGACTAGCGCGCCGATCTGACGGCCGGAAGCGGCGGCAGCACGGTCCAGAGCGGCGACCAGCCTGGCCCTGTCGATCGAGTGCACGGTGTCGGCATAGGACGCCACCGAGCCGGCCTTGTTGGTCTGAAGCTGGCCGATGAAATGGACATGAAGAGCCTGGCGGATCTCGGGTGTCAGGGCGGCGATCTTGGCTGACGCCTCCTGGTCGCGGTTCTCCCCGATGTCTGTCACCCCAAGACTGCAGAGCGAGTCGATGTCGGCGCCCGGGAAGAACTTCGTGACCACGATCAGCTGAACGTCACCGCGAGCGCGTCCGGCCGCCGTACAGGCCGCGCGGATGCGGTCCTCGACCTTCCCGAGACTGGCTGACAGACTCGCGAGCCGCGTCGCGCCATCGCGCGATATGGACGTCATGAGCGTCCTTCGGGATCGGCGTCCAGCAGCCGGACCACTCCTGCGTATCGACCGGTGCGGTGCGCGCGACGATAGGAGAACAGCTCTTCAGACTCTCGACTGCAGCCCGCGATCCGCCGCACGTCAACAGATCTGGAGAGCAGCTGTTCAACCACGCCGGCAGCCACGTCAATCGCTGGAGTTCCCTGCCACGAGATCGCCGCCGAGGCGGGACTGACCGTGGCAGCATCCGCCCTCATCAGTTCGGGCACCTCGTAGCAGCGCCCGCACACTGACGGACCGACCACTGCGCGGATCGAACGAGCCCCCAGATCGGTCATCACGTTGACGGTCCTGCCAATGATCCCTGACATCATGCCCGGTCGGCCGGCGTGCACGGCCGCGGCCACGCCCGCGATCTGGTCGACCAACATGACCGGAGTGCAGTCCGCGACCAGAACGGCCAGGGCAAGGTGAGGTGAGGTCGTCACGATGGCGTCAGCTGTAGGAGGTTCCCCGGTCCAAGGCCCGTCGACGACCACCACGTCCGAGCCTTGGCACTGTCTCATGAACAGAAGGTGACCGGCACCAACACCAAATGAGCTGGCTACCCGTGCCCGGTTGGACTCGACCGCGTTGGGATCGTCACCGACGTGCCCGCTCAGGTTGAGGCTGGCGAAGTCTCCCTGGCTGGACCCGCCCCGGTTGGTGCTGAATCCCCAGTCGACGCCGCAGCTCTCGGTAGCAGGAACCTGCTCACGCCAGTAGAACACCGGGATCACGCTAGCCGGGCCCTGACGACGTCCCAAGGCAGGACGTCCACGTCCCCGACCACGGTGCTATTTGAGGAAGTCGGGAACGTCGAGCTCGTCGCCATCGTCGAAGGTGACCGTGCGCGGCGGCACAACCGTGTGCGGCAAGACGGCCGCTGCTGCCACCTCGGCCGGCGAGCCGGTGCCGGTCTGCGACTGACCCGCATGTGCGGGAGACTGAACCTGATGGGCCGGCTGGCCGGCATGAGGCTGATCTGTGGACCCGGCCGTCGAGGCAGGTCGCTGGGTGGAGCCAGCGATCTGGCCGAGGGCACGCTCGTCGCTGCGACGAACTGGTCCGCCACCGTCGAAACCTGCGGCGATGACCGTTACCCGGACCTCATCCCCCAGCGCGTCGTCGATGACCGCGCCGAAGATGATGTTGGCCTCGGGGTGTGCGGCTTCCTGTACCAGGCGGGCCGCCTCGTTGATCTCGAAGAGGCCCAGGTCGGAGCCACCCTGGATCGAGAGCAGTACGCCGTGTGCCCCGTCGATGCTGGCCTCGAGCAGCGGTGACGAGATCGCCAGCTCTGCAGCCTGCACTGCACGGTCGTCGCCACGAGCCGAGCCGATGCCCATGAGGGCCGAACCGGCACCCTGCATCACGGCTTTGACGTCGGCGAAGTCCAGGTTGATCAGTCCGGGAGTGGTGATCAGATCGGTGATGCCCTGTACGCCGGAAAGGAGGACCTGGTCGGCCGTCCGGAAGGCATCGAGCATGCTGACGGCGCGGTCACTGATGGAGAGCAGCCGGTCGTTCGGGATCACGATGAGGGTGTCGACCTCCTCACGCAGACCCGCGATGCCGGTCTCTGCCTGGTTGGCACGCCGGCGGCCTTCGAACGTGAAGGGCCGGGTCACCACGCCGATGGTGAGAGCACCGATCGACTTGGCGATCTTGGCCACGACAGGTGCGCCACCGGTGCCGGTGCCGCCTCCCTCACCAGCGGTCACGAAGACCATGTCGGCGCCCTTGAGCACCTCTTCGATCTCCTCCGCATGGTCCTCGGCGGCCTTCTTCCCGACCTCGGGATCCGCGCCTGCGCCCAGACCACGGGTCAGCTCCCGACCGACATCGAGCTTCACGTCGGCGTCACTCATCAAGAGTGCCTGGGCGTCGGTGTTGATGGCGATGAACTCCACGCCCTTCAGACCGACGTCAATCATCCGGTTGATCGCATTGACACCCCCTCCGCCAATGCCGACGACCTTGATGACGGCCAGGTAGTTCTGTGGTGCTGCCACGGCGATGGGCCTCTCCTGAAACGTTCTGCGCGAGTCGCTGGCGGGTGCTGAAGGCATGCTACGTGACGTCTTTACCCGAAATTACATCTCAATGTAAACTGGAGGGTTAGAGTTATTCCAACCCTGTTGAGGCTGACCGTAAGGCCTTGGGACGACTCGATCAAACATGAGCGCGGCGTGTCGGACGGCTCATCTGGTCACCGGGGTGCGTGGCGCACTGACGTCGATCATTCGGACACCCTTGACCTTCAGCAGAGCGGTCATGACCTTGACCTTGAGCTCAGGTTCCGAAGCACCTCCCCACGCCACCGTGACACCGCGCAGCTTGAGGGTGACCAGGTTTGCCCCCGAGACGGTCACGTTGCTCACCCTGGCCCTCTGGCTCGCCGACAGAGCCTCGAGCACAGCGATCCCGGCGCGCAGGGACTCCTTGCCTGGCGGATCCTCCACCGTGTTGATCAGCGGAACTCCCCTGGGTGAGGTTCGCACCGTTGCGTATGCGACTCCCTGGGAGTCCACAACCTGTACTTGACCTTTAGGGTTCTTCACTGCCAGAACGGGCACTCGGGGGCTCGCCGAGATCACGATCGTGCTGGGCCACGAGCGACTCACGGTGACCTCGGCCAACGTGGCGGAGGCGATGACCCTCCTGGTGACTGCAGCCGTGTCGATCCGCGCCAACGGCGTACCGATGACGACGTTGGCGCGGCGGGTGATGTCGCCGATCGCCGATCGGGGCACTCCCTCAACTCTGACCGAGCGGGCGACCAGGACCGGGCTGAGCTCCACCAGCCAGGCGGCTCCCGCCACGAGAGCGAGGGCGGCGGCCAGCCAGGCGCCCAACAACCAGGGACGACGGCGGACGTGCGCGGCGCGAACCGCAAACCTGGCCCGCGAGGACGCCAGGCCAAGGGGCGGTCGCCCCGAAGATCTGCGGGCCGGCAGAACCCGGCCCGCGCGTGATCCCAGCCTGGTCATTCCTGATCCTGCACAGCTGCCGTGGGCTGTGGTCCCTGGCCCAGCAGACGCAGGATCTCGGGACCGATCATGGTCACGTCACCTGCGCCGACGGTCAGGACCAGGTCTCCCGGCCTGGCGATCCTCACCACGCTGGGTGCCACCTCGGACCAGAACGGCACGAACCGAATGCGGTCGGGGTCAGTCGAGCCGGTCACCTCCGCGAGCCGGTCGGTAATCAGGGCTCCGCTCACCCCCGGCATCGGATCCTCCCGAGCGGCGTAGACGTCCATGACCAAGATGATGTCGGCAGCCGACAACGACTGGGCGAGCTCGGCCGCAAAGTCGCGGGTGCGCGAGTAGAGGTGCGGCTGGAACACCACGATCAGCCGTCCCGGCGCCGCAAGGGTGCGGGCTGTCTCGACCACCGCAGCAACCTTGCCCGGGTTGTGGGCATAGTCGTCCACCACCCGAACGCCGGCCACCTCCCCCTTGGGCTCGAACCGGCGGCGGGTACCGGTGAACCCCGCCAGTCCGCTGAGGACGCGCGCGGGATCTTGCCCGAGCCCTCTGGTGGCAGCCACGAACGCAGCAGCTGCGTTGAGCAGGTTGTGTTTCCCCGGCATCCCGATCTCGAGCCGACCCAGAACCACCCCGGCGTGCACGAGGTCCCCGTGCCCGTGAAATCCGGCACCGCCAAGTGCGGTGAGCCTGACATCGGAGAGCGGGGAAAGGCCATAGGTGAGCACGTCGGTGCCCGCCGACCGGGCAAGGTCGGCAAGGTCTCGTGACCCGGGGTCGTCCGCGCAGGTCACGAGCAGGCCACCGGGCTGCACCGTCGCGGCGAAAGCGGCGTAGGCGCCTCTGACCGCCTCAAACGTTCCGTAGAAGTCGAGGTGGTCCGGCTGAACGCTGGTGACGATGGCCACATCGGGGCGGTAGACCAGGAATGACCCATCACTCTCATCGGCTTCGGCAACGAAGATGTCGCCGGTACCCAGGTGGGCGTTGGTGCCGTGCTTGGCCAGCTCACCTCCGACGGCGAACGATGGGTCGACTCCGCACGCCTGAAGTGCGACGGTGAGCATGGAGGTCGTCGTGGTCTTGCCGTTGGTGCCCGCCACCGCGACCCGCCGGTGCCCCCGCATCACCGATGCCAGCGCCTGAGACCGGTGCAGAACCCGCAGTCCCCGCTCCCGGGCGGCTCTGAGCTCGACGTTGTCCTCACGGATGGCCGAGGAGATCACGACGGTGTCGACGCCCTCGAGATGGGAGGCGTCATGGCCGACGTGGACATCGGCTCCCTCCGCGGCCAAGGCCGTCAGTACGAGAGAGTCCTTGGCGTCGGACCCGCTGACCGCCATACCCCGGGCAAGCATCACCCGCGCGACGCCGGACATCCCGGCACCTCCGATGGCGATGAAGTGGACCGAGCCAAGACCGGACGAGGCCGGGATCTCGGCAGTGAAGTCGAACCGCGGGTTCGAGCCGTTGGGCCCATGACGACGGGATGGCGGCCCGTCCTGGCTGCCCGGGGGCGAGGAGCTCATCGCGCCTCCCGCGAGTCCGCGGCACGTGCGACCATGTCGGCCAGGCGCTCGTCCGCCTCACGCTCTCCGATGGCTGCGGCTGCAGCCGCCATCGCCGCGATCCGAGGTCCGTCAGCCGCCAGTGGCACCAGCGTTGCGTCGATCCACGCGCCTGTGAGGGAAGCGTCGTCGACGAGCATCCCGCCGCCGGCAGCGACCACGTCGCGAGCGTTCAACCGCTGCTCACCGTTACCGATGGGGAGGGGAACATAGACCGCTGGAAGCCCGACGGCGGTCAGCTCGCAGACCGTGTTGGCGCCGGAACGGGCCACAACCAGATCGGCCACGGCATAGGCCAGATCCATCCGATCAGCATAGGCAGCAACGACATACGGCGGGCCGGCCGGCGTCGAGGGAGGGGCGAACTCCTTGCCCTCTCCGCTCAGGTGGAGCACCTGTATGCCGTGCCGGCGCAAGGCGTCGACGCGCGAGGCGAAAGCCGTGTTCAGCCGCTGTGCGCCCAAGGACCCACCCGTAATCAGCAGGGTAGGCCGCTGGTCGACCAGCCCGAAGTGGCGCAGCCCCTCGGCCCGCAGGACCTCCCGGTCCAGTGTGGCGATCTCGCGACGCAACGGCATACCGGTGAGGGTGGCATGGGCCAGGCTGGTGGACGCGAAGGTCGTTGCCACGAAACGAGTCAGCCGGGCACCGAGACGGTTGGCCAGGCCGGGGCGGGCGTTCTGCTCGTGTACGACGATGGGAATCCGGCGACGACGAGCGGCCAGGTAGGCCGGCGCCGCCACATATCCACCGAATCCAACGACAACCTGGGCCCCGGTGTCGTCGATGGCTGCGCCGGCAGCATCCACGGCCGCTTTCAGCGCCGCAGGGAGGCGGACGACCGCGGCTCCGGGCCGACGCGGAAAGGCCGTCTTCGGAATCGTGCGCAGGTCGTATCCGCGGTCGGGAACCAGTCGCTGTTCGATACCGTTCCTGGTTCCCAGCGCGGTGACCCGGATATCGGGGTCTCTGCGGCGAAGGCAGTCCGCGAGGGCCAGGAGGGGTGAGACATGGCCCGCTGAACCACCACCGGCCAGGAGCACCGAGGTCAGCCCGGGGTGTGCGCTCACGGCCGTCGACCTCGACGCATCGGCATAACGGCCAGGGACCTGCGCACGACGCCGGGGCGGGCCGCGAGGGCCTTTCGACACCCTGGTTCGTTGCGGGCGAACGACAGCAACATTCCCAGCCCGAAAAGCGTCGTCACCAAAGCGGATCCACCACTGGAGACCAGCGGCAGGGGCACTCCGATCACGGGCAGCAGGCCGATCACGGCTCCAATGTTGATGATGGCCTGCGCCAGGATCCAGACCATCACGCCGGCGGTCGCCACCCGGACGAAGAAGTCGTTGGTCCGGCAGACCAGGCGGTAGCACGCGAAACCGATCAGCGCGAAGAGGGCGATGATCACCAGGGTGCCGGGAAGTCCAAGCTCCTCACCGATGATGGCGAAGATGAAGTCGTTGTGAGCCTCCGGCAGCCACTGCCATTTCTCGCGGCTTGCTCCCAGCCCGACACCCCACCATCCGCCGTCAGCAAGGGCGTACTGGCCGTGTGTCGTCTGCCAGCACGAGCCATGCGGGTCGACGCAACCGCCACCGATCCAGTCCTTGATCCGGCCCATGCGGTTGGCGCTGGTGACAACCAGAACCGCCGCCAGTGCCGCCGAAGCACCACCTGCGAGCAGGAACATCTTCGCCGGGACGCCTGCAGCAAAAAGGAGCCCGACGATGATCGCAAGAAGCACGAGGCCCGTTCCGAGGTCCTTGCCGCCGAGGACCAGCAGGACCAACAAGCCTCCCGCAGGGAAGAGCAGCGGCACCGTCACGTGCATGATCTCGGCCAGCTTGCGCCGCTTCTTGGTCAGCACGGTGGCCCCGAACAGGATCAGCGCGACCTTGGCGAACTCGGAGGGCTGGACCTGTTGCCCGGCAATGCGGATCCAGTTGCGGTTGCCGTTGACCGATACGCCCAGACCTGGGACGAAGACCAACAGCTGCATGAGGATGGCCGCCACCATGAGCGGAACCGAGATTCGCTTCCAGGTGACCAGCGGCAGCCGAGTGGCGATGAAGGCCCCGATGACGCCGACGACGGCGGACTCCAGCTGGGTGAAGAAGACCGTGTAGGACGACTTGGTGTCCTGGTAGGAAGTGACGCTGGAGGCCGAGAGCACCATGACCAGGCCAATGACGACCAACATCGCCGTCGCGCCCAGCAGCAGGTAGTAGGTGGTCACCGGGGACTCAAGGTGTTGCCAACGAGGCATGCTCCCACCCAGCCGTGGTGAGTCAGGCGCTGATGATGCCGCGGCCGAACGGCCGGCTGAGGAAGCAGGCCGCCGTGAGGTCTTGATCACGGCGTTGCCGGCCCCTGGCTCCGGCTGGCATAGCGGTGCACCGCCTCGGCGAAGGCGTCGCCTCGCACACCGTAGTCGGCGAACATGTCCATGGACGCTGCGGCGGGAGCAAGCAGCACGACGTCACCGGGACGGGCCAGGTCGCCGGCACGAGCCACTACGAGATCCATGACACCAGTGTCAGTGTTGGGCAGGTTGACCACGGGGACCTCAGGTGCGTGTCGCGCGAGCGCGATGGCAATCTGGTCGCGGTCCGTTCCAATCAGGATGACCCCTCGAAGTCGATCGGCGACGGACTGGACCAAAGCGTCAACATCCGCACCCTTGAGCAGTCCGCCCGCGATCCAGACAACATGGTCGAAGCCGACGAGAGAGGCCCCTGCGGCATGAGGATTGGTGGCCTTGGAGTCGTCGATGAACCGCACGCCTTCGACGGTGGCCACCTCGGCGATCCGGTGGGGGTCGGGGACAAAGGCACGCAGCCCGTCACGCACCGAGAGGGGACCGACGCCGTAGGCCCTTGCCAGCGCTGCAGCCGCAAGCGCATTGGCGACGTAGTGAGGAGGCACCGAGGGTGAGTTTCTCTGAAGGTCGGCGAGGGTGGCCAGCTCGGCAGCCGAGGTCTGGCGCTGCTCGACGAAGGCCCTGTCGGCCAGCACGTCGTCGACCATCCCAACCATGGACAGACCCGGGATACTAAGGGTGAAACCGATCGCGCGACAACCTTCGAGCACGTCGGCATCGCTGACCATCTGCTGGGTCGCAGGGTCCTGGACGTTGTAGACGCAGGCGACTTCGGTGCCCGTGTAGACCTTGGCCTTGTCCGCGCGGTACTGCTCCAGGGACCCGTGCCAGTCGATGTGGTCCGGCGCGAGGTTCAGGCAGGCGGAGGCCACTGGTCTGACCGATCTCTGCCAGTGCAGCTGGAAGCTGGAGAGCTCAACGGCAAGGACGTCATACGGCTCAGGGTGCAGGACCGCTTCGAGCAGTGGCGTGCCCACGTTGCCGGCGCTGGTCGCGCGCAACCCCGCGGCCTGCAGGATGGAAGCCAGCATCTTGACCGTGGTGGTCTTGCCATTGGTGCCGGTGACCGTGATCCAGGGTGCGGCCCCCGACTGCGCGCGCATCCGCCAGGCCAGCTCGACCTCACCCCAGACCGGCACCCCGGCGGCAGTCGCCGCCCGCAGCATCGGATGGTCGGGGCGCAGGCCGGGCGAGGTGACGACCAGCTCGGCGCCCTCGGGCAGATCACGCAGATGCTCGGGTCCAAGACGAACATCGACGTCAAGGATCTCGAGGATCCGCCCACGCTCGATGATCACAGGGGTGGCGTCGGCGCTGACCGCCGTGACGTTCGCACCACGTTCGGAGAGCGCGTCGGCAGCCGCAAAGCCGCTGATGCCGAGGCCTGCGACCACGACTCGAAGTGCTGACCAGTCGGCGTCGCGGTGGGTGAGATCTCGCGACCCCTCGCGAGGCTCGTAGCTGGGATCAATGGTGTTCATGCCGCTCCGACAACCCACTCGGCATAGAAGACGCCCAGTCCCAGGGCGACGAAGAGCCCGGCGACGATCCAGAAACGGATGACGATCGTGATCTCGTTCCAGCCCGCGAGCTCGAAGTGATGCTGGAGCGGGGCCATCCTGAACACACGTCTTCGGGTCATCTTGAAGAAGCCGACCTGGATGATCACCGAGAGGGTGATGATGACGAACAGACCGCCGAGAATCACCACGAGCAGCTCCGTGCGGGTCGTGATGGCCAGGCCGGCCAGGGCGCCCCCAAGAGCGAGGGACCCCGTGTCGCCCATGAAGATCTGGGCCGGAGAGGCGTTCCACCACAGGAAGCCGAAGCAGGAGCCCATGAGCGCGGCGGCCACCACGGCCAGGTCGCGGGGGTCTCTGACCTCGTAACACTTGACGCCCGGGTTGAACTGGCAGCTCTGGTTGGACTGCCAGATGGCGATCAGGACATAGGACGCGAACACCATCACGCCCGCGCCGGTTGCCAGGCCGTCCAGGCCATCGGTGAGGTTCACGCCGTTGCTGGTCGCGGAGATCATCAGGTTGGCCCAGATCACGAACAGCAACAGCCCAAACAAAGTGCCGGTAAAGGCGAAGTTGACGTTCGTATCACGCACGAATGACACGAATGGCACTGCAGGAGTGCGGAACCGGCTGTTCGGGAACTGCAGCGCGAGGACCGCGAAGATCACGCCCACCAGCGTCTGCCCCGCCAGCTTCTGCTTGGTGCGCAACCCGAGGCTCCGCTGCTTGGAGATCTTGATGTAGTCGTCGAGAAAGCCCACGAGCCCCAGCCCGGCCATCAGGAACAGAACCAGCATCCCGCTGACCGTGACCGGCGTCACGGTGAACAGGTGTGCTGAGCCGTAGGCCAGGAGCGAGGCACCGATGATCAACGCCCCGCCCATGGTGGGGGTGCCACGTTTGGTGTGGTGCGAGGTTGGCCCGTCGTCGCGGATGAACTGCCCATAGTTGCGGCCGACCAGGAACTTGATGAAGAGGGGTGTACCGAGCAGGGTCACCACGAGGGAGATCGCTGCGGCCAGCAGCACGGCCTTCACGAAAGGACCTCGGATCCGGTGTTCTCGAGGAGACGATCCCCGAGCCACCGCAGTCCGGCGTCATGGCTGGACTTGAGCAGCACCACGTCCCCAGGGGCAAGCTGCTGATCCAGCAGCTGATAGGCAGTGTCGGTGTCGGGGACCCAGGTCGATGCCTCGGCCGACGAGCCGGCATCGCGTGCTCCGGTGTCGATCGGCTGGGCGCCCTCGCCAACTGCCACCAGACGCGACACGTTCAGGCCTACAGCAAGTCGGCCGAGCCTGTCGTGCTCGGCGATCGACTCGGGCCCAAGCTCACGCATCTCACCCAGGACGGCCCACGTCCGGTGCCCCTTGCCCATTGTCGCGAGGGCATTGAGCGCTGCGCGCATGGAGTCCGGGTTGGCGTTGTAGGCGTCGTTGATGATGATGACACCATCGGTGCGCTCGTGGACCTCCATCCGCCACCGGCTCAGAGGACGGGCCTCGCCCAGCGCCGCGGCGATGGTCTCCAGCGACATCCCGACTGCGAGAGCAACCGCCGCCACGGCAAGGGCGTTGCCGACGTGGTGCTCACCGTGAAGCCCAAGAGCCACACGGGCGCTGCCGTGGTCGGTAACGAGCGTGAAGGTGGCCCGCGCCTGACGGTCGAGGGAGATCCCGGTTGCCCGGACGGCCGCGTGAGCCGACCGGCCCACCTGTATGACGTTCGCCTCGGTCTGGCTGGCCATGGCGGCCACGATCGGGTCGTCAGCGTTCAGGACCGCGAGTCCGGTTGCGGGCAGACACTGCACGAGCTCGGCCTTGGCCCTGCCGATGGCCTCGCGCGTGCCGAACTCACCTAAGTGGGCCGTGCCGACGTTGAGGACGACCCCGATCCGGGGCGTGGCTATGCCGGCGAGGTAGGCGATGTGACCGATCCCCCTCGAGCCCATCTCGAGGACGAGATAGGCGGTGCGGGCAGTGATCCGGCAGATGGTCAGGGGTACGCCGACCTCGGAGTTCAGCGAGCCGACGTTGGCCACCGTCTCGCCGCGGTGTTGAAGGACCGACGCCAGCAGGTCCTTGGTGCTCGTCTTGCCCGAGGAGCCGGTAATGCCGATCACCGTGATCCCGGTGCAGCGTTCGACCAGGGCGCGGGCCAGCGACAAGAAAGCTGTCTGGACATCCGCGACCACGACGCATGGCAGGTCTGGCACCGGTCGCGAGGTGAGTGCTGCGACGGCGCCTCGGGCGCCCGCCGCCGCCACAAACTGGTGCCCGTCCATGGACTCGCCAACCCGTGCGATGTACAGGCTGCCCGCGGACGCCTCACGAGAGTCGGTGACCACCGGTCCGTCCACGACAGGGTCAGCGGGCAGGGCGAACGTGCCTGGATGGACCTGGCCTCCCGTGATCAGAGCGATCTCCGAGAGCCGAAGGGGTATCACCGGGCCTCGCCTCGAGTCACGTCAGCGGGTGCGGGGCCGCGCCTGTTGCCGACGGGGTCCCTGAATGCCCTGGGGCCGCTGGATGCCGCGCGCTCGATCAGCGCCGCTCGCAGCTCCGCTCGGTCGTCGAAGGGATGAACCACGCCGGCGATCTCCTGCCCGCTCTCGTGTCCCTTGCCAAGGATGACCACCGCGTCGCCGCGGCCGGCAATGGCGACGGCTGCGCGAATGGCTGTGCCCCGGTCGCCCACGTCGCGGATTCGACCGGGGGCTGGGCGGGCGGTGGTCTGGTCCTGAGCGAGCGCTCCGCGCATGAGCGCCGCCCGGATAGTGGCGGGGTCCTCCGAACGGGGATTGTCATCGGTGACAAAAACCAGGTCCGCGCGTGAGGCGGCTGCGGCACCCATGGCAGTCCGCTTTCCGGGGTCGCGGTCTCCCCCTGCGCCGATAACGACGATCAGGGACCCGGAGGTGTTGTGCCGCAGTGCGCTCAGGGCTGCCGTCACGGCGTCCGGGGTATGCGCGAAGTCGACGACGGCCAGCGGCATACTGCCCGGGTCGGCACCTTCCAGCGCCAGGACGTCATCAAGGATCACTCGCTCCATCCGGCCGGGCACTTGCGGATCTGCGACCAGGGCCCTCTCGATCGAGGCACTGGTGTAACCGGCGGCGAGGAGGACCAGGGCAGCCACCGCCGTGTTGACCCGGTTGAAGTCTCCTGGAAGGGCCGAGCGTAGCGAAAGCTCGGCATCATGGCCGATCAGCTCGAAGTCGAAGGCACCAGGACCGTCGGCGTGGATCTGCCAGTCGGCCTTGGGACCGCCTTCTCGCGACGAGACCGAGACCACCGGGATCTGGGACTCGCGGGCGAGACGCTGTCCCCACTCATCGTCAACGCATACGACAGCCTGCACGGCGCGCTCAGCTGTGAACAGGGAAGCCTTGGCGAGGTAGTACTCCTCCATCGACCCGTGGAAGTCGAGGTGGTCCTGGGAGAGGTTGGTGAATGCGGCGACGTCAAAGCGCACGCCGTCGACGCGGTGAAGGGCCAGCGCATGGCTGGACACCTCCATGGTGCAGGTGTCCACCCCGTCCTCAAGCATCACGGCAAACAAGGCATGCAGGTCCGCGGACTCGGGCGTGGTCCGGACACTCTTGATGCGTTGCTCGCCGATTCTCGTCTCGATGGTCCCGATCAGGCCCGTCACATGACCCATCACGCGAAGGGCCGAGTCGAGCAGGTATGCCGTCGTCGTCTTCCCGTTGGTTCCGGTGACCCCCAGCATGGTCAGCTCCCGGCTCGCGTAGCCGTAGACCAGAGCGGCCACCTGACCCAGGCGAGCCCGAGGGTCCGGGACCACAAGAACCGGCACTGGAAGCTCGCTGAGCGCGAGCAGGCTTGCTCCTGGCTGGTCGGTCAGAACGGCAACGGCTCCGAGCTCGACTGCCTTGGCGACGAAGGACGCCCCGTGCACGTTGGCCCCCGGCAGAGCGGCATACAGGTCCCCGGGGATTATGGCGCGCGAGTCCAGGCAGACGCCGGTGACGGCAACGAGGGGATCGATGAGTCCTCGGGAACCCCCGGGGGTCGCTGGCACGCCCGCACACTCAGCCACCGTCAGGAGGCTGATGGCGCGCGGGGATCGGGGACGCGGGGACGCGTTCACGGGTTCACCACGAAGTGACGTTACCGCTTGCGGGTGGGGCCACTGGGACCCGACTCGGCCTTCAGGGCGGCCTCCGCCTTGTCCGCTGACGCCGGCGCGGCGTCCACCTTCAGCTTCATCACCGGAGGTGGAGTGCCCGTCGGAGGAACGGCGAACTCCTGCAGCGCATAAGTCATCACGTCCTTGAAGACCGGACCGGCGGTCGACCCGCCGAAGTAGCCGCGGATCGGGTTCTGCAGGATCACGGCGACCACGAACTCAGGCTTGTCGGCAGGCGCGAAACCGATGAAGGACGCGGTCTTGCCGGAGTAGCGACCGTTGGCGCCGACGCGATCCGCCGTACCGGTCTTGCCAGCAACGCGATAGCCGGGGATCTCGGCCTGCTTGGCTGTTCCGCCATCCCCGACCACGAACTCCAGCATCTGGCTGAGCGTCTTGGCAACTGTCTTGGAGATGACCCGAACAGGGTTCGTGGGTCTGCTCGGCGTAAAGGTGCCTTCGGCATTCGCGCGGCCGGCCAGCAAGGTCGGAGGTACCCGAACGCCTCCGTTTGCGATGGTCTGAAAGACGCCGGCAACCTGGATCGCGTTGACTGCCAGGCCCTGGCCGAACATCACGGTGTAGCGCTGGGAACCACTCCAGTCCTTGGACTTGGCGAAGAGCCCGGCCGTCTCGCCGGGAAATGTGATGCCAGACTTCTGGCCGACGCCGAAGCTGCGGAAGTACCTTTCCAGGACGGCTGGCGGGACCTTTTCGCCGACCATCATGGTGCCGATATTGCTCGACTGCGCGATGACGCCGGCGAAGGTCAGCTTCTCGACGCCATGCTCCTCCGCGTCCCTGAACGACGTGCCGGCACGAGAAAGCCGGTTGGGAACGACAACGGGGGTCGCCGGCGTCGCGACCCCCTCCTGGAGGGCTGCTGCGGCAGTCATGACCTTGGCCGTGGACCCGGGTTCGAACGCCTCCCCGAAGGCGTTGTTGTTGAGGTTTCCGGTGGCTTTGGAGATGTTGTTGGGGTCGAAGGTCGGATAGGAGGCGACCGCCACCAGCTCACTGGTCTTGACCCTCATCACGACCACGGTGCCCGAGAGGGCTCCGGTCTGCCGGACCTTCTGCGCGATGGCGTTCTGGGCGAACCACTGAAGGTCGCTGTCGATAGTCAGCCGGTCGTCACTTCCCCGAACGGCCGGTGTGATCTGCTGCGCACCGGTCGGGATGATGCGGCCGTCTGCGGACTGCTCATAGGTGGACTCGCCCGGCTTTCCCTCCAGCTGCCTGTTCAGGAGCAGCTCGAGGCCACCACCGCCTGATCCGTCAGCGCCCACCCAGCCCACGAGTGAGGCGGCAGCCGAGGAGGTCGGATAGGAACGGGCCGAGGTTGCCTCACTGAAGATGCCCGGGATCCCCAGAGCCTGGACCGCGCGCCACTTCAACGGGGTGATGCCCTTGGCCACGTAGACGAAGCGACGAGAACCGGTAAGTGACGCGGAGAGCCTGGCCCCAGGAATGCCGAGGATCGGTGCCAGATCTGCCGCCGCCCCCGCGACGCCGACCACGTGTCCCTTCTTCTTGTACTCCGGCACGGCGCTCTGGTCAGCGGTGACGTTGCGACGCTCGATGCTGGCGGCCAGCACCACACCATTGGAGTCCGTGATGCTGCCACGCAGCCCGGGAACGACCACGACGCTCAGACGGCTCTTGAGCGCAGCGCTGGCCATGGTCGAGGAGTCAAGAGCCTGCAACCGGAGCAGCTGCGCGGCGAAGAGGCTGAAGACGAAGAGAACACTCAGCAGGAGGAACCGGACCCGACGCGCCGGGTGGGCGACACCTTGGCGCACCGGCCGAGGTGGCCGCTTTCCTCGCAGCCGGGCTGAGTCCGAAGCCCGTGCAGGGCGAGCGTGGCCCGGGCCACGGCCTCGGGTCTGCGTCAACGTGCTCACCTCGATGAGGGCCTGGCGGCCGTGCCTGCAGTCTTTGCCACGGCTGGCGCGACGACGGGCGAGGACGCTGCCGTTCGCACCACGATAAAGCCGGGCGCGGGCCGCGCTGGTTTCGCCACGCCGATGACCCTGCCGTCCGAGAGGCGCAGAAAGGCTGCGGACTCCGAGGGCACCATCCCCATCTTGACCGCCTTGGCGGCGAGGCTTGCCGGGGACTGAGAGGCCTCCAGGGACTGGGTGAGGGCATCCTGGGTGTCCACCAGGCGCCCCGATGTTGCCCGAAGGTCATGGAGGACGAACGATCCCTGGGCGAGGGCGGTGTTGAGCAGCAGGAGCGCGATCAGACCTGCGGCCAGCAACATTGCACAGATGATGCTGAAGGCCGCTCCGTGCCTCGGCGTTGCCCCGGTGACCACCCGCAGTCTCGGGATGGCCGTGGCCGGCCTGTGCAGTGGTCGGGCACCAGCTCGCGCTGCGGACGTCATCTGGCTCATGGCCGGCGTCCCTTCGAGATCCGAGTTCGCTGCGCTGCCCGCAGTCGGGCCGATGCCGCGCGCGGGTTGACACCGATCTCCGCGGCGCCAGGCTCCTCGGCTCCGCGGGTGAGCAGACGCAGGTATGCCGCGTGCTCGGGAAGCTCGACCGGCAACCCGACGGGTGTGCTGTCGTGTGCACCGGCGACCAGCGCCTGCTTGGTCAGGCGGTCCTCCAGGGAGTGGTAGCTCAGGACGGCGATGCGACCACCCACAGCGAGGGCGTCGACTGCCTGGGGGAGCACGGTCTCCAGGGCCCGGAGCTCGGCGTTGACCTCGATCCGCAACGCCTGGAAGGTGCGCTTGCCCGGGTGTCCGCCGCTCTTCTGCGATGCGGACGGGATCGCTGAACGCAGAAGCTCGACCAACCGGGCGGAGCTGGCAAAGGGCTGCCGCTCACGCTCGCGGACAATGGCAGAGGCGACTCGCTTGGCAAATCGCTCCTCTCCGTACTCGCGCAGGATGCGTTCGAGATCGGCCTGCTCATAGGTGTTGAGGACCTGTGCGGCCGTGACACCCACGCTCTGGTCCATCCGCATGTCCAGCGGGGCGTCATGCCGGTAGGCGAACCCGCGTTCCTGCTCGTCCAGCTGTAACGAGGAGACCCCCAGATCGAGCAGCACGCCGGAGACGCCCGCGTGCCCCGATGGGCCAACCAGCCCGAGCTCGGTCAGGACCTGCGGTAGCTCGTCAAAAACGGCGTGGACAGCGGTGAACCGGTCACCGAAGCGAGCCAGTCGCTCGCCGGCCAGGTCCAGGGCCTCGTGGTCGCGGTCGATGCCCACGACTCGCGCGTCCGGACACCGCTCCAGAATCAGCTCGCTGTGACCGCCCATTCCCAACGTGGCATCCACCATGACCGAGTGGGGCTCCTGAAGTGCGGGTGCCAGCAGCTCGAGGACGCGGTCGCGCATGACAGGCACGTGCCGGGCCCGCCCTGTCCCGCGATCGTTCATTGCTGCGTCTCTTCCTAGGCTAGTAGCGGATCTTGCGCTTCTTTCGTTGAGGTTCTGCCGCTGTGGTCCGGACCCTGGTGTCAGGTCTCCAACCGCTTCAAGGAGGTGCGGCCCGACATCGGGGAAGTGAGGTCGGGACGCGAAGCGGGTGGAGACCGGACCTCAGGGGCGGGGACGGCCATCGACAATGGGTTACAGGACTCCGGGGATGACCTCCTCTGCCTGGTCGGAGAAGGCCTGCTCGGTGCTCTCGAGGTAGGCGTCCCAAGAGGTCGAGTCCCACAGCTCAACGCGTGGTCCGTTGCCGATGACCGTGCAGTCGCGGGTGAGCCGGGCATACTCGCGAAGCGCCACGGGGATCGTGACCCTGCCCTGTTTGTCGGGAATCTCATCCGAGGCGCCGGAGAGGAACACGCGGAGGTAGTCGCGAACCGGCTTGGTCGTCATCGGTGCGGTGCGCATGCTCTCGGCCAGTCCGGCGAACTCGTCCTTGGGATAGACGTAGAGGCATCGCTCCTGACCCTTGGTGATCACCAGGCCGCCGGCGAGGCGGTCCCGGAACTTGGCCGGCAGAAAAAGGCGACCCTTCTCGTCCAGCCGGGGGGTGTGCGTGCCCAGGAACACTGCGCCCTCCCTCCCGGTCACCAGCCCTTGGCGATCGCTGTCTGCGACCGCTTCCATGCGATCCCCCACCTTACTCCACTTTGCACCACGATTGAGGTCATATTGGCAAAATTCATCGTCTGCGTTAGACGTTTCCGCAGGTCAACGAGAGATCTTGGGGTGGAGCAGAAATTACCACATGCCTCGTGCAGTTTCCTGATCCACCCGCAGTCGAAGCTCGGACTTGGCAGGTGGAGGCCCCAGGTCCGTTATCGGGAGGCCGAGTCAACGGCGGTTTCGCGCAAAAAAAGTGTGGCCGACGATGACGTGGCGGGTCAGGTGGTGGAGGATCAAGGAAAACAAGCCGGGGAGGCACGTTGAGCGCTATCGGCGCCGCACGCGAAGGACTCGCGCAGAATCAGCTCATGTCGGAGTCGTCGGGGGCCGATCAGGCTGGGCTCGACCTCGTATCCGAGGTTGCCACGAAGATGCACCTGGCCATGGCAACCGTCATTGAGGGGAAGCCGGACGTCATCAACACGGCGATCACGGTTCTGCTCGCAGAAGGGCATCTTCTGATAGAGGACGTTCCGGGAGTCGGCAAGACCATGCTGGCCAAGTCCCTGGCCAAGGCCATCGACTGCTCGGTACGGCGTGTGCAGTTCACTCCCGACCTGCTGCCCAGCGATATCACCGGAGTCAGCGTCTTCAATCGCGACTTGCACGACTTCGAGTTCCGGCGGGGAGCGATCTTCGCCAACGTGGTGGTAGGGGACGAGATCAACCGCGCCTCCCCCAAGACCCAGTCCGCCCTGCTCGAGTGCATGGAGGAGGGCCAGGTCACCGTCGACGGCCAGACCTACCGGCTGCAGAGGCCGTTCATCGTGATGGCCACCCAGAACCCGGTCGAGATGGAGGGCACCTACCCGTTGCCCGAGGCGCAGCGAGACCGCTTCATGGCACGCATCTCGATGGGTTACCCCTCGGCCCAGGCCGAGATCGCCATGCTGGACAGTCACGGCGGCGCCTTCCCGCTCGACGAGATGGCGCCGGTGACCGACGGCGACACCATAGCCAGGCTGATCGGGACTGTGCGACAGCTCTACGCCAGCCCCGCCATCAAGCAGTACGTCGTCGACCTCACCACCGCGACCCGCAGTACTGCGGCCCTGCGCCTTGGTGCCTCCCCACGCGCCAGCCTGCATCTCCTTCGAGCGGCCCGGGCCTTCGCCGCCTTGGCGGGTCGTGACCACGTGCTTCCTGATGATGTTCAGGCCATCGTCGAACCCGTCCTTGCCCACCGGATGATCACCTCCGGCGAGGCCCAGGTGGCCAGGCGCACGAGCACCGACGTTCTGCACGAGATCGTTCGACGGGTCCCCGTACCGCCGTCGGCGCGCTGAACGGCATACGGGCAAAGGAAGGGCCACGACAGTGACCAGCATCCGGGACAAGCTCACCACCCGAGGCCGTGCCTTTGTGGCAGCCGGCCTGACCCTGATGGTCGGGGGCCTGTTCCTCGGGTTCATCGACATCACCCGCGTCGGAGTGCTGCTGGCCACGTTGCCCCTGCTGGCCAGCCTGGCCACCAGGCGCAGTAGCGATGGCGTCGTCGTCGCCCGACTGATTGACCCGATCCGGCTCGCCGTCGACCAGAGCGCCAACGTCGAGGTCATCTTCGAGAACACCTCGAGGCAGAGAACCCAGCTCCAGCTGGCCGAGGAGCTCGTCGGCCGCACCCTGGGCGTCGGACCACGGTTCATCCTGCCCCCGATGGACCCAGGTGAGGTTCGAGAGGTGAGCTACCAGATCCGTTCCGAGGTGCGCGGACGTCACCGCCTTGGACCCCTGACCTTGCGCGTGAGAGACCCGTTCGGGCTGGCCACCATCGCCACCTCGCTGGAAGGCACGACCGACATCCTGGTCCTGCCGCGTACCGAAGCCCTCGGCAGCTCGCGACCACGCGCCAACGGTCTCGGCGCGGAAGGCTCCATCCCCTACATGGTCGCCCTCCATGGCGAGGACGACGCATCCATCCGCAGCTACCGGGACGGCGATGACCTACGCCGGATCCACTGGCCGACGACGGCGCATCGGTCCGAGCTGATGGTGCGCCAGGAGGATCGGCCAGCCCGGCGTCGCGCCGTCATCGTGATGGACTCGCGCGGCGGCGGGCACCGCGGTTCAGGCACTCCGGGGTCCTTCGAATGGGCGGTCACCGCTACTGCCTCGATCGCCGCCCATCTCTTCGCCCAGGGCTACGCGCTGAACCTGTTGACCGCCGAGACCACCGCCGGCGGCGAGGCGACGCAGAGCATCGAGATCGACAGTGCGCTGGCCTCACTGGCCGTGACCGAGCTCGGCACCGACCAGGAGCTCGAGGAGGTGCTTCGCTGCGCCCAGGCCTTGACATCGGTCGGTGGTCTGGTGGTTGCCATCGTCACTGACCGCGACGAAGACGTGCTGCGACGGATTGCCGCCCTGCGTCAGCCCGGCGGCGCCGGCCTGCTGTTTCTGCTCGACGCGACGAGCTTTGGCCGGGGGCATGCCGGACCACCATCCGACCAGACCTTGGGCCTTGCCTCACTGTTTGGGGCAGCTGGCTGGAGCACCAGCATCGTGGGGTCAGGGGTGTCCGTCGCAGACGCCTGGGAAACCGTGTCAGCCCAGAGCGCGCTCACGGCAGGAGCCAGGCGATGAAGGGACACGGCGTCGACGCCGCTCTTGCCGCGACTGCCACCCTGGTGGCGGCGTGGCCGATCTCAACCCTTCTGGTTGATCCGACCTGGGTGGGCGGAACGGTGATGCTGCTCGCGGCGATCGCGATCAGCGGGGTGGGTGCCAGATCGCTGCGCCTGGATGGCTGGCAGGTCGTGGTGACACAGCTGGCATCTGCGACGCTGGCGGCGGCCTGGGTGTACGGCCGAGGCCATCTCTGGCACGGACTGCCGTACCTGGAGACCCTGAGATTTGCCGACAGGCGGCTCACCGAGGCGCTCAACGCGCTTCACGTCTATGCTGCGCCGGCACCCTCGACACCTGGGCTGATCTTCCTCGTCGGCTGCTCGATGGCGCTGATCGCCATCGCCGTGGACTACCTGGCGGTCACCCGCCAGTCCCCATCACTGGCCGGTCTGCCCCTGCTCACGGCCTTCCTGACATCGGCCGCCAACAGCGGCTCGTCGCTGCCGGTCACCTTCTTCGCCGTCACGGCCGCCATGTGGCTCATCATGGTTGGCAGACAGGGAAGCGCAGTCCTTCGCAGGTGGGCCACGGCCATGGCTGTGGCCCGGACGCCGGTTATGGCGAGCCGCGACTCGCAGGGCGTCTACGGTTACGCCTCGGTCGCGCGGGCCCTGGGCCTGGCCGCATTGGTCGCAGCGGTGGCGGTGCCCGTGGGCCTCCCGCACCTGAATCCGACCTTTCTGGCGTCGGGTCTGGGACGCAGCCCCCTGGCCTCGGGCAACGTCTCCGGCGGGGTGGGCTTCTCCCTGAGCATCGACCTGGCCGAGGACCTCAAAGAGCCCGGCAGCTCCCCGGTGCTGCAGTACAAGACTGATGACCCCTCACCACCTCCGCTGCGAGTCAGCGTCAGCTCCTACTATCGATCCGCGCCAGGCGTGTGGCTGCCCGGGAGTGGGCCAGAGCCAACCCTCTCCTCTCACCCGAAGGTCCCCCAGCCAGGTGGGCTCCTGCCCAGCGTCCCCAAGACGCGCTTCACCATGACCGCATCTCACAACCGGCTCAACGACCCGAACCTCGCCGTGCCATTTCCCTTGATCGATGCCCAGATGAACGGCATCGAGTGGGGAGCGGGCACCGACGTCCAGAACGTTCGAGTGGCCCAGCGTCCCGACTCCTACACCGCCTCGTACTGGAAGCTCAAGCCCACCGCGGCGTTCCTGGAGAACCCGCCCCACGACCCAATCCTTGATTTTGGCGATGTAAGCGGCCTTTTTGACGTCAACATGACCCTGGACGGTCCGTCCGCGGGACCAGTCACCGCACTCTCAGAACGCCTCACCGCCGGCAAGACGTCCACCTTTGACAAAGCGATGGCCATCCAGCAGTACCTGCGCGTAGCCGGAGGTTTCACCTACTCGCTGACCCTCGCCCCACCGGCTCGGGACCGATCCGGGAAGGTTGCCGGCTACGATCCACTGACGAACTTTCTGGTCACCAAGCAGGGCTACTGCGTGCAGTTCGCGACAGCCATGGTGATGATGTCGCGCGCTGCCGGCATTCCGGCGCACATTGCCGTCGGCTTCACGCCCGGGACCTTCGCCAAGGGCGTCTGGACCGTCACCGCCGCCGATGCCCATGCCTGGCCAGAGCTCTACCTTGCGGGCCTGGGCTGGACCCGCTTCGAACCAACGCCATCGCGGGCGGCGCCTCCGGGGTACGCCCTCCCAGCGACCGCTGCCGGAGGCGCGGCCGGTAGCGAAACGGCGACGGGCTCGACGACGGCCCCCGGCAAGGCGTCGCCCAGGCAGCAGAGCGATCGCGTGGCAGGTGACGGCGGGGCCGGTGCCCGAACGACCGTCACGTCCAGGCTCCGGTGGCTGACCTACGGCCGGGGACTTGCCCTGCTCACCTTCACGCTTGGTCTGCTGGGATCCCTGGTCGTGCCTACGGCGGCACAGTGGCGTCGTCGGCGGAAGCTGATCGCAGCACGGACACCCGCTCAGCGGGTCGAGGTCCAGTGGTCACTGCTCACCTCAGCGATGAGCGATCTCGGTATTGCGCGCGCGCCAAGTCGCACTCCACGTCAGCTGCGTGCTTACTACGATCGCGAGGCGCGCCTGCAGGGCGCGGCCTCCGAGGCTCTGGGCAGGGTTGTTGGAACCCTTCAAGACGCACGCTATGCAATACCGGGCCAGGTCCCGGATGGCTTTGGGGCGGATGCCCGGCTGGTGTACCGAGCCGCAGCTGCGGGCCGGCGTCCTGGCGACCGGGTCAGGGCCTCGTTGTGGTCCAGTGATGGCCTCGCCCAGCTTCGGACAATGAGAGACAGCCTCGGCTGGCAACTTCGGGCACCGGCGCGCTACCTGAACAACAGCTTCGAACGGCGGTTCCGGCGTCGCAGAGCAGATCGGTCTTAGCCGCGCAGCCGAGCCAACGACACGCGCTCCAGGTCTTGAAACGGGTCCGGCTGGCCCTTCTCCACCCACCGCGTGGCCAGCGAGTCGACCGAAAGGACCAGCGCGGCAGCCAGGAAGAACCCCAGGATCAGAAAGGGCAAGAACGCCATCAGGACCCCACCTCTGACCGTTGGGGTACGCGGAGCTGGCTCATGAGGCTGTTTCTAACAGCGAAGGCCATTCCCGCGTCGGCTTATCACTCAGACCTGCCCGAACGACGCATGCCTGCTCAGCCGGAATGCCGATCCAGATGCGCCGTTAAGGACGCCTTTGGCCGGGTTTCGGTGGCAGTGGAGGACGCAGAGCTGACCGTGAAGTCGCACTGATCGCCCGAAAGGACGCCTGCAGGCCACAACCATTGCGACTTCACCGCGCCCGGGGTGTCCCCCCGCCCGAGTCATGAGCAACCGCCAACGGAGCGCACAGGTTCATCGCTGCCGGCATGTCACGTAGCGCGTGTCACCATTTGCCGAACGACGTCAGGCGCGGCTTGACGCTGGTCAGGTCAATGGTCGAGATCCTCTCGACGGGCGCGCCGGCTGCTGCTGACTCGGCGGCATCGGTGGCGAGCAGGTCGGCCGCCGTGTTGAGCGGAAACTGGTTCTTCGGGTCATGGCCCGGGACCTTGACGAACTGCACAGTGCCGGCCCGGGTGTCAAGCGCGGCCCAGATCTCCTTGATGATGCCGGCGTTGGCGACCGGTTGGCGTTTGGAGTTGCGCATGCCGTTGCGCTCCCAACCTGGACGCCAGGTGGTGGAGCAGTCACGGGCGTACGTCGAGTCGATCTGGATAACCAGGTGGGCGACATCCGGGTGGTCGTGAAGTGCGTCGAGCACGGCGCGCAGCTCGCCAATGTTGTTGGTGCCCTGAACCTGCCCAGACGAATGGTAGCTACCGTGCTCGTCCACCCATGCCCAGCCAGTCGGTCCAGGGTTGCCGAGACAGGCACCGTCAGTGCCTACGATCAGGGTTCCATCCGTCATCTCAGTCCCTCAGGTTTGCCCTTCAAGGAAGGCCGTCGCTTCGACGGCACCTTCCCGCGACTGGCGTGGGAATGGCCGCTGGCCCGGGTGCCAGTCCGAGCTGAGGCCTAGTCCAGGTAGTCACGCAGGACTTGGGAACGCGACGGGTGCCGAAGCTTGCTCATCGTCTTGGACTCGATCTGACGGATCCGCTCACGGGTCACGCCGTAGACCTTCCCGATCTCGTCCAACGTCTTGGGCTGACCGTCGGTCAGACCGAACCTCATCGAGACCACGCCGGCCTCACGCTCAGAGAGCGTGTCAAGAACGGAGTGCAGCTGTTCCTGCAACAAGGTGAAGGACACGGCATCGGCCGG
>JBDTYK010000005.1:0-32478 GCA_040005715.1 Actinomycetota bacterium | reverse complement strand
GGGAGTCGACGAAGATGCTTCTTGAGGTCAACGGCCTGT
Source organism: Actinomycetota bacterium (assembly GCA_040005715.1). GTDB lineage: Bacteria > Actinomycetota > Actinomycetes > Actinomycetales > Dermatophilaceae > UBA4719. The sequence goes on along the minus strand of JBDTYK010000005.1, from coordinate 32,439 downwards.
GCGTGAACTACGGACGCATCGAGGCCATCCGCGACATCAGCTTCAGCGTCGACGAAGGCGAGATCGTCACCCTGATCGGCGCCAACGGTGCCGGCAAGACCACGACCCTGAAGACGATCTCGGGCCTACGGCCGGTCAGGGCGGGAACGGTGAAGTTCCGGGGCCAGGACATCACGCACGTACCCGCTCATGAGCGGCCTTCCCTCGGCATCTCGCAGTCACCTGAGGGTCGTGGGTGCTTCCCGGGCATGACAGTCAAGGAGAACCTTGACATGGGCACCTATGCGCGAGCCGATCGCAAATCACCAGCAGTCGCCGAGGACCGAGAGCGGGTCTATACCCTTTTCCCGAGACTCAAGGAGCGGGTCGACCAGATGGTGGGCTCGATGTCCGGTGGCGAGCAGCAGATGCTCGCGATGGGACGAGCCCTGATGGCGCGCCCCCAGCTGCTGCTCCTGGACGAGCCGTCGATGGGCCTGGCGCCAAAGCTGATCAAGCAGATCTTTGACATCATCACCGAGATCAACGGCCAGGGGACAACCGTCCTGCTGGTCGAGCAGAACGCGTCGCAGGCGCTCAAGCGAGCCCACCGCGCCTATGTCCTGGAGACCGGGGAGATCGTCAAGGAGGGCACCGGGGCCGATCTTGCTGCCGACCCAGCCGTCAAGGCCGCCTATCTCGGTGGCGACGTCTGAGCGGCTGAACCCGCAGGATCAGACCACGCTCGGATCAGCTCTTCGACCTGGGCGCACCCGCTGTCTTCTTCACGGCTGTCTTCTTCACGGCTGTCTTCTTCACGGCTGTCTTCTTCACGGCTGTCCTCTTCACCGCTGTCCTCTTCACCGCTGCCCGCTTCACGGCTGTCTTCTTCACCGAAGTCGTCTTCACCGCTGTCCTAGGGGCAGCAGGGGCCGTCTTCGACACAACCTTGGTGCCACCAGCCGTGGCGGCGGCCGCCCTGGTCGGGCTGATCCCTGCGGGCCGGTCGGGGGTGCGGGCACTGCGGGCGAGGATCGGCGCCAGGAACCGCCCGGTGTGGCTTTCCTGGACAAGAGCGACCTGTTCGGGAGTGCCTTCGGCGATCAGGCGGCCTCCGCCGTTGCCCCCCTCAGGACCCAGGTCGACGACCCAGTCGGCGTTCTTGATGACATCGAGGTTGTGCTCGATGACGATGACGGTGTTGCCCTTGTCGACCAGGCCCTGGAGCACTCCGAGCAGCTTGTTGATGTCATCGAAGTGCAGGCCGGTGGTCGGCTCGTCCAGGACGTAGATCGTCCGACCTGTCGAGCGCTTCTGCAGCTCAGTGGACAGCTTGACCCGTTGAGCCTCTCCACCGGAGAGCGTGGGAGCCGGCTGGCCGAGCCTGACGTAGCCCAGACCCACCTCCACGAGCGTGCTGAGGTGTCGAGAGATCGAGGGAACCGCCGCGAAGAACTCGGATGCCTGCTCGATGGGCATGTCGAGAACATCGGCGATGGTCTTCCCCTTGAAATGCACCTCGAGCGTCTCGCGGTTGTAGCGCGCGCCGTGGCAGACCTCGCACGGCACGTAGACGTCGGGGAGGAAGTTCATCTCGATCTTGATCGTTCCGTCGCCCGAGCAGTTGTCGCATCGACCACCCTTGACGTTGAACGAGAAACGCCCAGGCAGGTAACCGCGGATCTTCGCCTCGGTGGTCTCGGCGAACAGCTTGCGCATGCTTCCGAAGACCCCCGTGTAGGTCGCGGGATTGCTCCGCGGGGTGCGCCCAATCGGCCCCTGGTCGACATGCACGACCTTGTCGAGGTGCTCCAGCCCGCGGACGGTCTTGTGCCGGCCGGGGACCTGACGAGCACCGTTGAGCTTGTTCGCCAGCACCATGTACAGGATGTCATTGACCAGAGTTGACTTACCGGATCCCGAAACTCCGGTGACTGCAACGAAATTGCCCAACGGAAAGCTGACATCCACGTCATGCAGGTTGTGCTCGCGAGCCCCTACGACGGTGACCTTGCGCCCGTCCTGCGGACGTCTGACCGCCGGGATGGGGATCTCCCGGCGGCCTGAGAGATAGGCGCCGGTTATCGACTCGGGGTTGTTGAGCAGATCAGCGACCGAGCCCGAGTGAACCACGCGACCGCCGTGCTCCCCGGCGCCCGGGCCGATGTCGACGACCCAGTCGGCGGTGGTGATCGTGTCCTCGTCATGCTCGACCACGATGACCGTGTTGCCAAGGTCACGCAGTCTGGTCAAGGTCTCGATGAGACGACGGTTGTCGCGCTGGTGGAGGCCGATGGACGGCTCATCCAGGACATACAGGACGCCGACAAGCCCCGAGCCGATCTGGGTGGCCAGCCGGATCCGCTGAGCCTCGCCTCCGGACAAGGTGCCTGCAGGACGGTCCAGCGACAGGTAGTCCAGCCCGACGTCGAGCAGGAAGCCGAGGCGGGCCTCGATCTCCTTGATGACCCGCTCGGCGATCTGGCGCTCACGCGAGGTGAACTCGACCTCGGCCAGGAACTTCGCGCAGTCGGCGATCGCCAGCGCGCAGATCTGGGAGATGCTCTGACCACCGACGTGCACGGCCAGCGACTCGGGCTTGAGCCGGGCCCCGCCACACACAGGGCAGGGCACCTCTCTCATATAGCCCTCGTAGCGCTCGCGTGACCAGTCGGACTCGGTCTCGGAGTGCCGACGCTGGACGAATGGCACGACCCCCTCGAATCCCGTCGTGTACGAACGGTCCCTGCCGTACCGGTTGCGGTACTTGACATGAACCTTGTAGTTCTGTCCATGCAGGATCGCCTCGCGCGCCCGATCCGGCAAAGCGTGCCAGGGTTTGTCGAGGGAGAACTTCAGGTCCTCGCCCAGCGCCGTCAGAACCCTCAGGAAGTACTCAGCGGAACCTGAGCCCTGGGACCACGGCGCGATGGCGCCCTCGTTGATCGAAAGATCCTGGTCCGGGATCAGCAGGTCGGGGTCGACCTCCAGCTCGGTGCCAAGGCCGGTGCACTTCGGGCAGGCCCCGAACGGGGAGTTGAACGAGAAGGAGCGCGGCTGGACGTCGTCCATGGCCAGGGGGTGGTCGTTTGGGCAGGCCATTCGCTCCGAGTAGCGCCGCTCGCGGCCGGCGTCCTTGGGATCCAGGTCCACGAACTCGACCACCAGGACGCCGGACGCCAGGCCGAGCGCGGTCTCCACCGAGTCGGTCAACCGGCGTTTGGCCCCCGCGTCCACGCCCTTGGCGACGAGCCGGTCGATGACGACCTCGATGGTGTGCTTCTTCTGCTTCTCCAGCGTGGGCGGCTCGCTGAGCGAGATGACCTCGCCGTCGACCCGCGCGCGCGAGAAGCCCTTGGCCTGGAGCTCGCTGAACAGGTCGATGTACTCGCCCTTACGGGCCTGCACCACTGGCGCGAGGACCTGGAAGCGGGTGCCCTCGGGCAGCTCCAGCAGGCGGTCGACGATCTGCTGCGGGCTCTGGCGGGTGACGGCCTCGCCACACACCGGGCAATGTGGACGGCCTGCGCGGGCGAACAACAACCGGAGGTAGTCATAGACCTCGGTGATGGTGCCCACGGTGGAGCGTGGGTTGCGGTTGGTTGCCTTCTGGTCGATGGAGACCGCGGGAGAGAGACCCTCGATGAAGTCGACGTCCGGCTTGTCCATCTGGCCCAGGAACTGACGCGCATAGGCGCTGAGCGACTCGACATAGCGGCGCTGACCCTCGGCGAAGATCGTGTCGAAAGCCAGGGATGACTTGCCGGAGCCGGAGAGCCCGGTGAACACGATGAGGCTGTCGCGTGGCAGATCGACGGAGATATCGCGAAGGTTGTGCTCACGCGCTCCGCGCACGACGAGCCGGTCATGGTGGTATCGGGCTGGGCTGGCGGTCAGGTCGGGCACTCCGCAATCGTATGTGGCCGGACTGACAGGCCTCTCCCCCAGATCGCCAGCCCGTTGTCCGGAGCCCCATTGGGACGCACGGAAGGTCTCCCCCGGCATACGGTGCTGTCATGGCTCCTGAACTTCCCATCGAGGACTACGCCCTGCTCGGCGACACCGCTACCGCGGCCCTGGTCGGGCGCGACGGGTCGATCGACTGGCTGTGTCTGCCGCGGTTCGACTCCCCGGCCTGCTTTGCGGCGCTACTCGGCACGCCGGACAATGGTCGCTGGCTGCTGGGACCGGTCGGACCGGCGAGGACCACGCGCAGGTACATCGGCGACAGCTTCGTTCTCGAGACCACCCATGAGACGGCCACCGGAGTGGTCCGCATCACCGACTTCATGCCGATCGGCGATGGGCGCGCCGACGTCGTGCGCACCGTCGAAGGGGTCAGCGGAACCGTACGCATCGCCCATGAGTGGGTGGTCAGGTTCGGCTATGGCAAGGTCCGCCCCTGGGTGAGCCGTCGCGCAGACGCGCCCCAGATCGGGGCTGGGGAGATGATCTCGGCCATCGCCGGGCCAGATCAGCTGGTGCTACGCGGTTCGCGCCTTCCCCATGCGGTCGATGGTCGCCACCAGGACGAGTTCGACGTCGCAGAGGGCGAGCACCTGAGCTTCTCCACGACCTGGTTCAAGTCGTATCACGAGGTGCCGCCTCCGATGGACGTGGACGACGAGGCTGAGCAGACGATCGAACGCTGGGAGCATTGGGCCCGATCCTGCGACCACAGTGGGCCCTATCGCCCGGCGGTCGTGCGTTCCCTGCTGGTCCTGCGCGTGCTGACCCATGTCGGAACAGGAGGCATCGTCGCCGCCCCCACGACCTCCCTGCCCGAGCAGATGGGCGGAACGCGCAACTGGGACTACCGCTTCTGCTGGCTGCGCGACGCGTCGCTGACCATTGAGGCGTTGCTGCGATCTGGTTATCACGAGGAGACCGTGCTGTGGCGCAACTGGCTGCTGCGTGCGGTGGCCGGCGACCCCGAGGACATGCAGATCATGTACGCCGTCGACGGTGCCCGCGATCTGCCCGAGAGGGAGCTGAGTCACCTTGCGGGGTATGCGGGCTCGCGCCCGGTCAGGATCGGCAACGCCGCCGTCGACCAGCGGCAGACCGATGTCATGGGCGAGGTCATGGCTGCCCTCGACCTGGCGCGGGAGCAAGGCCTGGAAGAGACCCCCGAGTCGTGGGCTCTCCAACGCGCGCTGGTATCGAACCTCGCTGCGCACTGGGATGAACCGGACAACGGGCTCTGGGAGATCCGGGGACCCTTGCGCCATTTCACGCACTCACGCGTGATGGTGTGGGTTGCCTTGGACCGTGCCATCAATGCCGTTGAACGGCACGGGCTGAACGGTCCGCTCGAGAAGTGGCGCGCGTTGAGGGACACGGTGCGTGCCGAGGTGATGGACCGCGGATACAACGTAGAGAGAGGGTGTTTCACCCAGCACTACGACACAACCGAGGTTGACGCCTCACTGCTGCTCCTGCCCACGTTCGGGTTCATCGAGGCGGACGACCCGCGATTCCTGGGCACCGTCCGAGCCGTTGAGCAGGACCTCCTGCAAAACGGCCTCGTGATGCGCTACCGCACAACAGCCGGGGTCGACGGCCTTCCCGGGGACGAGAACGCGTTCCTGGCCTGTTCCTTCTGGCTGGTGTCTGCGTACGCTGGTTCTGGACGGCTCGAGGAGGCACACGCCCTGATGCGCCGGCTCGTGGGCCTGGCCAACGACGTCGGGCTCCTGTCCGAGGAGTACGACCCGGTGAATGAGCGAATGGCCGGCAACTTCCCGCAGGCGTTCTCCCACCTGGCCGTCATCCGCGCCGCCCTGGCACTTCATCTGGCCGACGATGGAGGTTCTGGCAACCCCCCTCCTGAAAGGAAACCCAGCAGATGAGCCCCACCTCGCACCTGTCCCAGAACCTGGCGCTGCTGGCTCACGAGACGAGCCTGCTGACCAGCACGGCGACCGCTCTGGACGACCAGACGATCAGGGTCGCCAGCCTTTGCCAGGGCTGGACCCGGGCCCACGTGCTGTCCCACATCGCCCGGAATGCGGACGCGCTGGGCAACCTGGTCAGCTGGGCCATCACGGGGACACCCCGAGAGATGTACACCTCGCCGGAGGCGCGCGACTCTGACATCGAGGCCGGATCGACCCGGGGGGCACGGGAGATCCTCACCGATCTCCAGGACTCCGCAGCCCGATTCGCCTCGGCAGTGCCAGGTCTGGCAGGCGCGCCTGAGGACGCCGAGGTGGAGATGCGTGCCGGGCGCGTCGTGCGTGGAGCACAGCTGCCGACCCTGCGCCTGATGGAGGTCGTGTTCCATCACGTCGACCTGGACGCCGGGTACACGTTTGCGGATGCCGACCCGGGGTTCGTCAAGCGGGCCGTCAACATCGCCGTTGACCGGTTCGCGGTCCGCGCTCAGGTGCCTTCGATCACTCTGCACGGGGATGAGGGCCAGACGTGGAGCCTTGGTAAAGGCGACCAGGATGTTCTCGGCAGCAACGCCGGGCTGTTGCTGTGGCTGGCGCGAGGAGATGGAGATGGTCTCTCAAGCGCGGCTCCGCTGCCCGAGCTACCCCCATGGGGATGAGGTAAGCCGGTTGCCGTCTGGTTTGGTCAGGCTGGCTGCCATCTGGAGGTGCCGGCATAGTTCTCGCGAGGACCGGTCCGCTGTGTCACGGTGGACTCACCTCGGTGTCACGCAGGCCGACTACACCCGCCCGGCGAGCGAACGCCGCGGCCGCCAGGGCGGAGTGGACGTTCAGCTTGTGCAGGATGCTTTGGATATGGGTCCGAACGGTGTTCGGCGAGACATCCAGGAGGATCCCGATCTGGTTACGCGAAAGCCCCTCGGTCAGACCGCGAAGTACGTCGAGCTCGCGTGCCGTCAGGATCGCGATGACCTCGGCGTCAGGTGCGAACGACCTGCTTCGTTCCGAGAGAGAGACCAGGACTCGAGTCAGGATTGCCGCCGGTATGTTGATCTCGCCGCGGGCCGCACCCCGCACAGCATTGAGAAGGGACTCGATGGCACTCTGCTTGCCCACCCAGCCCCGTACCCCGAGCTGCACGGCCTCCGCGGCCCGGGAGTCGTCGACCGCAGCAGTGACCACCACGATCCCCAGATCGGGCCACTGCTTGAGGAGCTGGCGGCCCAAGGCCAGCCCATCCTCACCAGCAAGGTCAAGATCAAGGACCGCAACGTCAATCTCGTTGCTCAAGAAGAGCTCGAATGCCTCTGCAGCCGCGGCAGCGGTTCCGACGACCTCGAGGTCGGGTTCATCGGATAGCCGGCCGGCCAGAGCCTCGGCGAAGACCAGATGGTCGTCAATCACCGAAACCCGGATGCGCTTCTGTTGCATGGTCAAAGCCTGGGCGGTGCGGCCCCGCGACGGAGCATCCAGAGGAACGAGCACGCTCTACGTCAAGTAGACGAGAGGATCGGCGGAGAGGGATGGGTCGGGAACCCAAACGAGACCCGAGGAGACCAGAGAAGAAAACAGCTACACCTGTTGACGCAGGTCAGCGCATGTGGACTGGCCAGGTGTCCTCTGAGGCGTGGGCAGCCATAAGGGCTGCGGCCTGAAGTCGCGAGTGCACGCCCAGCTTGGTGAGCAGGTTCTGCACGTGGGTGCGAGCGGTACTGCGCTGCACACGGAGCTGTCCTGCGATCTGTTCGGTGCTGAGCCCGTCCATGATGCAACGCATCACCTCCCACTCTCGTTCGGTCAGGAACTTCAGCATCCACAACGGGTTGTCGTTCCGGGCGGGTCTGAGAACCTCCTGCAGCAGGAGCAGATCCACTGCCAGCTGCCCGCGACTTGCCATCTCCAGGGCCGCGATGATGACGCCAACGGGCTTCTCCTTGCCAACGAAGCCCTGGGCGCCTTCGGCGATGGCGTCCGCAACCAGGTTCCTGTTGCTTGAGCCTGAGAGAATGACCACCTTGGTCTGGGGACTGACAGCGTGGATCCGGCTGATCGCGTTCAGCCCGTTGGCGCTGGGAAAGTTGATGTCGAGCAGACAGGCGTCCGGCAGGTGCTGACGCGCGGCTTCCACCGCCTCCTCGGGATCAACGGCCGTTGCCACGACCGTGTGCCCGTTGCTCTGCAGAGCCATGCTCAGCGCATCGAGCAACATCCTGTGGTCGTCACAGAGGATGAGCCTCATGACGCCATCGCCGCGGAGCCCATCGCGGGGATGACGATCTGCGCGACCATCCCCCCTGCGATGCCCGGCTGGAGCTCGAACCCGCCACCGCAGCTGGAAACAAGGGCGCGCGTGATGGTCAGACCCAGCGAGTTCTGCCTGGGTACCTTTCCAAGCCCCGGGCCGTCATCGATCACCCGAAGGACGACCTCTCGATCTGTGCTCGACACCTCAACAACGACGGACCCGCCCGGGCCTGCCGCGCGAACCGCGTTGTCCATCGCGCAGCAGATTGCGCGACCAAGCGCCACGGGGGCGGCGATCGCGACCGCCGGGCCGTCGCTGATCAGCTCAATATGACATTCGGCGGTGTTCTGCGCGCGCACGACGCAGCCCTCAACCAGGTCGGCAACCTCGACTGCTTCCGGTGAGTCGTCCGCCGCCCCACCGATGACTGCCTCGACCATGTCGGACAGCCACTGGGCCTGGTCGAGGATCCCGTCCAACCGACGCTGCACGTCGGCACCGCTGGCACCAGCAAGCAGCCGAATGGCTGCCAGCGGCTGGCGCAGGTCGTGACACAGTGCGCGTACGGTGTCGATGTACTCCGGCGACTCAGGCGTATCCACAGCCCTTGAGACCTCTTGCAACATTACAGCTGTCATGCCCTCTGCTCCCCAATCGGCAGCCGCGTGTGAGACTCAGAACTCAGGAACAGGACACACTCACCGCTGGTGATGAGCCCAATGGCCCTAAGCCCAATACCCAATCTTGACCCCACTGATACCCGTTCTTGACCTGCTAACCGTAGAACAAAAGCACTGGGCCAAACAATGGTCAATCCTGACTATTGTGGCTATTGACGGGATGTGATCCATGAGGTATTCGGGCGAGGTGACAAGTGGCGGACCCAGCGACCAGCGCGATCTTTCGCTCCTGACGATCCGGAAGATGAGCGTCGGAGAGCTGGCGAACAACGTCTATCTCCTCACCTGCCGGAGCACCGGCAGGCAGCTCCTCATCGACGCCGCCGACGATGCACCACGGATCCGGTCGCTTCTGGCCGAGGGCGCTGGCGGCCTCGAGCTCATCGTGACGACACACCAGCACTGGGACCACCACCGCGCCCTGGTGGAGCTGGCTGAGTCGACCAAGGCCACCACCGCGGCGGGCGAGAGCGATGCCGATGCGCTGCCCCTCACACCCACTCGTCGCCTTGAGCAGGGTGACACGGTCACGTTCGGCGATATCACCCTCGGCGTCATCCACCTGCGTGGACACACACCGGGATCGGTGGCCTTGGTCTACCACGACCCCCACGGGCACGCGCACATCTGGACTGGCGACTCACTGTTCCCAGGTGGCCCCGGAAAGACCACCCGCGAGCAGGACTTCACATCCTTGATGAATGACCTGGAGGCACGGATCTTCGCGACCTTCGGAGATGACACGTGGATCTATCCTGGCCACGGCGCCGACACCACCCTGGGCACCGAACGGCCACATCTGCTCGATTGGCGCGAACGCGGCTGGTAGTCACCAGACCCCTGCCTGGGATGCGATGGCAGCACGGACGTTCACAGAACCGAACCCCGGGACTAATCGAAGCCGACACAGCTGTCCCTTTTGTTGTACTTAGCCGCCAATGATGCTTCATGACAATCTTGTCATCCGCGGGCTCGCCCTTACTTATCCTTCGTAGCTGCCTTTAGGCTGTTCATGAGTGACCTGCAGTGACCCGCGAAACCACGACGGATCAGTGAGACCTGGCTGTGCCTGGATCAGTGTCGGGGCGTGTGGATGAGCCCAAAGAATGGCAATGTTCTCGCGTCGTGGAGTCGTTCACGCCTACCTGGGAGCCTCATGAGTGCCAGAACTGTTCTTGCGGTCTTGACCTCGTCGGCGCTGGTGCTGGGCACTACGACGATGGCCAGTGCCTCCGTCGGCTCGGTCCCGACGTCCCACTGCGCCCAGCCCGATGGGCGGGTCAGCGCCATGGCAATCACGTCTACGACCCTGTACATCGGCGGAAGCTTCACTCACGTCAAGGACAGCACGGGAGTCTCAAAGCCGCGGTCGAGACTGGCCGCGGTCGACACTGCCACCTGTGACCTGCTGCCTTGGACCGCGGACGCGGACAACTCCGTCTACGCCCTGACCGTTGCCGGCAACAAGGTCTATGCAGGCGGTTCGTTCCTGAAGGTCAACGGGCTTTCCCGCGCCCGGATCGCCGCCCTGGATGCCGACAGTGCGCAGCTACTGGCCTTCAACCCCGGCGTCAACAACGCGGTCAATGCGCTCCTGGTGTCCGACACCAGCCTGTATGCCGGCGGTGCCTTCACCAGCGTTTCGGGGGCGACCCGGATGAAGCTGGCGGCATTCACCCTCAGCACGGGGGTCCTGGACCCGACCTGGACCCCCCGCGCGAACGCCTTGGTCTCCACGCTCGCGCTCAGTGCCGACGCTCAAGACGTCTATATCGGAGGGGCGTTCACCAGCTTGAACGGACTCAGCCAGTCCTATGTAGGCGCGGTCAGCTCCGGAAGCGGTGCCAGCAATGCGGGGTTCGCCCCCTCCTTCGGGACGAGCGCCGCGTTCCCGATCCTTGACCTCACCGCCGACTCCCGCGGCCTGTACGCGGGTGGGGGCGGTTCCGGTGGTCATCTGGTCATCTGGAACCTGGACGGGACCCTGCAGCGGCCCGTCTACCAGACTGATGGTGGAGTTCAAACCGTTGCTGTAGAAGGTGACTCGTTGTACGCCGGAGGGCATTTCGTGAACTACTGCTCCGGCAACACCGGTTCCGGCCATCCCTTCCTGTGCGACACCAACGTGCAACGGAAGAAGCTCTTCGAAGTGTCTCTGTCGACCGGGCACCTGACCAGCTGGGCCCCCGCGCTCAACAGCGCCCGGGGGGTGTTCACCTCCGTTGTGGACCCGGTCACCCACGCCCTGTGGGCCGGTGGCGACTTCACCAAGATCGGAAGCCTCTCAGTGGCGCACCTGGCCCAGCTCAACCCGTGATGACAGGGGAGACCGAGACGAACGGGCACAGCCTGGCTTCCGAACAATCAACATCCCTGGCGACTTCTGGGGAGCGTCTGGACGAACCTCGCCTACAAGGCGCAGATGCCGTCGTTGCAGACCTCCGGCTGCTGCTGCGAGGAGTGACTCTGCCCTGGCGCGACCTGGGTGGCAGCCTCGGAGGACCCGGCCCTGGAGCACCCGCCGAAATGGTGCATCTACGCGTCTCCCCCGCAGTGGCAGATCAGGTCCAAGCCTTCGGACGGCTTGTCATCACGGACAGGGAGAACTCTCCGGTTGGCCGTGTCACCGGCGCGACAATCGAGCACCGTGACGGCGAGACGTGGGTCAAGGGCCTCCCTGAGCCCTCGGACAGATCAGAAACCGCCCAGGACGGGTTGGGCGATGCGGACTCAGTCGTCCGCGCAGGCAAGGACCCGCTGGTGGTCATCTGCCAACGCCCTTTACTGAGGGCCGAGGTCGTCGCGCTTCGTTCGCAGACCGACGCTGGGGTCGACCTGCGCATCATCGTCCCGGATGCCGGTCCGACGCCGGACCACATGCCTCATCAGGTGCTTCGACGGTGTCTTGAGCGAGCGGTCCCCCACATTCCCACCGCATCGTGGCCGATCGCATGGCGTGGGCATGACAGTGATCACGCGCTCGCCCGAGCCACAGCAACGGCAATGGGAGCATCCCGCCTCCAGCTGCTGGACAACGAGCATCCGCAGTGGCGTGAGCTGGTCGCCGACCTGCATCGTTCGGGCGACTCACCCGTGCGGGACGTGGTCTCCGCGGACACCTGGGCAGAGCTGACCCGCTGGCGACCGCCACGCTTGCGGAGAGGCCTGGTGGTGTTCTTCACAGGTCTGTCGGGTTCGGGCAAGTCCACGCTGGCCCGAATGCTGGTCGAACATCTCGAGGACGTGGGCGACCGCAACGTCAGCCTGCTCGACGGCGACGAGGTGAGGCGGCTCCTGTCATCGGACCTGGGCTTCGACCGCGCCTCTCGCGAGCTCAACATCGAGCGCATCGGCTTTGTCGCCAGCGAGATCGCCCGTGGAGGGGGCATTGCCGTGTGCGCCCCCATCGCGCCGTACGCGCTGAGCCGCGCGGCCGTCCGGGAAAGGGTCGCGGCAGTCGGGGATCTCGTGCTGGTGCACCTCGCGACCCCCTTGGCGGAGTGTGAGCGCCGCGATGTGAAAGGCCTCTATGCCCGGGCCCGAGCCGGCCTGATCAAAGACTTCACCGGGGTCTCCGACCCCTACGAGACGCCGTCAGATGCCGACCTCACCATTGACACCGGACAGCACGCGCCCAGGACGTCCCTCGCCGTGCTGCTGGAGTACCTGTGCCTTGGTGGCTGGCTCAGTCCCCAGCGAACACGAGACGAAGGCGTGGGCCTGACCACCATGGACCCGAAGGAGCGGCCATGACCGTCGACCCGCTTCTGGTCATCGCCTCCTTGGGTGTCGGGGTGGTCGTCGGGCTCACCGGGATGGGCGGAGGAGCCCTGATGACCCCTGTGCTCGTCCTGTTCTTCGGTATTCCCCCGCTGACGGCAGTCTCCAGCGACCTGGTCGCGAGCGCAGTGATGAAACCAGTTGGGTCCCTTGTCCACCTGCGTCGCAAAACAGTGCACCTCGGTGTGGTCAAGTGGCTGTGTGTGGGCTCCATCCCGGGCGCTTTCTGTGGGGTGCTGGTGGCCCGGTCTCTGGGACACGGCAAAGCTGCCCAGAATGCGATCCAGGTTGCGCTCGGCGTCGCGCTGCTGATCGCAGCGGCCGGCCTCACTACCCGTGCATACCTCCGGCTGGTCGAGCGGGCTCGAAGGCGTGATGGCAGTGCTGACCCGCTGCCGCCCGGCCCGCCCTCCATTCGCCTGCGCCCCTTGCCCACCGTTGCGGTAGGCGCAGTCGGCGGTCTGGTCGTTGGAATGACATCGGTTGGCTCGGGATCGCTGATCATCATCGCGCTGATGGCGCTATACCCGCGGCTGAAGGCCAGTTCCCTGGTGGGCACTGACCTGGTCCAGGCGGTTCCGCTGGTGGCCTCGGCGGCCTTGGGCCACATCCTCTTTGGTGACTTCAAGCTTGCCCTGACCCTCTCGCTGATCCTGGGGGCGGTCCCCGGCGTCTGGCTGGGTGCGCAGCTGTCCGCACGCGCCCCCGGCGGGGTGGTGCGACGGGCGCTGGCATTCGTCCTGCTGGCTTCCGCACTCAAGCTGCTGAACGTCTCGACCCCGTCCACCGCGCTTGCTCTGGCCGTGGTCGCCAGCCTCGCGCCCCTGATCTGGATGCTGGTACGCCGCAGCCACGGCTTCCCTGCGACGGTCGGCACTCGCAGACGCAGACGGAACCGGCGGGCCAAAGAGCTGGGCGCCGCGTCGGGAGATGCCTGACCAGGGAGCACTGTTCGGTTGCGGAGTCCCTCGTCGCGTCAGCCGGTGAGGTCGAGGGCATATGGCCGATTTGACACTCTTTCGGATGATCTCTACAGTCCTTCGGCATTGGTTGCCAATTGGTGCCAATGCAGGAGAACGCAGGGCACTTGCCCAAGCAGGTCATCCTCGGCGAAATACCCGGCCAGGGATGGTTGGTAGTCCCGCCGCAGGGTCGGCGATGGTGCAGAGATAGCCGCCGTCAAGCCCTCTTAGGCGTCCAAGCGTCTGTTTGCGGGACTGTGTGCCTGAACACACGATCTAAGGATGATTCCCCATGCCTTCAACGAACCTCCCGTACTCCACCACGCTCTGCCTCACTGTCGCTCACCGCGTGTTGCCCTCTCCCCGATGGGCCGTCATGGACGACCGTCCCGCCCGCTCGCAGGGAGCCTCGGTATGAGCCGCAAGGCGCTCGACATGTCCTCCAGCCGGCGAGGGTTCCTGCTGGGAACGGGTGCCGCCGGAGTGGGCGCGCTCCTGTCCGGCACGCAGGTCGTGACGGCGGCCCAGGCCAGTGCCGTCCGGCAGAGCGCATCTGCAGCGACCGTGGCGGGGCGCGACAAGGCGCGCGTCGTGGGGATCGTGGATCGCGGGGGCCGCCCTGCCCTCCCGGGTGCCTGTGTCGTCATCCAGTTCAACCATGCCGACGTGGAAACCTCACCGGGTGTCTACAACTGGTCGGTCATCGACAACGCCATCGCGACCTCTATCGCGGCGGGCGCTGTCGGGGTGCGCCTGCGTCCCAGCTCTGGCGAGTGGGCCCCCGCGTGGGCGAAGAAGAGCTTCGGCACCGTGCACATCGTCGACGCCCAGACAGGTGCGGCGTGGGACACGGTTCGGTTCTGGACGCCGGGCTTCCAGGCCGCCGCAAAGGCATTTGATGCGGCGATGGCGGCTCGATACGACTCCAACGACCGGGTTCGTGAGGTCATGGCCTGGCCGAACGGGAGTGAGTTCTCATGCGAGACGATGCTGCGCCAGTTCGGGCCTTCGGGCAATCGCAATGCGTATCTGGCCGCCGGGTACAGCTACGCAGCTGACCAGGCCAACATCCTGGGGTGGGTCGATCACTTCGCCTCGACCTGGACGCGCACCCACCTGCAGACATGGGTGTCCTCGTGCTTCCAGCAGATCAACGCGAACGGCACCAGCACGAAGAACTATGCGTTTGCTGAGGCATACATGCGCCATTGCGTCGCGGTCATGCCCGACGCAGGCATCGGCATCAACAACTCCGACCTGGTCACCTACCAGAACCCTTCCCCGGACCAGATTTACCAGATCGCCCTCAAGGTGCATCAGGACACCGGCGCTCGCCGTGGAGATCAGACCGCCACTACCGCCAAGATCGGCGGGAAGGCCAGCGTCGCAACGATGTTCAGCGGCTCATCTCTCGCAGCGATGATCGCCGCGGGCGTCAGGTCTCAGGAATGGCCGGCCGCAAACGGTCTCACCTCGGCTCAGATCTCGACTGCACAAAGGGCGATGATCGCCGCAGACGTCTAGATCCGGTGACTGGACTCGTCCGGTGAACGTGGGTGAGGTCTCAACATGTCTTGGCGGCAAGGGTGAGCGCCTGAGCACTCAAGCTGTTGGCCTTGGTCACGGCGGCCGACGCACTGGCGTCAGCGGCTGCGGCAGTAGTGAGCGTGTCGGCGGCGAAGGTCTTGGCCGCCGCGATGGCCGACTGGACATCCGACACCGAGACGACCGTTGGCGGATGCGCCTCCGCAGCCAGGTCAGCCTTCAGCGCAGCCAGGCGCAGAGCCAGTGTGGCCACCGCCTGCGTCAAGCTGCTGACCTGTTTGCGCATGGCCGCAGTCACCTGCATCACGCCCGTTCGACCTGTTGCCACTGCCCTTGCCGCGGCCTGCACCTGACCGGAGGATGAGCGCACAGACGTACAGCTGCGCACTGAGCCAAAGGCCGCGCTACGCTCCGCGCTCAGCCTCGTGCGGGCCGTGGACAGGGAGTTGGCGATGCCCTGCCGTGGTGCACCCAGTGCGCCGGTGGCCTTCACGTTGGAGGTCGCGCTGGTGACGTCGAAGAGCGCTGCAGTCAGGCTTGCGTTGGCGTCGAGCACCCGCTGTTGACCGGCGGTAACGGTCGTCGTGGTCCCCGGGGGGGCAGTGGTCACCGACATCGTCGGCGTACCGGCTGAGCCCACCGGGGCGATGGCGATGTGTTTTGGCCCGCCCTGGCTACAGGCTGCCA
This sequence comes from Actinomycetota bacterium, assembly GCA_040005715.1. Lineage (GTDB taxonomy): Bacteria > Actinomycetota > Actinomycetes > Actinomycetales > Dermatophilaceae > UBA4719. The sequence continues at coordinate 16,664 of JBDTYK010000005.1, read as the reverse complement.
GGAGCAGGATCACCGCCGCGGTCGGCATACGACTCCAGGTCTTGCGGGTTTTCATGCGGCTGACCTTCTCCAGGGGTGCTGACGGGCCACCGCGCCCTGACTCCGATGGGCAGCCGACAGATAGACGCCTTCCAGCAGATCGACGGCCTTCTCCCACTGGTACTCCGCCAGAACCTCCCGCTGCAGCGAGCAGGCGCCGGTCCGTTCCTGCCCGCCCGACGCAAGCGCGCGGGACAGCTCGCGTGCCAGAGCATGTTCGTCTCCGTCAGCGAAGAGGCGTCGACCCGGCGATGACTGAGGTCCCAGCACTTCCTGGTGCGGAGCGATGTCGCTCGCGACCACGGGAACTCCGTAGGAGGCCGCTTCGAGCAAGGTCAGCGGTAGACCTTCCAGGCGCGAGGGCTGCACGAAGACGGCCGCGTGGCGATAGAGCTCCGAGAGCAGATCTCCAAACACGAAGCCGGTGAGCTGAACCCGACGATCCGCCAACGCCATCGCGCGCACCTGATCGGCATAGCGCTCACTGAAAGAGGAGTCCCCGACGATCACGAGTCGACGATCGCCGGCGACGTGGCGAAATGCGCGCAACAGGAGGTCAGGCGCCTTCTCCGGCACCAGCCTGCCAACGAAGAGGACATACTCACCAGGGACCAGACCGAGCTCATCCACGATCCGGCGGGGCGCCAGCTCCAGAGGTGTCTGCACCCCATTGGGAATGTAGGTGCTGTCGATGCCGAACTCACGCCGGTAGTGCTCACGCAGAGCGCGCGAGACCACCACGACCTCGTGCGGGACGTGCCCGCTCATCCAGTGGGCCGAACCCAGAACTGCCTGCGCGCCCGCACCCCATTTTCCTCGAAGGTGGTCAAGGCCATGCACAGTCAGCACCACCTTGGCCCGGGAGAGGTATCTGGGAGCCGGCGCCAGGAGGCCTGGACCAAGGGCGTGATAGTGCACGATGTCGCTTCGCGCTGCCATGGCCATCGCGGTGGACACCCCGCTGTGGACAATGGCGTCCAGATGTTTGGTGCCCCACGTTGAGGCGGCGCGCAGCTCCATCCCGAGGTACGGCGATTCCGGCACCTCACCGTAGGAGTTGCGGCAGTAAACCGTGACATTGTGCCCGCGTGCCGCGAGTCGTTGACCGATCTGTTCGACATGGTGCTCAATCCCCCCGAATGTCGCGGGAAGACCTTTCTGTCCGATCATCGCGACACGTAACGGTCGCCATGCTTCCTGTGCAATTTCGCCGTTATCCGTCGGATTGTCTTCGGTTGCCAACGAACCCCCTTGGGGAATGGGTGCGGGATTGCATTGCCTTCCATAACGATGCACCAGTCCGCACCTTGGGCGAGGCAAATTCGCGAAATTCGCGACACACGCTTTGGTGACGGGGAAGAATGGGGAAGGTCGTCAGGAGGGCCCGCCCGTGGGCCGCCGAGATAAGCGAACCCGCGAGAGACTTAGGGCCAACGTGGTGGATATCAGAAGGACCGGGGCCGACCTTGTTGCCCCGCTGAGACCGTTGCTGAGCGGACGGTCCAGCATGGAACCGAGCTTCCTCGTAGTGGGCACCAAGCGTGGCGGTACGACATCGGCGTACCACTGGATAGCCCAGCATCCACAGGTGGCACCGTGTCGAACCCGCAAGGGCACGCACTACTTCGATGTGAACTTCGAGCGCGGCGAGCGGTGGTTCCGGTCTGGCTTCGAAGGGCCTCGAGCCCCGTGGAAGATCACCGGCGAAGCCAGCCCCTACTACATGTTCCATCCGCTGGCACCGCGGCGGATCGCCGAGACGCTGCCAGCCGTTCACCTCATCGTGGTCCTTCGGGAACCGGTTGCCCGCGCCTGGTCGCACCACCAGTATGAGGTGGCACGTGGTTCGGAGGATCTGGCCTTCGAGACCGCACTGGACCTAGAGTCCAAGCGGCTCGAAGGTGAGGAGGAACGTCTCACCGAGGACCCGTCCTACGAGAGCTTCGAGCACCGACATCACAGCTACCTGGCGCGCGGGCTCTATGCCGAACAGCTCGGCCGGCTTCTGGACCTGTTCCCTCGCGATCAGCTGCTGGTATTACAGAGTGAGGAGCTGTTCGCCGATCCGCGCGGTCAGCTCGACAGGGTCTGGGACTTCCTGGGGCTCGAACGGGTCCGCCTCGACGGCCTGCAGGCACTCAAGCCCGGCACCTACGGCGCGATGCCGCCGAAGGTTCGGACGCGGCTGCAGAGCTACTACGCCGAACACAACCAAGAGCTGTACTCCCTGCCCGGCATAGATTTCCGCTGGCCTTACGAGCGTGAGACGGCATCATGACCGCCCTTGATCGCGCCATTCGTGCCGGATCGGACACGCCTTCGCGTCCCGCATCCACGAGGGGCTCGAAGCTGCTTTCCCTCGTGGGCGCGATCATCGGGGCGACCGCCGCCATGTTCAGTGGCTTCGCCTGGGCAAGTGGCGACAAGACCAGAATCATCCTGCCGCTGGCGGCGCTTGGTGCCCTCACGTTCGGCGTGCTGGCGCTCACCCGGTTCGCGGCCTTCGTCTACCTCATTATCGGTATGCGGGCAAGCATCGACCTGTTCAAGCTCAGCGGCTCTGCGGCGGGAAACACGGCGACCAACAGCGCCGCGTCACGAGCACTGGACCCCTCGAGCATTCTCGGGGTGCTGTTCCTGCTGGCCGCCGGGATCTGGCTGATCTCGCGCTACTACGAGAAAGGGCACTTGCGCGGAAGCCGACTTCGCTTCTTCCTCGTCCTGTTCTGGGTCGCCGGGATCGTCAGCGTTCTCGGCTCGTCGTTTCCCCTGGTCAGCCTGATGGAGACGCTGCGCATCGGCACTGTCGTCATGATGTTTGTCGTCCTCGAGCAACTCATCGTCGATCACAAGACCATGAACCGAGTCCTGGTCGCCGCGTACGCGTCCATGCTCTTTCCCCTGCTCTATACCTTTTATGGCTTCGCCATCGGACAGCCTTCCGCCGAGGTCAAAGGCGGATTCACCCGCATCACTGGTCCCTTCAGCCAGTCGACGACCTATGGCCGCTACCTGGCCTTCATGATCATCTTCGGCGTCGCTGTCTTCCCCTACCTCAAGGGTCGGGTCAAGATCGCGATGGGCGTCATCCTGGGCATCTCATCGGTCTTCCTCCTGCTCACCCTCACCCGGGGAGCGCTGGCAGGCGCCATTGCGGGTCTGGTCGTTGTCATGGTCGTGCAGAGGAGCAAGGCCCTGTTCGTGGGGTTCGTCCTCGCCACGGTGCTCGGCCTGACTCTCGCGCCTGGCTTATGGAGCAGACTCACCGAGGTCACCACCACCCAGCAGGTCGGAGGGGCCCCAACCGGCAACACCCTCGTCTGGCGACTGGACTACTGGACCCAGGTGCTGCCCCTGGCCAACGCCAACCCGGTCACAGGCATCGGGCTGAACGTGACGCAGTACAAGACCAGTGCCGCGAAGCAACCGCACAACGACTTCATCCGGGCATATGTGGAGACCGGTCTGCTGGGGCTGGTGACGTTCGTCGCCGCCCTGTGGGCGATGGTTGCGATGGGCCGTCAGGCCGTGAGGAGATCACCCCCCGCCTCGCTGGACCGAGGTATCGCAGTGGGGTATCTCGGCGCGGCCGTGGCCTATGTGCTGCAGAGCATCGGGGCCAACGTGATGTCCAACGTCGTCTGCCTGGTGTACCTCATCGCCTTCGCCGCGGCGGCCTCCTTCGTCGGGCGCCAGCCCGAGCGGCAGCCCCTCATCACGCCACCATCGCCTCTGGCCGTGGCCACCAACGAGCATCACTGAGAACAAAGGGAGTTCAGTACATGGAGATCATCGAATACCTGGAGATCGCGCGCAGCCGGAAGTGGGTGCTCCTGGGCGTTCCGATTCTGGCGGCCGCAGCAACCTCGGCCATCGTCCTGGGCTCGCCCGCGACATTCAGCGCCACCGCGACAATCTCGCCGGCTGCACTCGTGGGTGGGGCGGCCGGCAACCAGTACAACGGATCGCAGGCGGTGAGCCAGTATGTCGCAGCATTTCAGGCAACAGCGACAGGTCCCGCGGTGAGACGGGCAGTGTCGTCAAGCACCCAGATCCCCACAAGCGAGATCGCCGATGGCCTGGACGTGTCGCAGGTCGGCGCCAGCAGCGCGATGACGATCACGTACACCGACACCAAGCTGAAGAACGTTGAGCCGGCTCTGACCGCGCTCACCCAGGGGACCCTGAAAGCGATGTTCGGGTCGCAGGTTGACCTGGCGCAGGGCCAGGTGGACACGGCCACCGCGGAGGTCACCAGCGCCGGCGACGCCATCGTGGCCTGGGAGAAGCAGAGTGGCATGGTGGATCCCGATCGCATCTACCAGTCGCGGATCGACCAGATCAACACGCTGACCACGCAACGAGTGAGTCTCTTGGCCAACGGCAATGCTGCCGGAGCAGCTGCGACGGCAGCCACCATTGCGACCACCAAGGCCAGCCTGCCCGCATTTGCCCCCCTCCTGGCCCAGTACCACGCTCTGACCGCACGCCAGACCGGCGCGCAGTCCGCCCTGACCACAGCGCTGCAGAGTCTCCAGCAGTCCAAAGCACAGCTGGGTGCCGCCGATCCGGCGAAGGTGACGTTCATCGGGTCCGCCCAGCGCACCGACAGCACGTCGACTCTTGCCACAACCGTTCTACCGGTGACAGGTGCTTCGCTGTTCGCAGCGATTGCCATCATCGCCATCCTCGAGCTGCTCTCCCGCAACCGCGCGGTTGCTGAGCCCACCCCCACGCTCGGTCAAGACGGGAGCCGCCCGAGGGCTCCCGTAGAGGAGTCGCCCTTCCCCGAGCCCGAGATGGAACCCGCCGCAAAGACCGAGCCCGAGATGGAACCCGCCGCAAAGACCGAGCCCGAGATGGAACCCGCCGCAAGGACACCCAGCGGTCCACGTACCAACAACCGGAGTCCGAGGCAACCCTCCAGCAATCGGACGTAAAGATGAAGGGTCCCGATCCAGTTGACGCGGACAGCCTGCACCTGAGATCCATGGCCCGGGGGGGCGGGCTCAACCTCCTGGGTGCGGCGAGCAGCCAGCTGTCCCTGCTGTCGATCACGCTGCTGCTGGCGCACACCCTGGGCAGCAGGGAGGTCGGCCGCTACGCCGAGTGCTACGCCATACTCTCCCTGCTGGGCCTTCTGTCCCTCTGCGGGTTCCGGGCCGCCATGACCAGGTTCGTGGCCATCCACCTCGCAGACGACGATCCCGCGCGGTTGAGAGGCACGATCCGCCTCGGGCTATGGCTGAGTCTGGTTTCGTCGGCTGTGCTCGGAGCACTGCTCGCCGCGTTCGCGGTGCCCATATCCCACCTGTTTCACGACCCCGCCCTGGTTACCGGGCTCAGGCTCACCGGGCTCACGCTCCCAGCGGCGACGTTCACCGACGCCGCCCTGTCGGCCACACAGGGATGGCGTACCCAACGACCATTCACGTTGATCGGACGGGTGTACGAGCCGATCACCCGACTAGTACTGACAGCTGTCGCGTTGCTGGCCGGCGCGGAGATCAACGGCGCATTCTGGGCTCTGGCAATCGCGGCCTGGTCGGCCAGCCTGCTGGCAGCACGGGCCCTCAACGTACGCCTGCGAACCGCCCCTAAAGCGGTCCCGATCTACGGAGTCCGAGCCATCTTCAGCTTCTCCATGGTCAGCTGGGTGTCGACCCTGGCGTCGACCGGGCTGATCTGGGCCGACACGCTCATCCTGGCCGCCCTCACCACCGACAAGGACGTGGGCGTCTACAACGTCTCGACCCGACTGGTGATGATGGCCGTCTTCGTCATGGCTCCGATCAACGCGGCTTTCGGGCCTCAGATCGCTCATCTGTACCACACCGGAAATATGCCCGGCCTGGCCCTGAGCTACAAGGCCGCGACTGGTTGGATCGTGCGCCTCTCGTTGCCGGCCTTCGTGGTGCTGATGGTCTTCCCCCAAGACCTCCTGCGTCTGTTCGGCCCCGAGTTCCAGAGCGCGGCAGCCGTGACGTCCGTGCTGGCCGTCGGCCAGCTGGTCAATGCCTCAACCGGGCCATGTGGGACCTTGCTGAGCATGTCCGGCAAGGTGGCAGTGAACATGGTGGACAACGTCGGCGTCCTCGCGCTCAACGTGGTCCTGAACCTGTGGCTCATCCCCAGCCTGGGCATCCTCGGGGCCGCCATCGCGTGGAGCATCTCGCTCACCCTCGTCAACGTCCTGCGGGTGCTGCAGGTGCGCCGATACCTGGGCGTGCTTCCGTTCAGCAGCGCTACCGTCAAGGGGTTCGTAGCGGCCGCGGCAACGCTGGTGGCGGCGTTTGCTGTGCGCACGTTCGTAGGGTCAGCCAGCGTCCGTGTGGTGGTCGGCGTCTCCGCCGCCCTCATCGTCTACGCCGGTATGACGGCACTTCTTCGGATCAGCACCGAAGATCGGGCGCTGCTGGGAGCCGTCGCCGGGCGAGGACACCAAGCGGCGTAACCGCAACACGACTGACCAGTCTGGTGTCGCCACCAGCAGGACGGCCCTGATCTTGCTGGGCAGGTTGGTCGGGGAACAGCGCGCTGTCGCCAGCGGCCTGGCATCCCCGTCAGCCAGTGCCCAAGATGTCGGCAAGCGACCTCGACGACTGCACGAGCACAGGCTGACTGGTCATCTGCACCGACGTGGTCGGGCTCGGCGCGAAGGGGGAACCGAGGTGAGCTGTTCGCGCCCCGGCGCCAACGTCAACCGAAACCGTACCCGAGGTGGTCCACACCACCAGCGTGGTCTTTCCGCTGACCTGAAACGCCACTCCCTGTAGACCCCCCGTGATCACCGCGACTGCAGTTGCACCACGTGAGGCCTCGACCATGGCGCGCATCGTGACCCCGGTCGCGCGTACCGTTCCATCGGGGTCCAAGAGGCCGTAGCGCACCTCCTCGCCGTGGCGGTTGTCCCGGTTCGCGGCCAGCGGCAACCACAGCGCCTTACGCACGCCGCCAGCCAGGAGGAGCGCCAACGAGCGCACCATCTCGTCGGTGCGCCGCGTGACATCGACATTGGCGCCCATCCAGAAGGTCCCGACCTCCCAGGCCTCGATCGGGGTGCCGGAGGGCGTCTCTGCGTGCAGGTACCCAACCAGGTCAGGAACAGCCAACCATGGCTCATAGAAGTGCACCTGCCTCACATCGACCACGTGTGTCTGCGCCAATGTCCTTGCGGCTGAGAGGAACTCGAGGTTGCGTCGACCCTGGCTGGATGCCAGAACCGCACCCAGCTGGTCAAGAGTGGTGACCGGGGGAATCTGTTCACCTCTCGTGCCGATACGACGTTGAAAGTACCTGCCGTATGCCGCGATCGCCTGGGCATCCTGCCCTGCCGCCTGCAGTCGGTCAGCGATTCCGTACCCGTAGCTGGTGCTGCTCATGCCGGCGTCAACGACGACACCCAGGTGGCTGGCCGCGCGAATGGCCGCCGAGGCGCGAGTGGCCAGGGCGATGTAGTCCTGCGCCGAACCAGACCAGTAGCTGGGCGAGTTGACCTCGTTCTCGATCGCGTACTCGTGGACACCCCGAGCCGAGTATCGGGTTACGAGGTCCCGGACGAACTCTGAGTAAGCGGCCAGGTCCTTGGGCATGGCCGACTCGGTCTTGTCGGCGCCTCCTCTCGCGTGCTGGGCGGTACCGCCGGTGGCCCAGCACACACCCACCCGGATCTTCAGCATCAGCGTGATGCCGGCGCCCTGAGCGGCGGCGGAGATCTTGTCCACCTGGCCCCATCTGCGCTGGCCCCGCACAGGTTCGACCGAGCACCAGACCACCTCGTAGTACGTCGTTGAACCGCGCAGGGTCCGCAGATAGGGGTCGAACAACCCCTGCCTCGAAGGGTCCCAGTGCACACCGAGCGGGCTGGACTCCCCCGGCAACGGCGCTCCCTGGGCGGTGCCGCCGGTCGGCGCGGTCGTGATCGCCGGGATTCCGTTGCCGCGGTCACGCTGGCTTCCCTGGCAGCCGCTCACTGCCAGCGAGAGGACCACTGCCAGTGCCACCCACGCACGAGTCGTCCACCCGCTCGCGGTCACGAGTACCCCAGCATCTTGAGCGTCGACCGTCCGAAGACCCACACCAGCAGACGGGTCAAGGGATCGAGCTCGTGCCTGAACGAACCAACGCGGGACGAGTAGATTGCAGCCGTCGTCCGGGCACCGCTGCGGCGACGTTCCGCCTCAGCCCGATACTTCTCGGGGACGTCGTGGGTGTGGCGGTCGTAAGCCAGCACACCCTCCTCCCATGGTTCGCCGAGAAAGAGGAACAACGAACGAAGTGTCTCCTCCGCGTTCGACACCACGTCTTCGTACCGGAGCTCGTAGTAGCGCTCGGGCGGGAGCAGTCGGCCCACCTCCTGGGCCGCTGCGATGTAGCGCGGCCATTTGACGGCCGACTTCACCGACGAGAGGTATCCGAACCGTTTGCGGTGTGAGACGGCCACGTCACGACCATCCCGTATCACGTGGATGACCTGGCAGTCGGGGAAGACGCGCGTGATGAATCCGAGGGACAACGCATACAGCGGCGTCTTGTCGGCCCACCGCTTCTTACCGCGGCCGACCGCGTAGTCGCTCTGGATGCCATCGAAGAACTCAGCGATATGGCGCAACCACTGCTCCTGGCTGAAACCGTACTGTGACAGCCGTTTCCAGTCGGCGCCGAAGATCCGCTCAAGGTCTGCCAGGAACCGGGTCTCAGGTCCACAGCTGATCTGCGAGTGGGAGTCCAGAACGAGTCTGAGCATGGTGGTGCCCGATCGCTGGCAGCCGACCACGAAGATCGGCCTGGCCATGGTGACGGTCATCTTCCGGGGCCTTTCCTGGTGTCATGGTCCGCGGTTGCACCCGATGCCGGGTGCAGTGCGCTCTCGAGCTGGGCTGCCATGGCGTTGCACCGGCTCCGGACCTTGGGGTCGATGTCAAGCGGAGGCCGCTGGTGTGCGATCCGCCGCTCGACAAGGTCACTGAGCTCGGCGCGGTAGGGGAGGCCGACGAAATCGCATACGCGGCGCATGCTGCCCTCAGGGTCGGAGACCAGCTCGTCGTATGACGCCAACAGGACATCATCGCGAGCGTCCAGACCAAGATCGAAGTAGAGACTGTTACGCACGTACCAGAACAGCGCTGCGGCACTGTAAGGCGTCATCTGCCCGTAGTCGAAGCCCGAGATGAGCTCTCGCAAGGGATCACTCAGACGCTGCCCCTGCCAGTCCATCCCGCTCGTACCGTCTGCAATCCGCCGCAGGGCCAACAGGTTCGACTCCCGGAACTTGGACACTTCTGAGCGGGCGCGGTCGTCCACGTCACGAAACATCCAGACGGCGCGTCCGGGTGCCAGCCCCGGCAGGTCCAGCAGCTCGTCGATGCGGTGCGTGTCGCACAATGGCTTCACCAGAACGAACGCATGGCGGCTGCGGGCAACTGTCTGCCTGAGAACATCGTCGGAGCGCATTCGGAACCGATGGAAAAGACGGCGGTCGTTCTCGTTGCGCACCTCGACCTCAGGGGCCGCGTCCAGGCCCCTCATCAGCATGTTCGTTCCAGATCGCTGCAGCCCGACGACGTAGACCGCGACCGCCGAACCTGGCTTCACGCCACGGCGTCGGCGCCAGAGCCATTTGGCTGCAGCAGTCCTGAGCCGATCCCGCGGGTCCAGTCGATCCTCCTCGATCAGCCGGCGGATCCCCTCGGTGCGGGCCCAGTGGAGGTGTCGAGCGACACGTGACGCCGTATAGGCAAGCGCAGAAGTCTCGGCCGGCTTCTCAGTATCAGACATCATGGCCTCGGGGCAGGAAGCATTCGATGGATCTCGAGCACGCGCTCGAGCTCGGGCAACGTTCCGGGCCGATGTCGCCGCACCTGGTCGCGAAGTCCCTCGACCCCGGATAGCTCGACAGGAGGATCGGCCTCCGGGCAACCAAAGCCACCGGCGATGAAGCGTACGTACTCATTGACGCTGAGCGGGATCGCCGGCAGTAGCACGGCGGTGTTGTCGATGAGCTCCTTCAGCGGGCGGGGGTCGACGCGGTACATCCCCGGCTCCAGCTCATCGGCGCCGCTGGCCAATATCAGCGCCAGGCGATGACCGCCATCGCCTACATGCAGCGGACGGTCGAGTACCACGCCGCTGTCGGCGCTCCTTGGCCCCGATGCCGACCGCAGGGTGACCGGATACCTACGGTCAAAGCCGTTGAGCCGAAAGGAGGACCAGAGGTTCATCGAGCTTCGAACTCGTTCGGTGAACTGCTGGCTCAGCAGATCCTCGTCGGCCAGGACCCAAGGCCGAAACCGCGCCATGGCCACCTGCTGGAACCACACGAAGTACTGATGCGCGCGGGCGACGGACGCCACGTCCTCGGGTCGCCGAACGTCCCGCAACCGAAGGTCCTCGATCAGGCGGAAGAAATCTGCGCGAACCACAACGTCATAGCGCAGCGGGCTGATCAGCGCCCGGATACTGACTGGCTCGACGCCGGCTCCCTTGGGTCGCCAGGTGAGCGCCCGCCGCCCGGTTCGGTGCAGCGTGGCTCTTGCTGAACGCTTCATGGCCGCCCTCCAATAGCGCCAACGAGTTCTCCGCGCCGACGTCTGCTGGTTTGGCCTCGTCGGTTGCTGGTGAGCTCAAGTCAAGCATCCGAACTGCCGGCTTGTCCGCAACTCCACTCAATTCATGGATGCGCTCCGCCTCGGGTATCGCACACTCCGCTTCTGGTATTAGATGGCTACGCCTTTGGTATGAGTGGCTGATCAGCTCTTTGCATTAGATGGCACTCCTCACCGCGTATTAGACGCGCTCCGAAACAGCATTAGCGCTCTGTCCTTTGTGGCATTCTCTGGTTGCCGGCAGCGGTCTTGTGATGGACTTGTTGTCAACGAGAGGTACTAACCCGATCCAGGAAGGGCAAGGAGCATTGCGCGTTCTGCATGTCAACAAGTTCCTCTACCGGCGCGGCGGCGCTGAGGGGTACATGCTGGACCTGGCCGCGCTTCAGCAACGCGCCGGTGACGACGTGGCCTTCTTCGGGATGCGTCATCCGGACAACGATCCCCAACGGTACGAGGCCTGGTTGCCAGCCCAGATCGAGCTTGAGCCTGCACCTGCAGGACTGCGAAAGGCGCCCGCAGCTGCCCGGATGATCTGGTCGACGTCAAGCCGCAGAGGCATGGGCAAGGTGCTTGCGGACTTCCGGCCTGACATCGTGCACCTTCACAACATCTACCACCAGCTGAGCCCTTCGATACTCAATGGCATCGCCCGCGCCGGTATCCCTTGCGTCATGACCCTGCACGACTACAAGCTCGCGTGCCCCAGCTATCAGCTGCTTGACCATGGGGCGTTGTGCGAGGCCTGCGTCACCGGCGGCCCGTGGCAGGCCGCCCGGCGGCGCTGCAAGGACGGCTCCCTCGCCGCGAGCTCGCTGCTGGCCCTCGAGTCCTGGCTGCACCGGGTCACGGGGGCGTACTCGCCGGTGGACGTGTTCATCAGTCCGAGCCGCTTCCTTGCGGACGTCATGGCACGCGCCGGAGTCTTCCCAGACCGCCTGCGGGTGGTCAACCATTTCGTCGAGCTGACGCAGCCGGCGTCCACGTCCGACGGCGGGAGCCTGCTGTTCGCCGGGCGGCTGTCCGCCGAGAAGGGGGTCGACGTGCTGATAGAGGCGATCTCGATGACCGGCACCGGGGCGTGCCTTGACATCGCCGGCGACGGGCCGGAGCGCGCCCGGCTGGAGGCCCTCACCAGCCGCCATGCCATGGACTCACGCATCACCTTCCACGGCCGGCTCCCCAAGCCCGAGCTGACCAGGTTGATAAACAGGTCGACAGCCTCGGTGGTTCCCTCGCGCTGGCATGAGAACCAGCCGATGTCGGTGCTTGAGTCGTTTGCGGCTGGGGTGCCGGTCATCGCAACCAGCCTGGGCGGGCTTCCGGAGATGGTCCGCGACGGGATCGACGGCTGGGTCATCCCGCCCGAGGACCCCGTCGCCCTGGCTCGGGCCATCGACAGCGCCCTGTCCGACCCGGTCAGCACGGCTGTTCGCGGGCTGAGCGCCCGTGAACGGGTGGCCCACGACTTCAGCCCGGGCACGCATCTGCAGCGTCTGGGCGGCGTCTACGACGAAGCAAGGGAACGACAAAGGAGCACACCTCAGAGGGCAGTGCCATGACGGCGGGCCACGGATCCCCTTCGGTCCCGTCAGCCAGCGGGCATGACCCAGTTGAGCCGGTTCGAGTGCTCTATATCGCGGGCAGCGGGCGCAGTGGCACCACAGTCATCAACAACATCCTGGGCCAGGTCGACGGCGTGTTTGCCGCCGGAGAGCTGCGATATCTCTGGCAGCGCGGCATGGTCGAGGACCGCCTCTGCGGATGCGGGGCGTCGTTCGGGAAATGTCCCACATGGGGCGCCGTACTGACCCGTGCCCTCATCGGCCACCCCGGCGTCCGTCCCAGCGAGGTCGCCGGGCGCCTCTTGTCACGGCTGAGGCTGGCTCGCGTCCCGGTGATGTTGGGGCGCCGTATGCGCGGCCGCAGAGCAGTCGCGTGGCAACCCGACGACGTCCTGATCGAAGACCTCTACCGTGCCCTCGCCGCAGAAACGGGCCAGCACATCATCGTCGACTCCTCGAAGCTGCCGCCCTACGGTCTCCTGCTCTCCGCCCTGCCCGGAGTCGAGCTGTACATTCTGCACATTGTGCGCGACCCCCGGGCGACGGCATTCTCGTGGCGGCGCCCCAAACGGCAGGTCGACTTCGGGGACGACCAGCTCATGCCCCTGCAACAGCCGTGGAAGAGCTCCTTGCTGTGGCTTGTCTGGAACGCCCTGACGGTCATGCTCTGGCAGCGGGCCGAGGGCAGATACCTCCGTGTGCGCTACGAGGACTTCGTGTGTGACCCCAGGGCGACGATGTCGCAGGTGGCAACGATGGTGGGCGTTGACCCCTCACTCCTCCCGTTCGAGACGCCGACCTCGGTACGCCTGTCGCCCACCCACTCGGTCGCCGGTAACCCCGACCGTCATCGCTCTGGCTCGATCGAGCTTGCGTCCGACAGTGAATGGCTCACCGCCATGCCAGCAGGGCAACGCGCCCTGGTCACCGCCCTGACCGCCCCGGCGCTGGTGGGGTTCGGCTACCCATTGGTACCAAAGGGCTCTGGCCGGGGCAGCCGCCTTCAGCGGGTGAACCGGAAGACCTCCTGAACGACCGGGATTCGAAGGAACCAACAGAACGGGATCACGATGCTGGCACTGATCACCGGCACAGGCCGGAGCGGGACCACGCTGGTTCAGGAGACCTTGTCCCGTCACCCCTCGGCGGGGTTCATCTCGGGCCTGGACGACAAGGTCCCCAGGCTGAACCTCACCGGCAGGTACAACGGACGGCTCTACCGATGGATGCCCCAGCGGGACTCAAGGATGCGCGCCCTGCGAGAGAGTACGAGGCTGCTGGAGAAAGGGCGGCTGCGCATCGCTCCGTCAGAGGCGTACGGGCTGATCGACCGCCATGTCATGGCCGGGTTCTCGAGACCATGCAGGGACCTTCTCGCGCAGGACATGACGCCCTATCTGCAGCCACGGGTTGCGGACTTCTTCGACTCGAGAATCCGCAGCCAGGGCTGCGAGGTGCTTCTTCAGCATCTGACCGGGTGGCCGCGGACCGGGTTCCTGCGAGCGGCTCTGCCGGATCTGCGAGTCATCCACGTGGTGCGCGACGGGCGAGCCGTGGCTAGCTCGTGGCTGCAGATGGGCTGGTGGGACGGATGGCGTGGCCCGGACAACTGGTTCCTCGGCCCCCTGGATACTGAGCTGCGCGAAGAGTGGGAAAGCTCCGGGCGATCCTTCCCTGTTCTGGCTGCGCTCGGCTGGAAGATGCTGATGAGCGCCTTCGATGATGCTCAGGCGGCATTCCCAGCGGACCAATGGCTCAACGTGCGCTACGAAGATATCCTCGCCGACCCCCGCAGCGCCTTCGCCACCATGCTGGACTTCCTTGGCCTCGAATGGGACAGGTCCTTCGAGGACGGCTTCGAGCGACACACGATCCAGGCAGGCCGTGCGGCTGCCTATCTCGAGGAGCTCACGCCAGCACAGCTGGCAGCCGTCGAGCTGGTTCTGGAGAAGCCCTTGTCTCAGTGGGGATATCGACCTGCCTGAAGCATCGGAACCCGCTCGATGCGGCACGTGCCCGGATCGTGCCGAACATCGGGACCTGCCGAACACCACACCATCACCGGCTGGGTCGCCGATGGACTCTGGCCATGCACTCGGTCTTGGTCGGCGTCCGGCGTGACGCTCAGGCCGGTTGGCTGATCATGCCGGCGCCAACCGTCCGGTGGGTCGACTCGTCGATGAGAATGAACCCACCGGTTGTCCGGTTACGGCCATAGTCATCGCACATCAACGGCACCGTCGAGCGTAGCTGCACCCGCCCGATCTCATTGAGCGAGAGGCTCTCCGCCTCCTCATCGCGGTGCAGGGTGTTGACATCGAGTCGGTAGCTGAGGCCCTTGATGACGGTGCGAGCGGTACGCGTGGTGTGCTTGATGGTGTATTTCCGGCCCACTTGCAACGGGCTCTTCTCGTCCATCCAGCAGACCATCGCGTCCAGGTCCTGGACAGCCGCGGGTGCGTTGTGCGGCCGGCAGATCATGTCGCCGCGAGAGATGTCAATCTCATCTTCGAGCCTGACCGTGACAGACATGGGCGGAAATGCCTCGTCGACCTCTCCGTCGGCGGTCTCCACCGAGGCAATTCGCGAGGTGAGGCCCGATGGCAGGACGAGCACCTCGTCGCCCTTCCTGAGCACCCCGCCGGCGACCTGACCGGCATACCCGCGATAGTCGTGCCACCCCTCGGAGTGGGGCCGGATGACGTACTGCACGGGCAGGCGCACGTCGATCAGGTTGCGGTCGCTGGCAACGAGAACATTTTCCAGGTGATGCAGGAGGCTTGGCCCGTCGAACCACCGCATGTTGTCCGAGCGAGTGACGACGTTGTCACCCACCAGGGCCGACACGGGCAGAACAGACAGATCCGGAACTCTCAGCTTCGTTGCGAATGCAATGAACTCGGCCCGAATTTCTTCAAAGACATCCTGCGAGTAGTCGACCAGGTCCATCTTGTTGACGCAGACCACGACGTGCGGCACCTGAAGCAGGCTGGCGAGGAACATGTGTCGCCGGCTCTGCTCGAGGATCCCCTTGCGCGCGTCAACGAGCACGAGGGCCAGGTCGGCGGTGGAAGCCCCTGTCACCATGTTCCGGGTGTACTGGATGTGCCCCGGTGTGTCGGCGATGATGAACTTGCGACGCGGAGTGGCGAAGTAGCGGTATGCCACATCAATCGTTATGCCTTGCTCGCGCTCGGCCCGGAGACCGTCGGTGAGGAGGGCAAGGTTGACGTAGTCGTCGCCGTGCGCCTGGCTGGCGCGTTCCACTGCGGCAATCTGGTCGTCAAACACGGTCTTGGTGTCGTAGAGCAGCCTGCCGATCAGCGTGCTCTTACCATCGTCGACGCTGCCAGCAGTCGCAAACCTCAGGATGTCCATGTTTAGAAATACCCTTCCTTCTTGCGGTCTTCCATCGCTGCCTCGCTGAACTTGTCGTCGCCTCGGGTGGCTCCGCGCTCGGTGATGCGAGTGGTCGATACCTCGTCGATCACCTTCTCGACCGTGTCGGCATCTGACAACACAGCCGCCGTCAAGGTGGCATCGCCGACTGTCCGGTAACGCACGCGGGCTGTGAAGATCTCCTCCCCTGCCCGAGGAACACAGAACTCGTTGGCAGCAAACAGCATTCCGTCACGGTCAAAGACTTCGCGCTGATGTGCGTAGTAGATCGCCGGGAGCTCAAGCCGTTCTTGTGCGATGAAATGCCAGATGTCTAGCTCGGTCCAGTTGGACAACGGGAAGACCCTGATGCTCTCGCCGAGGTGGAGCTTGCCGTTGTAGATGTTCCATAGCTCAGGGCGCTGGTTCTTGGGGTCCCACTGACCGAACTCGTCGCGGAACGAGAAGATGCGTTCCTTGGCCCTTGCCTTGTCCTCGTCCCGCCGGGCGCCGCCGAAGATCGCCGTGAACCGGTGCTTCTCCAGCGCATCCAGCAGCACCGCCGTCTGCAGGCGATTGCGCGTGCCGTCAGGCAGCTCCTGCAGGCTGCCGTTGTCGATTGCCTCCTGAACGCTGGCAACGATGAGCTGCACCTTCAGCGACTGGACCATGTGGTCCCGTAAGGCCAATACCTCTGGGAAGTTGTGGCCGGTGTCGACATGCATGACGGAGAACGGGATCCGGGCAGGGAAGAACGCCTTCTGGGCAAGCCGCAGCATGACGATCGAGTCCTTGCCGCCCGAAAAGAGCAGAACCGGACGCTCGAACTCTGAGGCCACCTCGCGGAAGATGTGGATCGCCTCGGACTCCAGGATCTGCAGCTGAGTGAGCTGGTACCTGTTCTCGTGAGAGGTCGCGGCAGGTCGGTCTATCGCCAGGCTCATGACTTGTTCTCCTTGTTCACCTGAAAGGGGCTTTCGATGCTCGCCACTGCGGTGAGCACGCGTTCGGCCACCTCGGGGCGGGCGATGACCAGGTCTGGAAGTCGGGGGTTCGGCTGGTTGTATCGCAGGGGCGA
>JBDTYK010000004.1:0-33516 GCA_040005715.1 Actinomycetota bacterium | reverse complement strand
AGGGGCTGTTGTTCACCGACGACCTTCCCGAGCTGAGGGAGGACACCGGCTACCGCGGGCCCACAGCCTGCAGTGCCGCGGGAATCACCTACCGACAGCTTGACTACTGGGCGCGCACCGGGTTGGTCGAGCCCTCGGTCAGAGGTGCCACCGGCTCGGGGACCCAGCGTCTGTACGGCTTCCGGGACATCCTGGTCCTGAAGGTCGTCAAGCGACTGCTGGACACCGGGGTCTCCCTCCAACAGATCCGCGTCGCGGTCAGCCACCTTCGCGAGCGTGGCGTTGAGGACCTCGCCCGGATCACCCTGATGAGCGATGGCGCCAGCGTCTACGAGTGCACCTCGGCCGATGAGGTCATCGATCTCGTCCAGGGCGGGCAGGGCGTCTTCGGCATCGCCCTTGGCCGGGTGTGGCGCGAGGTCGAGGGCGAGCTGGCTGCACTTCCCAGCGAACGTCCCGAGGACGAGACACCTGCGGCCCACCCCGGCGATGAGCTCACGTCCCGACGAGCGGCGCGTCTGATCGGCTGAACCACTCTCCTGCTTACCCCATGGCCTGGTCCTCGGACCGGGCCATGCGCGTACCCGCGCCCGGCCGGAGCCACCACCACGGACTACGGCCGACGTCGAGGTGGCCGGCCGGTGTTAACCTGACCTCGCTGATTACCCCGTGCGGGAGAGTCCCCGTGCCTTGTTCTCCTCCATCGCGGAGAACATTGTGACGGGGCGCCGAAGGGGCAAACCTCCCCGGAACCTCTCAGGCGCCCGGACCGCACGGGCAGGCATCTTGAAGCCACCTTCTGGCGACAGGCGGGGAGGTCCGTGACCGCCAAGGCACGCGTGTGCCCCCGCGTGAGGAGCCTCATGACCATCGATTCCAACCCAGCCGTCGAGCCGGACTTCATCTCCCGGCACATCGGGCCCGACCACGACGACGTGTCGGCAATGCTCAAGGTCATCGGTCAGACCAGCCTTGAGGCGATGGTCGACACGGCCATGCCTGCCGCGATCCGCAGCGAGCGGTCGCTGGATCTTCAGGCCGCGCCCAGTGAGGAAGCAGTCATTGCCGAGCTGCGTGCCCTGGCCTCGCGCAACGTGGTCCTGACCCAGATGATCGGTCTGGGTTACTACGGAACCATCACCCCGGCGGTCATCAGGCGCAACGTGTTCGAGAGCCCCGCCTGGTACACCGCCTACACGCCGTACCAGCCGGAGATCTCGCAGGGACGCCTGGAGGCGTTGATCAACTTTCAGACGGTCATCATGGACCTGACCGGCCTGAAGATCGCCAACGCCTCACTGCTCGATGAGAGCACGGCGGCAGCGGAGGCCATGACGCTGATGCGCCGAGCCAGCAAGGCCGCGCCGGACGCTGTCCTGGTGATCGACGAGCACGCGTTCCCGCAGACCATCGCCGTCATCCAGACCCGCGCCAAGCCGCGCGGAGTGGACGTCATCGTTGCCGACCTGAGCTCGGTGACCACCGCCGCGGCGCTCACCGAGATCGCAGGTGGCAAGGCCATCTTCGGTGTCATCCTCCAGTACCCCGGCGCCGATGGCGAGCTGCGGAACTGGTCGGACCTGACCCTCGCCGCCCATGAGGTCGGGGCGCTGGTCACCGCA
Source organism: Actinomycetota bacterium (assembly GCA_040005715.1). Lineage (GTDB taxonomy): Bacteria > Actinomycetota > Actinomycetes > Actinomycetales > Dermatophilaceae > UBA4719. The sequence goes on along the minus strand of JBDTYK010000004.1, from coordinate 31,894 downwards.
GCAGCCGACCTGCTGGCGCTGACACTGGTCACCCCTCCGGGGGAGTGGGGCGCCGACGTCGCCATAGGAAGCAGCCAGCGCTTCGGCATCCCCATGGGTTTCGGCGGACCGCATGCCGGCTACATGTCCGTGCGGCCCGGTCTCGAGCGCACCATGCCCGGGCGCCTCATCGGAGCCAGCATCGACGCGGACGGCAATCCCGCCTACCGCCTCGCCCTTCAGACCCGCGAGCAGCACATCCGCCGCGAGAAGGCCACCTCCAACATCTGCACCGCCCAGGTGCTGCTGGCCATCATGGCCTCCATGTATGCCGTCTACCACGGCCCGGCGGGCCTGGCGCGGATCGCAGGCAGGGTGCACGAGAGCGCCGAGGCCCTGGCGAAGGGCCTTCGCGAAGGTGGGGTCGAGGTCGGGACCGAGCACTTCTTCGACACCATCACGGTTCGGGTCCCTGGCCGGGCTCACGAGGTCGTCGCCGACGCGGCTGCTCGCGGGGTGAACCTCTGGCTCGTCGATGCCGACAACGTGTCGGTCAGTACCGACGAGACCACCGACCTTGATGACCTGTCCGCAGTCTGGGCGGCACTCGGTGTGCCGGGGCTGCAGTCCATCCCCGCCGGCCAGGCGCTCACCTGGCCCAGCGCGCTGGTCCGCGTCTCTGACTACCTGACCCATCCGGTATTCAGCAAGTACCACAGTGAGACGGCGATGCTGCGCTACCTGCGAAAGCTCTCCGACCGGGACTACGCCCTGGACCGGGGGATGATCCCCCTGGGGTCCTGCACGATGAAGCTGAACGCCACCACCGAGATGGAGCCGGTGAGCTGGCCCGAGTTCGCTGACCTGCACCCCTTCGCCCCCGCAGCCCAGACGCAGGGGATCCGGGCGGTGATCAAGGACCTCGAGGGCTGGCTGTGCGAGATCACCGGTTACGACGCTGTCACGATGCAGCCCAACGCCGGCTCGCAGGGTGAGCTGACCGGTCTGCTGGCCATCCACGCGTATCACGAGGCGCGCGGTGAGTCGTCACGCAACGTCTGCCTGATCCCGGCTTCCGCGCACGGCACCAACGCCGCCAGCGCAGTCATGGCCGGGCTGAAGGTCGTTGTCGTCAAGACGGCGCCCAGTGGCGAGATAGCCATGGACGACCTTCGTGCCAAGATCGAGCAACATCGCGACAACCTCGCGGCGATCATGGTCACCTATCCCTCGACCCATGGTGTGTTCGAGGACACGATCAGCGAGCTGTGCGCTCTGGTGCACGACGCCGGTGGACAGGTCTACATCGACGGAGCGAACCTCAACGCGTTGGTCGGGGTTGCCCGGCCGGGCAAGTTCGGTGGCGACGCCTCGCACCTGAACCTGCACAAGACGTTCTGTATCCCGCACGGTGGCGGCGGGCCCGGAGTGGGTCCGGTGTGCGTGCGCGCTCATCTGGCGCCGCACCTTCCCAACCACCCCCTTGATCCGCAGGCTGGCCCGGACACGGGAGTGGGTCCGGTCTCAGGGGCCCCCTATGGTTCGGCGGGCATCCTGCCCATCTCCTGGGCCTACGTCCGGCTCATGGGCGGAGCGGGGCTGACCCGGGCGACGCAGGTGGCCATCTTGTCGGCCAACTACATCGCCGCACGGCTGCGCGAGCACTACCCGGTCCTGTACTCCGGACCTGAGGGGCTCGTGGCCCACGAGTGCATCCTGGATCTGCGCGAGCTGACCCATGACACGGGAGTATCGGTCGACGACGTCGCCAAGCGCCTGATCGACTATGGCTTCCACGCTCCGACGATGTCCTTCCCTGTCCCCGGCACTCTCATGGTGGAGCCGACCGAGAGCGAGGATCTCAACGAGATCGATCGCTTCTGTGATGCCATGATCGCCATCCGCGGCGAGATCGACCAGGTAGCCCGCGGCGAGGTCTCAGCAGCTGACAGTGTGCTGCACCACGCTCCGCACACCGCCTCCTGCCTGGTCGAGAGCTGGGGTCACCCATACGACCGCAAGCTGGCCGCCTTCCCCGCAGGAGTGGACCGCCTCTCGAAGTACTGGCCTCCGGTTCGCCGCCTCAACGAGTCCTATGGCGACCGGAATCTGGTCTGCGCGTGTCCGCCGCCTGAGGCCTTCGAGGACTGACCGGGGTCACGCTCGGCGCGGTTGCGCGTTGGCGCCCTCGGCGTCAGTTTCTCGGCCGGCAGGAAACTGCGTTGCGGGCCGACCATCGTCAGGACGATGATGCCCATGTGGGCGTCGACGTTAAGGTGACCGGCGGCGTTGTCCGTGGCGAGATGAAGGCGGAGCTCACGGTCTTTCGCGGGATCCCCTATGCGGCGCCCCCGGCGCGATTCGGTGCCCCGCAGCCGGTTCAGGGCTGGGACGGTGTGCGGGAGGCAACGAGGTTTGGGCCGCCGCCTCCGCAGTCCGGGGCGTTCGGCATGTCTGCGCTGACCGAGGAGGGTGACGACTGGCTGACGCTCAACATATGGTCGCCCGACCTCAGCGGAGGTTTGCCGGTGATGGTCTGGATCCAAGGCGGCGCATACATGTTCGGCATGTCCGCCCTGCCCGAGTACAACGGCAGCAACCTCGCCCGCGGCGGCGTCGTGCTGGTGACCTTCAACTACCGGGTCGGTCTGGAAGGCTTCGGCTATGTCGAGGGGACGCCGGCCAACCGCGGCCTGCTGGACCAGGTCGCGGCGCTGGAGTGGGTACGGGACAACATCAGCGCGTTCGGCGGTGACCCCGGACGGGTCACGGTGTTCGGCCAGTCCGCGGGCGGGGGATCGGTGGCGGCCCTCATGGCGATGCCGCGGGCGGCCGGATTGTTTCACCGGGCGATCGCGCAGAGCCTGCCAGGCACGTTCTTCACGCCCGAGCTGGCCGCGGACATCACGCGAGCGTGCGCCGCGGAGCTCGGCCTCGAACCGGCCGAGCTGTCCACCATGGATCCACAGATGCTTCCTGCGGCCGGTGATGCGCTCATGGCGAAGATGGACCAGTTCGCTGGCCGCTGGGGCAAGGCCGCACAGGCGCTGATCCTGTTCGCCCCGGTGGTCGACGGTGACGTGCTGCCCACGACGCCATGGCTGGGACTGAGCGGCCAGGTCGAGCTGGTGGTCGGGCACACGCGTGACGAACAGCGGTTGCTTGCTGCGCTGAGCGGGATGCTGGGCACGATCACCAAGGAGCAAGCCGCCGAGGCCGCCGAGACCTTCGGGCCGGACCCTGCGCGTTACCGGGATCGCTTCCCCGACCCCGAGGAGCTGTATGAGGTGGTGAGCTCGGACTGGCTGTTCCGGATGCCGTCACTGCACCTCGCTGAGGCGCAGCTCGCGGCCGGTGGCCTGGCGTACCTCTACGAGCTGACCTGGTCTGCTCCTGGCATGGGCGGCGTGCTCGGCGCCTGCCATGGACTGGACGTCCCGCTTGTGTTCGGCAACCTCACCGCCGGTCAACCGGCGATGCTGATCGGCGACCCCACCCCAGACGCAGCGGCGCTGTCAGAACAGATGCGCAATGCATGGACGGCGTTCGCCACGAACGGCGATCCCGGCTGGCCCACCTACGACACCGGTTCGACTCGGATCTTCGACCTCGAGCCGGCGATCAGGGCTTATCCCGAGCAGTTGTCACGCGAGATCTGGCGGGACCACCCGAGTGTGCTCGACCTGGCGTGAGCCCACACATGATCCTCCGGGTGCGTTCCGGGCAGCGTCGTGAACCTCGTCACCAGCGGAATGAGACCTGACCCGCCAGGGCCATCCGCGGCGGCGACCCCAAACCCAGCCGGGACGACACCTGCCTTGACTCAGGACAGGTCGGCGCGATCGGGGTTCAATCCGGGCTGTCGGCGAGAACCGTCCCTTAGCGTGGGGGCCTCGTGGTACCACGCCAACATCAGGCCCCTGGGGTCGCCAGATAGTCTCTCCGCGTCAGATTCGCGAATGGAGGTTTCACGTGCCGCAGATCGTCGACTTCACAGATGTGTCCACCATTGGGCTGCAGTCCTCGCCGGTGGCGGAGGCCCTCGCCGGGCTGAGAGCCAACGAGGCGCGCTACTTCAAGAACAAGTACGACCACGTCTTCAGCGTCGACCCGGCGAGCCAGGCGATGGAGACGATTGACTGGGTGCACGGAATCCTCAAGGACGAGCGCGACATCGTGATCTCTGCCCGACCTCTCGAGGCGACGTCCTTCGTGGTCGACGGTATCCGGATGGCCTACGTGTTCTACGAGTCGGGCCTGTCCGTCAACGTGATGTACGGCCTCGAGGACGGGAAGAAGCGTGCGGTCGGCTTCAAGCTGTCCGAGGGCATGAAGGTGCCCGAGGAGCTCGCGTCGCGCTTCAAGTTCGCGAGACAGAAGTCGAAGCTGGCCGGCACGATCCGCGGCTCCTACTTCGTGATCAAGACCGAGCACTAGCGAACGCTGAAACAGCGAGGCCCCCGCAACCTCGCGCAACCTCGGAGCGCATCAGGGGAGTTCACCCAAGGATCCCATTCTTGTCCCTGCCATGCAGGGGACCTTGGCCGCTCGTATCGGTGCCCCAGTCCGACCGGCCACGACGGGGCAGACGTGACCCAACGCTTGGCCGACATGTGGGCCCGCCCTGGTCAGGCCACTGAGCTGTCCAACGAAGTGCCAGGTGCAGTGCAAATGTGCGATCCCTCGCGCGCCTTGGTCACCTCCAGCTGGTGGGGGATCCGAGCCCGGAGCTCGGTGACGTGGCTGACGATGCCGACTGCCCTGCCACCCTCTCGAAGCGTGTCAAGGACTGCCATCACCTGCTCGAGGCTTTCCGCGTCCAGCGAACCGAACCCTTCGTCGACGAACAACGTCTGAAGGTCGAGGCCACCGGCCTCGGCCCGGACTGCGTCACCAAGGCCAAGCGCCAATGCCAGCGAGGCCATGAAGGCCTCACCTCCCGATAGTGAGGACGTCTCGCGGGTCATCCCGGTCCAGGCATCCCTGACCAGCAGCCCGAGGCCGCTGCGTGCCCCCCTGGCGGCACGGGCGTCGGTGTACTCCAAGGCGTAGCGGCCATCACTCATCGTCCCGAGGCGCTCGTTGGCCAATGTGGCGATCTCGACCAGGCGCGCGGCCAGGACGTACGAGGAGAGCCGCATCCGCAGGGCATTGTTCGAGCTGTTGCCGGCGACGCAGTCGGCCAGCTCCTGAACCAGCTTGGCCTCCTGCTCGGCCGGGCCAAGGTCGGCCACGGCCTGGCGCACAGTAGCTGAGAGCACTCGCAGGTCGCGCTTGGCCTGCTCGGAAAGCGTGTGTAGCCGACCGGCATCGGCCAGCGACGCCGCAGCCTGCAGGTGTGCCTGAGCGAGCACCTCCACGTCAGGGGATGGAACGGCCAGGGCGGCGACCACCTCTGGCTGGTCCAACAGCGCTGTGGCTTCCGCTCGTTGCCGCTCGGACGTTCGCAACAGAGCAGTCAGCTCAGCGGCCCTGGCGGTCGGCAGCTCAGCGCCCTGAGCTTGCTCCATCGTCTCAAGTCCGTTGTCATGTAGCGCAGCTGACATTCGCCGGAGGGCGTCGCCGAGGCTGGTCTGGTGCGTCGTGAGCTCCTCAAGAGCCGCTCCCAGCGACCGGAGCAGAGTCAGGGTCAGGGTGTGGTAGGAGAGCACATCGGCCGCATCCGCGATCTCGGTGAGGTCCGCGGCTGGGAGCCCGCCTTCGCCGGGATGACACCGGCAGGAGTCACGATGCGCAGCGAGCTGCGCTCGCACCTCCTGTCCGGCAGCCTCAGCCTGCTGGTGCGTCGAGCTCGCCAGTGCCAGCATGGCCGCTCTGGCGGCCATGCCCTGCTCGACCTGGCCTCGCAGCCGCTCGATGTCCACCGCCAGAGCCTGCATCTGTGTCTCGGCAGCGAGCAGCCTGGCCGCCGCTGTCTGCGCTTCGTCGATGGCACCAACGCAGGCCAGGAGGGCCTCGGGGAGCTCAGCTGCGGTCGCCGCCAGACCCAGGGCCGTCAGTTCTGCGGCGCGGACGTCCCTGCTGGCCAGCTCTGCTGCCACCTTTGCCCTGACCAGGGCGAGGGCCTCGGCCGCTCGCGCCTGCTCGTCCTCGGCCGAGGCAATATCCTGCGGTCGCACAGCATTGGACGTGGTAGCCGGGATCGGGTGGGCACAGGATCCGCAGACCGGGCAGGGGTCGCCGGCGGCCAGACCTTGGGCGAGCTCGGCCGCCATACCGGCAAGCCGGCGCTCACGCAGATCCACGAGCCGCTCGCGCGTCTGCAGCGACAACCGATCTGCGCAGTCAACCTGTCGCTCAAAGCCTTCGAGGTCGACGACCGAGCGGTCCAGGTCGGCGAGAAGCGCCAGGGCCCTGGCCAACGTCTTTCGGCGGGCTTCAAGGGCAGGGATCTCGGCCAGGGCTGTGCGAGCCGCGTCTCGAACCTTCTCGGACTCCGCGCGACGGGTCTCGGCCTCGGCGCGAGCAACGGCAAGGTCCGCGGACGCCTGGCCTTGCAAGATCGCTGTCTCGGTGTGCCGAGCCGACTCTCGGGACAGCTTGTCTGCCCGATCGGACAACGCCACGACTTGCTGCAAGGCGCCGCCGTGACCCTCGAGCTGGTCGACAGCCGAACGGACCGCGGAAAGGTCAGCGTCCTCGCCGATGACCAGGGCGAGCGGCACGCGCCGCCCGGCAACGGTCCCGGCAGAGGTCTCGCACCTCTGGCCGGCACTCTTGACGGCAGCGACGAATCCGCTGACCGCCCCTGCACGCTCAGCAAGGTCAAGGTCGAGCTGGGCAGCCTGACAAGCACCAAGCTGCTCGTCCAGTGCACTGAGGCGGGCCCTGGCCCGCGCTGCTGTCTCATGATGGCCAACAACCGCCGTCCCGACGTGGAGCGCCGACTCGGTCCTGGCGACTTCGGCGCGAGCGCCTTCGACGGCGGCCAGGGCGTTGCTGGCGCGTGCGTCCACCGCAGTGAGCAGCGCAGCGAGCACGGCGCCGACCTCAGCGGGAGGCACCTCTGACCAGGGAGCAGCCGTGATGTCGATGTCATCGTCCAGGCGCGCCATCACATCATCCACGCGCAGTAGACCGGTCGCGAGCCGATCCCTGGCGCTACCGGCACTCGTGGCCGTCAGGCGCCGGCGCTCAGCAAACCAGGCCTCGATATCAGCGAACCGCTTGGTGTCGAACAGCTTCTCCAAGAGCGTGCGGCGGTCCTCGGGGCTGGCCCGCAGAAAGGCGGCGAAGTCGCCCTGCGGAAGGAGCACAACCTTGATGAACTGCTCCAGGCCCATCCCCAGGACGTCCTTGAGCACGAGTGCGACCTCGTCGCTGCGGGTGCCACGATTGACCCAGATGGACGCCACGAGCTCGTCCAGGACGACTTTTGCGGGCACCGCGGTGTCACCGGTGCCGCGCTTCTTGGGCCGGTTGAACTCCGGGGACCGACAGACGCGAAAGCGGCGGCCACCTGCCGTGAACTCCAGCGTCACCTCGGGGTTCACGCCCACGGCCGCATGGTCGCTGCGCAGGCTGGCCCGCGTGCCGGATCGCGAGCCGGGGACCGCGGCATACAGCGCGAAGCAGATGGCATCCAGGATGCTGGTCTTACCGGCTCCGGTCGGGCCGTGAATGAGGAACAAGCCCGAGCTTGCCAGCGCGTCAAGGTTGATCACCTCTGAACCGGCGAACGGTCCGAAGGCCGTGATCTCCAGGCGATGGAGCCTCACGCTGCGCCCGCGGTGTGGTCGGAGCCGACCAAGGATGCCGTCGATCCCTCATCCTCGCGCTCACCGCGGACCACTCGGGAACTCTCGACGGCGGTGGCCAAGAGTGCCCGTTCCTCTCCGGACGCGGCGTTGCCGGCACGAACATGGTTGAGGAAGTCCCCGCACAGATCAAGGTCGCCGCGTTGACGCACCGTTGCCGCAGAAGTCAGCGGGATCAGCTGGGCGCCAACCGGCTCGAAATTGAGCACCAACGTGTCGGGAAACCGTCGGCGTAACTGATCCATCGCGCCGATCGGCCGCACGGTGTCGGTCAGGGTGACCTGGCAGTAGGCGGACTCGGCGCTCCGATATCGCCCGTCACGCAGGAGGTCCTCGAGATCCCCGCGCAAGATGGCCAGCGGCTTGGGCACAGGAGCCAGGATCGTCTCAGTGCTCAGATCGGCTTTCGAGACGTCGACCAGGAGCGAACCCTTGCGATGGTCGGCCTCGCTGAACGACAAGGCGATCGGCGAGCCGCAGTAGCGAACTGTCTCGGAGATGCGCTGCGGTCCATGCAGGTGTCCGAGCGCCACGTAGTCCGCATCGGCGAACACGTCGGGGTGTACGGCGCTGACACCCCCCACGCTGATGTCACGCTCGGACTGGCTGGTCGCCCCGCCGGTGACGAAGGCGTGGGCCATCACCACGCTCGCGCCGGGTCGAGAACGCGCGTCGGCCCGCACCTGCGCCATTGCCGCCGTGAGCACACCGGCGTGGGTACGCTCGTCCGCGCCGATCCGGTCGGCAGCCACCGAAGGCTCCAGGTAGGGGATCGGATAGATCGAGGTCCCCTTGATCACGACGGGCAGGCCCAGCTGGTCCAGGTTGGTGCGGATGTGCAGTCCGGCCCGGGCCAGAAGCTCGGAGGCGAAGCCAAGGCGGATGGCCGAGTCGTGGTTGCCGCTGGACAAGACGACCGTCGCACCGGCGTCGATGAGCCGGGTGACTCCATCCGACAGGAGCGCCACGGTGTCTGGGGACGGCAGCGCACGGTCATAGACGTCACCGGAGACGAGTACTGCGTCGACTCCCTCAGCCGCGACCACCTCCACCAGATGATCGAGATAACGGGCCTGGGCATCCAGCAGCCCGACCCGGTGGAAGGACCGGCCCAGGTGCCAGTCGGAGGTATGGATCAGGCGCACATCTGCAGGCTAGGGCCGACCTCGGACAAGGCGGCGGATTTGGCCCAGCGTGCCTCCAACGGAAGTCTCATTTCGCTGGCAGGTGAAGCGCCCGTGTGATTGGGTCTCAGTACGCACAGGCGAAGGAGCTGGAATGGGTGAAGAGGTTGCATCCACGACTTACTCCCGTGAGGATCGGCGGCGTTATCGCGAGAAGGTGCGCCTGGACCTGGACGTCTTCGGGCGGATGCTGGCCCAAAGTGCCTTTGACTACGAACGCCCACAGATCGGGATGGAGATCGAGCTCAACCTGGTGGATAAGGGCTACCAGCCGCGGATGACCAACGCCGAGGTGCTGGAGCGCATCGCCGACCCGGCGTACCAGACCGAGATCGGGCAGTACAACATCGAGCTCAACGTGGACCCGCGGTCGTTGCCCGGCGACGCGGCGATAGAGCTCGAGGACGACCTTCGCCGGAGCCTGAACCGGGCCGAGAGGCTGGCCAACGAGACCGGCGCCCACATCGTGACGATCGGCATCCTGCCCACGGTCATGCCCGAGCACCTGCACGCCGGTTCCATGAGCACCAGCGCCCGCTATGTGGCGCTGAACGAGGCGATGGTCAACGCCCGTGGTGAGGACATGCACATCGACATCGATGGTGTCAGCGAGCACCTGGCCATGTATGCCGACTCGATCGCCCCGGAGTCCGCGTGCACCTCCGTGCAGCTGCACCTGCAGGTCGCGCCGCAGGAGTTCGCCACGTACTGGAACGGCGCGCAGGCGCTCGCCGGCCCGCAGCTGGCCATCGGCGCCAACTCGCCGTACTTCTGCGGGAAGGAGCTCTGGCACGAGACTCGCGTCGAGCTGTTCAACCAGGCCACCGACACCCGGCCGATCGAGCTGCGGAACCAGGGCGTGCGTCCGCGCGTCTTCTTCGGGGAGCGCTGGATCACCTCGGTCTTCGACCTCTTCGAGGAGAATGTCCGGTACTTTCCCGCATTGCTGCCCGAGACCACCGACGAGGACCCGGTGGCGACGCTGAAGGCTGGCGGGGTGCCACGTCTTTCCGAGCTCAGGCTCCACAACGGCACGGTCTACCGCTGGAACCGCCCGATCTACGACATCGCGGGCGGACGGCCACACCTTCGGGTTGAGAACCGCGTGCTCCCGGCCGGTCCGACGATCATCGACACGATGGCCAACTCCGCTTTCTACTACGGGGTCCTGCGCACGATCGCGGAGGAGGACCGCCCGATCTGGACCCGGATGAGGTTTGCCGATGCGGAGCACAACTTCAACAGCTGTGCGCGCCATGGCATCGGGTCGAAGGTCACCTGGCCCGGTTTGGGGGAGCTGCCGGCCAACGAGCTGGTCCTTCGCCATCTGCTGCCGATGGCCCATGAGGGACTGAGGCACTGGGGTGTGTCCAGCGCTGTGCGCGACCGGTATCTGGGCGTGATCGAGGGCCGGTGTGCCTCCGGGGTCAACGGCGCCTCATGGCAGATTGAGGCGGTTCACCGGCTGGAGGAGCGCGGAGCCGATCGTCCCACGGCCCTGAAGGGCATGCTCGAGCACTACGTGCGGGCCATGCACACCAACCAGCCCGTGCATACCTGGCCCCTGCCCTAGAAAGCTTCATCGACCGAACACCGCTACCGCACCGTTCTGACCCCGGCAGGAGCCAAGACGGTGCCGGCGCGGTGTTCGGATGCAGGAGGATCGGGTGTACGCCATCCCCGCTGCTAGGTGAGGGTCCGGTTCCAGGAGATGATGACCGGCTCCGCCCGCTCCCAGCCAAGGACGCTGACCGACCCGGCATCCAGCAGGATCTGCGCACCGAGACGGGGCTCCTGGCCCAGGAACACTGCCGCCAGAATGCGTAGGCAGTGCCCGTGGCCGACCAGCGCCACGTCACCGCCTTCAAGCACAGGCTCGACGCGCTTGATCACCTTTCGACATCGTGCCGCCACGTCCTCGATGCTCTCGCCCGGCGTGGCCCCCGGAATGACGCCGTCCTCGAAGACAGTCCATGGGTGCCCGACCCGCTCGCCGATCTCGTTGGTTGTCAAACCCTCATAGCCGCCGTAGTCCCACTCCATCAGGTTGTCGTCGATCTCGGCATCGACCAGTCCGGCAAGCTGTGCCGTGCGCCGGGCCCGCTGAAGGGGGGAGCTGAGAACCAGGGCGAAGACGCGGCCCCTGAGCAGCTCGTGGGTCCCCGACCCGAGCATCTCCCCTCTGACAGTCAGGGGGACATCTGTCCGGCCGGTATGCCGCCCCGTTCTCGACCACTCCGTCTCCCCGTGGCGGACCAGCACCAGAGAGCCCCGTTGGTGATCCCTGCCTGAGGTTGAAGTCGTCACTCTGGCAGGGTAAACGGCATGCCTGTTGACGCGCATCGCTTCGTGACCATCACCCGCACGTCTGCCGGCCGCTACTCGGCGGCCAACGGTCGTGGCGGCATCCTCGAGTTCGGGACCGGGGAGGTCACGGGCTTCACGCCGGTCGAGCTCTTCCTGGTCGCCATCGGCGGGTGCGCCGCCGTTGATGTCGATGTGCTGACCACCCGCCGCGCGGAGCCCGGGTCGTTCGTCGTCGAGGTCGTCGGCGAGAAGGTGCGAGACGAGGACGGCAACCGGATACAGGACCTGTCGGTCACCTTCCGGCTGAGCTTTCCCGCGGGTGAGGGCGGTGACGCCGCGCGAGCGCTACTGCCCGATGCCGTGAGGAAGTCGCACGACCGGCTCTGTTCGGTGAGCCGGACCGTGGAGCTGGGCACCCCGGTCGCCACCACCATCGGGTCCTGAGGCCCTAACGTGAGCACGATGCTGAGCTATCGCATCCTGAACGTCTTCACCGCCGGCGACGACCCCTTCTCTGGAAACCCGCTCTGTGTCTTCGATGATGCACAGGGTCTCACCACAGACCAGATGCAGAGCCTCGCGCGTCAGCTCAACCTCTCCGAGACAACCTTCGTCAGCCCGGTCGATGGTGCGACGGCGGCGGTGCGCATCTTCACGCCCTCCTTCGAGATGCCGTTCGCCGGGCACCCGACGTTGGGCACAGCACACGTGGTCCGTGAGCTGTTCGCGACGGGGGACGCCGTTGTTCTTCGTATGCCGGCCGGGGACATCGCGGTCAGAGCAAACGGGGATACCTGGACGCTTCAAGCCAATCCTCCGACCACCAGAGACGTCGAGGCTTCTGACGCAGACCTGGCCCGCACCGTAGGTCTGTCTGCGGGCACCGTTGCAGCGAAACCGCTTTGGGTCAGCACCGGGGTCGAGCAGCTCATCGTCCCCCTGCGTTCCGCCGCCGACGTCCGCTCGGCCCAGGCCGACCCCAGGTTGCTCGATGAGCTCGGTCCCGGCGCACAGGGGGAGTCGATGATCTACGTCTGGGCACCAACTGGTCCCAAGACCATCGAGTCCCGCTTCTTCTTCATGCAAGGCAGCTCAGTCATCGAGGATCCTGCGACCGGTTCGGCTTGCGCCAACCTGGGCGGCTGGTTCCGGGCAAACGGGCACGTGGGGATCCAGCGTCGGATCCACCAGGGGAGCGCGGTTCTGCGCCCTTCAGTCCTGGACCTGAGCGTGGACGACCAGGGCACCGTCTTCGTCACCGGAACGGTCCGTGAGGTGGCTGCCGGAACGTTCTCGATCTGATGGCGACCTATATCGCGCTTCTGCGCGCGGTCAACGTCGGTGGCCGGTTCGTGAAGATGGCCGATCTGCGAACGGGCCTGTCCCAGGCGGGCTTTGGTGAGGTCGAGAGCCACATTCAGAGTGGAAACCTGAGGCTCACCTCGAGCCTGCGGTCGGCGGCCAAGGTGGAGGTGACGCTCGAGAAGGTACTGGAGGAGCTATGCGGTTTCACGGTGCGGACCATCGTGCGCACGCCCGCGCAGCTTGGCGAGCTGACGGCATACGGCGAGAGCCTGACCATTTCCCTGGAAGGGGACGTCCGACGTTATGTCACCTTCCTGCAGCAAGCCCCTGATGCCGACTTCGTCTCAGCCATGAATGGCTGGGACATCCCCGGGGAGCGAGCGAAGGTCAACGGCCATGAGGTGTACCTGTGGTTGGCGCGCCCGTCACATGAGGCCAAGCTGACCAATGCGCGGATCGAACGCGGGGGAGGGGTGGCCACGTCCCGGGACTGGAAGGTCGTCTGCGCGTTGGCGGCGAAGTGGGGGACATGACCCTCGCGGGCCATCACCGAGTGACGCCGACTTGGCGGGGTCGGACGCCGCCGGCGGCTACCAGTGCATGGGGTGCCTGAGCGCCGCAGGCAAGCTGGTTCTGGCATCGCCTTTGGCCGAGTCCAGCTGGGACTGAATGAGAAAGATGCTCCCGGTGAGGTTGGCGCCGCGCAGATCGGCCCCCCTGAGGTCTGCGCCGATGAGGTCGGCCATCCCCAGGTCCGCGCCGCAGAGGTCAGCACCAACAAGGTGTGCGCCTCGCAGGCTCGCCCCTCTCAGGTCTGCGCCTCCGAGCTTCGCCCCGATCAGGTCCGCACCTCTGAGATCCCTCCTCTCGCGGCGGACATCAGCGCGAACCTGCTCACTGGTGCGCTGGAGCAGCACGTTGACCGCGGCACGGTGCGCCCCCACGTCGAGCGCACTGAGCGCATCGGGGTCGAGAGAGGTGAGACCCTGGGTCCTTTCCAGCGCCAGACGGAGCTCAGCGTGGAGCGAGCCGGTTGGCAGCAGGGTCAGCGCCTCGGTCAGATACCAGAGCAGCTCGTGCAGTGCCCGGACAACCGGGAACACCTCGAACATCGCCCTGGCGACAACCGGTGCCCGGCGCCAGTCCTTGCCGCCGAAGGTGACCTGAGAGACCTTCTGCCCCGCGCCAAAGCAGTCATAGACGGTGCAACCCGCGAAGCCTTCCTCGCGCAGGCGCGGGTGAATTCCGCAGCCAAAGTCTTCCGCCAGGTTGGGACAGGCGTGGCCGGCCTTCTTGGTGATCGCGAAGTCGCTCGAGACCGTGAAGGCCGGGACCACGCAGCACAGGCCAAAGCAGCTGTCACAGTCAGCGCGCAGGCTGGCGCCAGCCTCTGGCGGTGACGGTTCCACGGGTTGGTGCCTCTCGGACAAGGTATGCGCTCTCTCTGGATCTGGACGAAGCCCGATCACCCACGGTAGAGGAACCGGGGCATTGTCCGACCTCTGGGATACAACGGAGGCTCGAACATCAGTCCTACAACAAGGAGTTGTCATGGTCGCAAAGACTGAGACAGATGAAGGTGCAGACGACACATCCCAGGCCCTGTGGCCGGCGCCGGATCCAGGAGAGTGCCTGTTCTGCTACGTCTACCGAATGAGCGAAGCTGCTGGCTGTGACGGCACGTTGCGCTGGGCGCTGAGGTGGCGGAACGTGCGAGCGCCCAAGGCCACGGCGTTGGAGCGCCAGCTGGGTGCCTGCGGCGGATACTGCGACTGCGAGATCTTCATGAACGGATGGACCGCCTCACCAGCGATCACCAGACTCGACCCCGAGACCGAGGATGAGGTCTGGCCGGATCCGATGCCGGAATGCAGCGGTGCGCACCCAGGGTCAACAGAGTCTTGCTCGCTCTGGTTGAGGACGCCCAGGGGAGGCCGGTGATGGTGATGCGGGCAAGGTGGCCAAACGGCTGGGCGGTCCTGTGCGAGTACCGGATGTCGACGGACATGGTCCCCATTTAGGCTAAGTTAACATAATGTAGATTATCGGCAATCGGGAGAGAGCTCTCTGAGACCGACGATCGAACGCGGCAGGGCCTGGTTCCAGTCGTCCCCACCAGCCTCGATCAGGTGCCTACGTAGGCAGCAAGGTGCTCAGCGGTGAGGCTGGAGCGGTCGGCGACGAGATCGGCGGGTGTGCCCTCGAAGACGATCCGGCCCCCGTCGTGGCCGGCGCCTGGGCCGAGGTCGATGATCCAGTCCGCACGTGCCATGACCGCCTGGTGGTGTGCGATGACGATGACCGACTTGCCGGAGTCGACGAGCCGGTCGAGCAGGCCGAGCAGCCTCTCGACGTCGTCCAGGTGCAGGCCGGTGGTCGGCTCGTCCAACACGTAGACGCGGCCCCTCTCGGCCATGTGCGTGGCCAGCTTGAGCCGCTGTCGCTCGCCGCCGGAGAGCGTCGGGAGCGGCTGACCGAGGCGCAGGTAGCCGAGCCCGACGTCAGCCATCCGCTGCAGGATCTTGTGCGCGGCTGGGGTGCGCCCGTCTCCGGAGCCGAAGAACTCCTCGGCCTCAGTCACCGACATGGCAAGCACCTCACTGATGTTGCGTCCAGCAAAGGTGTACTCCAGCACCAACGCCTGGAAACGCTGTCCCTCGCACTCCTCGCAGGTGGTTGCTACGCCGGCCATCATCGCCAGGTCGGTGTAGATGACGCCGGCGCCGTTGCAGCCGGGACACGCGCCCTCCGAGTTGGCGCTGAACAGCGCCGGTTTCACGCCGTTGGCCTTCGCGAAGGCTTTGCGGATCGGGTCGAGCAGTCCGGTGTAGGTCGCCGGGTTGCTCCGCCGGGAACCGCGGATCGCGGTCTGGTCGACCGACACCACGTCGTCCAGCCCCGAAACCGAGCCGTGGATCAGTGAGCTCTTTCCCGACCCGGCCACCCCGGTCACCACCACAAGGACACCGAGCGGGATGTCGACATCAACGTCCTGCAGGTTGTGGGCGCTGGCGCCACGGACTTCCAGCTGTCCCGAAGGGGTCCGAACAGATGGCTTCAGGGAGGCGCGATCATCCAGGTGGCGTCCGGTCAGCGTGCCACTGGCCCGCAGCCCTTCGACGCTGCCCTCGAACACCACCTCGCCGCCATCGGTGCCGGCGCGGGGGCCGAGGTCGATGACGTGGTCGGCGATCGCGATCGCCTCTGGCTTGTGCTCCACGACCAGCACGGTGTTGCCCTTGTCGCGCAGCCGGAGCAGCAGGTCGTTCATCCGCTGGATGTCGTGGGGGTGCAGGCCGATCGTCGGTTCGTCGAACACGTAGGTGACGTCGGTCAGGGACGATCCGAGGTGTCGGATCATCTTGGTGCGCTGTGCCTCGCCACCCGAGAGCGTCCCCGAGGGGCGGTCGAGGCTGAGGTAGCCGAGCCCGATCTCCACGAACGAGTCGAGGGTGTCCCCCAGCGACGTCAACAGCGGCCCCACCAATGGTTCGTCCAGACCCCGCACCCAGCTGGCGAGATCGCTGATCTGCATCGCACACGCGTCGGCGATGTTGATGCCCTTGATCTTTGACGACCGCGCGACTTCGTTCAGCCGGGTGCCATCGCATTCGGGGCAGACGGTGAACGTCACCGCACGGTCAACGAAGGCGCGGATGTGCGGCTGGAGCGCATCGACGTCCTTGGACAGGAATGACTTCTGGATCTTCGGTATCAGCCCTTCGTACGTCAGGTTGATCCCGTCGACCTTGATCCTGGTCGGCTCCTTGTACAGCAGGTCGCTTCGCTCCTTCTTGGTGTACCTGCCGATCGGCTTGTCCGGGTCGAAGAAGCCGCAGCCGCGATAGATCCGGCCGTACCAGCCCTCCATGCTGTAGCCGGGGATCTTGAGCGCACCTTCGGACAGCGACAAGCTGTCGTCGTACAGCTCGGACAGCTCGAAGTCGTTGACCGAGCCCATGCCCTCGCATCGCGGGCACATGCCGCCGGTGATGGTGAAGGTCCGACTCATGGTCTTGTTGGACCCCCGCCGCTCGACGGTCATCGCCCCGCCGCCATGGGCTGAGGCGACATTGAAGGAGAACGCCTGGGTCGAGCCGATATGCGGCTGTCCGAGCCGGCTGAACAGGATGCGCAGCATCGAGTTGGCGTCGGTCGCGGTACCTACCGTGGAGCGGGCGTTGGCTCCCATCCGCTCCTGGTCGACGATGATCGCGGTCGTCAGCCCCTCGAGTACGTCGACGTCAGGGCGGGCCAACGTCGGCATGAAACCCTGCACGAAGGTGCTGTAGGTCTCGTTGATCATCCGCTGTGACTCCGCGGCGATCGTGGCGAACACCAGCGAGCTCTTCCCCGAGCCGGAGACGCCAGTGAACACGGTCAGCCGGCGCTTCGGGATCTGGACGCTGACATTCTTGAGGTTGTTCACCCGCGCGCCGTGCACGCGGATCAGATCGTGCCTGTCGGCACCGTGCAGCACGGCCGACGGCGTCACAGCCCTCGTGTCAGTGCTCACGGTGTCTCCATCTGTTGGGCGCAACAACAAGGTATCAACGCCCCTTCGGCGGGTGGACCCACTGGGGCCAAGCCATGCGGCGCGCGGCGCCCAGGCGTCAGACCAGCCGATGGGGTGTATCTCGCTGCGGTTATCAGCCCCACCAGAAGGTCGAGGCGATGATGGCATAGACGGCGACCAGCGCCGCACCCTCGATCCAGTTGGACTCACCGTCGAAGGTGATGAAGGCGCTGATGATCACCGCGATGACCACCGAGACGATCAGCATTGGCGAGAAGACCAGGGTCAGGGCCGTCAGTCCCAGGACCTGGGAAAGGATCACCAGCACGGGGGCCAGTACCAGGGCGATCTGCAGGGGTGAGTTGATCACCACGGAGAAGGCGTACTCAGAGCGGTTCCTTGCGGCCAGCTGGACACCGACCACGTTCTCGACGGCGTTGCCGGCAATGGCCACGATGACCAGACCGGCGAAGGCTTCGGAGATATTGAGCGCCGCCATGGCGGGCTCGAGGGCGTGCACGAACCAGTCCGACACGAAGGCAGCAAGGACGGCGGCAAGGGCAAGCAGCCCGAGGGCCAGAGCAAGCGGCCAACGTGGCACCTCCTGCTGCATGCCTTCCTCGACCTGCGCACCGGGCGCCCGCCGCAGTGAGGCGGGCAAGGACAGGGCGAACAACAGCAGCAAGATGACGGAGACGATCAGTGACAGCGCGCCTTCATGTTGTGACGCCGGCGCGTGAACGAAGGACGCGAGTGACGGCAGGACCAGCGCAGCGACGGACAGCACCATCAGCACGATGATGCTCCTGGCACGCTCCGACCCGAGCTGCTGGGTTCCGTGCTTGAGTCCACCGACCAGGAAGCAGAGGCCAAGCACCAACAACAGGTTGGCCAGAATCGAACCGATCAGCGCTGCTTGAACGACGCGCACGAGTCCGGCCTTGAGCGCGAACAGCGCGATGAACAGCTCGGGTAGGTTTCCCAGCGCCGACTGGAGCACCCCAGTTGCGCCGGGCCCAAACCTGTCGCCCAGCTGCTCCACCGAGCGGCCGACGAGCGAGGCCAGCAGGGTGACCGCTATGGCCGCACAGAGAAAGGTCACGACCACTCCCCCGCCGACGAAGCGGGTGAGGCCTGCGAGAGCCACGGCCGCGGCTCCCCCACCGATGATGACGATGTCGGAACGGACGAACGTTCGAGGCGTTGCATCGGTCATGGTCGACATCGTGCCAGTGCAAGCCCGGTCTTCCCACCAGACCCGCTGCCTTTACCATCGCCCGAACGGGTCGAAATGACTAGGTAACTTGGACCCAAAGCCGCGGGTGACTAGTTCGTTCTGGCCATCCGTGAGCGGTGTCACCTGTGAAGCCGGACGTTTGGCCCTAGTTTGGACAGCGTCGCGGGCTCACGGTGGAAGTCAATCAGGGAAGGCGCGTGCGGATGATGCTGGGCAGGACAGGTGTGTTCCAGGCAGGTCTGTGGAATCGGCTGCGGGTGCTCGTTCTGGGCGTCGCGGTGGTCGTGACTACCAACGCCCTGCTCCTCCCTGCCGCCCCAGCAAACGCCGATCCCAGCCACCCCAAACCTGTTGTGGTGGACGCGGAAACCCTCACGAAACAGCAGCTCACGGACCAGGTCAAGGCGGCCGACGCCCTGCGGGCCGCCCTGATGAAGTCCAGCGCCGAGGTGGCTGCAACAAGCTCGCGCCTTGACCGCATCTCAGCTCAGGCGAACACGCTGCTGGCCCAGCTGTCTGCGGCCAGGATCGCCCAGGCAAAAGCACTGACCGAAGCTGCCGCCCAGAAGGCGCACCTGCGACAGCTCGGTCTCGAGGTCGTTGGGGCCTCGGATGCCCTGGGGCGCCTGGCCAGCGACGCCTATATTCGTGGCGGCGGCCCCCTGGGTGACATCACCGCGATCCTTGAGGCCCTGAGCGCCCCCTCTGCGGATCAGAACAACGACACGATGGCGACGGTGCAGTACCTCCTGGACGGTCGTGCGCGCCTGTTCGACCGACTGAAGTCCCTGCGCTCGGAGCAGGTCACCACCTCGGCCAAGGCCGAAGCGGCCAGTGTCAAGGCGTCGCTGGCAGCCACCACCGCAGCGACAGCCAAGTCCAAGCTCGACACAGTCATCGTCCAGCAGCGAGCCGCCCTTGAGGGGTTCCGGGCGGCTCGCGCCTCCCAGGTCGGGAGTGCGGCGAGTGTGCGCGGAACCCTCCTGCGTTCGGAGGACCCCCTGGCCAGGGCAGCCGACAAGCGACTGGCTGAGGCGCTGCAAGGTCAGGACTTCAAGCTTCTGATGGACAGCAGCTCAAGCTGTGGCAAGGATCCCGGGACCTACCCGAATGGGCGGCTTCCGGCCAGCGCACTGTGCCCGCTTTATGCCAACCCCGACCAGAGCCTGAGCCGGGATGCCGCTATGGCGTTCAACGCGATGAGCAACGAGTACCAGAAGGAGACCGGTTCGGCGCTGTGCGTGGCCGACTCCTACCGCTCCTACCCCGAGCAGGTCGCGATCAAGCTGGAACGCCCCGGGCTTGCCGCTACACCCGGGACCAGCCAGCACGGACTCGGTCTCGCGGTCGACCTCTGTGGAGGGGTCCAGGACTTCAGCGCCCCCGCGCATCTGTGGATGCAGCACCACGCCCCGCTCTACGGATGGTTCCACCCCGCCTGGGCCGAAGCCTCCGGCGTGCTGCCCGAACCCTGGCACTGGGAGTTCGCGAGCTGACGGACAGGCCGACCCAGGCTGATGTCCAGCGCTGAGATGAGCAGGTCGACGTCGACTTCGGCCGAGCGCGGCGCCAGCTGTGGCAGGCTTCGCCCATGACCAGCGCCATCGACTCCCCTGTCGAGTCCAGGCGCGCCAAGGACACAGCTCACCAAAGGGCTTGGTACTGGTACGACTGGGCCAACTCGGCGTACGTCACCACGACCCTGACGGTTCTGATGGCCCCCTATCTGACCGTTATCGCCAAGAAGGCAGCTTGTCCCACCCTGCCCAGCGACGTGGCCTGCCACACGAACCTTCATGTGGTCGGGCTACCGGTCGACCCCGGGTCCCTGGTCTTCTATGTCCTGACCATCTCCACGATCGTCTCGGCCATCGTCCTGATCTTCATCGGCGCCCTCGCCGATCGTTCTCCCAGGCCGGTTCGGCTCTTCGCCACCTTCGCCTGGTCCGGAGCGGCTGCGGCCTCGGCCATGTTCCTCGTGCGCGGCGACAACTGGGGGCTCGGCGTAGCACTCCTGATCTTCGCCAACCTGTGCCTGGGGTCCTCGCTGGTGATCTACGACTCGTTGCTGTGCCGGATCGCGGGACCTGATGACCGCGACCGCGTGTCCAGCCGCGGTTGGGCCTGGGGATACCTGGGTGGCGGCCTGCTGCTGGCGCTCAACCTTGGGTTGCTGACCCTGGACAAGCAGCTGGGTATCTCGCAGGAGATGGCGGTACGGATCAGCCTGCTCTCGGCCGGCCTGTGGTGGGGCGCCTTCACGATGATTCCGGTGAGCGGGCTGCGCGATCTGCGCGGCTCGGCCCTGAGTACCACGCAGGTGCGTGCCGGCGTGCTCACCAGCAGCGTGAGACAGCTGGCCAGCACCTTCCGCGAGCTGCGCTCATATCCGCAGACCCTGCTCTTCCTTCTGGCCTATCTGTTCTTCAACGACGGGATCCAGACGGTCATCAGCTCCTCGAGTGTCTACGGCGCCGAGGAGCTGAACTTCAGCAACAACCAGCTGATCGAGATCATCCTGCTGGTCCAGTTCGTCGCTTTCGG
This sequence comes from Actinomycetota bacterium, assembly GCA_040005715.1. GTDB lineage: Bacteria > Actinomycetota > Actinomycetes > Actinomycetales > Dermatophilaceae > UBA4719. The sequence goes on along the minus strand of JBDTYK010000004.1, from coordinate 11,065 downwards.
TGGCGCCCTGCTCTTCGGGCGGCTGGCGAAGCGGTTGGGCGCGTGGCGGGTGGTGTTGAACAGCCTGCTCCTGTGGACCCTGGTCGTCACTCTTGCCTTCTTCGTGCCCGCGGGGGCATTCCTGGTATTCGTGGGGCTCGCGATCCTGATCGGCGTCGTCCTTGGGGGAAGTCAGGCACTCTCACGCTCGATGTACAGCCAGCTGATCCCCCGTGGCCGCGAGGCCGAGTTCTTCAGCCTGTATCAGGCGATGGAACGAGGGACGAGCTGGTTCGGAACGCTCGTTTTCGGGCTGGTCCACCAGTTCACGCACTCCTACCGATGGGCCATCATCGCCCTCATCCTGTTCTTCGCGGTCGGTGGCATTCTCCTGTCCAGGGTCAGGATGCGTGAGGGCATCCTCGCGGCCGGCAACCAGGTCCCGGCCGTGGTCTGACCCACGCAGCTCATCTGATCTGCGCTACGCTGCGATGCGGCAAATACCTGCCACACCCGGAACATTGAGCCTGACGACGGCGTTATGTCCAGTGAATCCCCGCGCTCCAAGTGGCGTGGCGCAGCACGTTTGGAGACCAGCCCTCATGGCCGAACGATCCCTTCGCGGTACCAATCTCAGTGCGCTGAGCCTGGAGACAGACACCAACGTCGTCCTCAGCGAGCGTCAGCTTGTGCGATACGTGTGCCCCGAGCAGCACATCAGCGAGCTTCCCTTCTCCGTCGAGGCCGACGTCCCGACGGTGTGGGAGTGCCGCTGCGGGCTTGAGGCCCGGCTCGTGGACGGCCCGGAGCCGGAGTACAAGAACGTCAAGGCCGTGCGCACGCACTGGGACATGTTGCTGGAGCGACGGTCCCTCCCCGAGCTCGAGGAGCTGCTCAAGGAGCGGCTTACCCTGCTGCGGGCCTCACGTGGCGAGAAGCCACGACGCAAGCGCACCGCCTGACACGGTTCCGTATCGCGACCGCCATCCGTATCGCGACCGGGATCCGTATCGCGACCGGGATCCGTATCGCGACCGGGTTCCGTATCGCGACCGGGTTCCGTATCGCGACCGCGATCCGTAGCGCGACCGGTTGCCCATTCAGCGAGTTCACCATCGGGGGCAAGCGCGGGACAGGGGTCAGCTGACCTCGCCGCGAATGATGCCACTCCTTTGCAGGAGGCGACGTTCCACGATGTCCTGAAGCCACCGGCGGGTGATGGGGCGGGTGAACGGCAGGATGAAGAAGAAGCCGACCAGGTCGGTCAGAAAGCCTGGGGTGAGCAGCAGCGTGCCACCGATCAGGATCAGGGCCGCATCGGCCAGCTCACGGCCGGGCATGTGGCCGCTGCTCAGAGCCGCACGCAGCGCCTGCCAGGATCGACGACCTTCGCGCTTGACCAGGTAGGCGCCCAGCGCCGACTCGACCAGCAGGAGTGCGAACGTCTGCCACGCACCAATCACGTTGCCCACTGCGACGATCAGCGCAATCTCAGCGAGCGGCACCACCAGCAGCGCGACGAAGAGGAGCCACACCCACGGCGGCCGGCTGCGTCGGGTCAGGCGTCGAGCTTGTGCCACCTTGGCTCCCTTCGGACCAGGGACCTGGCCTGGCCGAAACGGTAGCTGGTTCCCCACTTGGTGATGCTGATCAGCGACTCCCGAACAATGTCTTTGCTCATCTTTGAGTCCCCGACGGTGCGCTCGACAAAGGTGATGGGCACCTCGACCACTCTCAGACCGCGCCGCACTGCCCGCCATACGAGATCGACCTGGAAGCAGTAGCCCGCGGAGGCGACGTCGTGCAGGTCCATGCTCCGAAGCGCCGAAGCGCGGTAGGCGCGGTACCCCCCGGTCGCATCGCCGATCGGCATCCCCAGAAGCACGCGGGTATAGATGTTCCCACCCAGGCTGAGGACCTTGCGGCTGATCGGCCAGTTGACCACCGAGCCTCCGCGCACCCATCGCGACCCGAGCACGATATCGGCATCGGCCAGCGCCTCGAGAAGCGTGGGAAGCTGCTCGGGTTGGTGAGAGCCGTCGGCGTCCATCTCGACGAGCGCGTCGTAGCCCTTGTCCAGGGCCCACGCGAACCCGGCCAGGTATGCGGCACCCAACCCCTCTTTGCGCTCACGGTGAAGCACACGAACCTGGTGGTCGTCAGCCGCCAGCTGGTCGGCCACGGCGCCGGTACCGTCCGGGGAGCTGTCGTCCAGGACCAGAACGTCAGCCTCGGGCACGGCGGCACGCAACCTCGACACGATCAGCGGGAGGTTCTCGCGTTCGTTATAGGTGGGTATCAGCACGACGATCTTGCCGATCGGCAGCCGGGTCGCGGGGTGAGTCATGTCCGTCCTTTGTACGAGTGGGACCACCGACCCTACCCGCCAAAGCGCCCAGCCCGAGCAGAATCAGCATCATGGCCAGAACGGCGGCGGCAAGGCTCTCCGGCCAGGCCCCAAGGCGGTCCGCGAGCGTGCGGTCGGTCCGCAGTGGAAGGTCGGCGGCAAGAAGGGCTGGGGTGAACAACCTCGTGGACTGGTGGGCGGTTCCGTCAGGCGTGATCATGGCGCTGACCCCAACCGTCGAGACGTGCACAACCGAGCGCCCGTGCTCGATCGCTCGGATCCGGGAGATGGCGAGCTGCTGGGCTGACTCGTCGGTGAACCCGAAGGTGGCGTTGTTGGTCTGGACGAGCAAGACGTTCGCGCCGTGGTTGACCGTGTTGCGCACGAGCCCGTCGTAGGCGACTTCGAAGCAGATGATTGTTCCGGCTGCGATCGTGCCCCCGCTGGGACCGGGCACCCGGAAGACCCCCGGGCTCTTGCCCGCGACGAAGTCCGACCGAACAAGGTCGACCTGGCCGTCCAGCCTGCGGAAGAATGACCGGTACGGGATGTACTCCGCGAACGGGACCGGATGCTGTTTGATGTATCGCGCTGTGAGGCCCTTGCCGGGCAGGTACAGCAGGCTCGCGTTGGACACGCGAGGCTTCGGCTCGTTCAGCACCGCGCCCAGGACCAGGGGCGCCGCGATGGCGTCAGCTGCACGGTTGATGACCGCGGCCGCGTCGGCGTTTCGGACGGGGTCGATGTCGGAGGCGTTCTCCGGCCACACCACCAGGTCCGGCCTGGGCTGGGTCCCCGCTCTTACCGAGGCTGCCGCCTGCTGGGTCAGCCTCGCGTGGTTGTCCAGGACCGCCCGTCGCTCGGCGTTGAACTCCAGACCGGGTCGGGGGACATTGCCCTGGACCGCCATGAACCGTGCCATCGTCCCGTCAGTCGGCCTGGGGACGAGTGCAGGCCCCAGCATCGCGACCATGGCGCCAACCAGGCAGGGAGCGATTGAAAGTGCTCTTCGCGGCAGGCCACGATGCGGCAGGCCGGGATACCGGCGACGCTCGCTGACGATTCTGTCCACACCGGCGGCCAGCAAGCCGCCGACCAGGGCCACACCAAAGGTGACGGCGGGGGCGCCACCGAGGGCGGCCAGCCCCGCCAGGGGTGATTCCGCCTGGCTGAATGCCAAACGCCCCCAAGGGAATCCGCCAAACGGTGTGGTGTCCCGGAGTAGTTCCGCCGACACCCATGTCAGCGCCACGACGAACGGACGAACCTTGCCGACCCCCGCGAGCGACGGACCCCTCTGGAGAAGAGCACAGACCAGCCCGACCACGGCGATGTAGCAGGACTCAAGTGCTGCCAGTGCTATCCACGGCATGGCACCCACGTAGACACCCGACCAGGCCAGCAACGGCAGGAAGGCGGACAGTCCGCTCACCAGCCCGAGTACGGCGCCCTGCCAGGGAGATGCCCCGCGCGTCGCAAGGGCCAGGAGCCCCACACCGACCGGTGCCAGGACCCAGAGGTTGTGTGAGGGAAACGCGAGCCACAGAGCCAGGCCCGACGCGATGGCGAGAGTGAGACGGCTCATCGCGTCAGGCTAGATCACTGAAGCGTGAGATCACTGGACAGGGCAGCGCCCGCGTCGCCGTTGGGACCAACGTCGAGTCGACCGGATGCCGATCCGAAGTTGTTGTCTACTAAGCACGCGGGCCCTGCCTCCAGTCGCCTCCGAAGCCTCACGGTGATCACCAAGCGAGCAATCCCGCGGATCTGGTTGAGACGGCGACTGCGCGCGCAAGCCACCGTGGATCCCGGAGATTTCCTGCCTCGTGACCTTCGCCGAACTTCGATTCTGCGGCGGCCAACGACTTGAAGATACACGTTCTCAACCTGCTGTCAACCAGCCGTTCACCTGCGGCGATACACGTATCCGCAGGTCAGGCGACTCGCCCAATTCCGTTGTGAACAGGTCGAATCTGTCAGCTCTCGGCGTGTCGTCGACGACACGCCGAGAGCAGGTATGCGACGTCCGTCACCTGTTGGCCAACGGCACGACGACGACCCCGCGCGCGGTGGTGGCCACGAGCGGTTGGGCCAGCAGATCAGAGGCGGACTGGCCCCGGTCAGGGTTGCCTCTGGCAATGACCCTGACCTCGAAGTCCATCTCGCGACTTCGCGAGCCCACCCGGACCAAGGTGGCTGCGATCTCGATGCAGTCCCCCGCCCGGACCGGCGCCTTGAACTGCACGTCGCTGTAGGCGGCGAACAACCCCTCGTCTCCATCGGTACGGATACACAGCTCAGTGGCCACGTCACCAAAAGCTGCCAGGGAGTAGGCGCCGTCCACAAGATTTCCTGCATAGTGCGCATGGCTGTAAGGAACGTAGCGGCGGTGGGTCACGCTCGTGCCGACTGTGGCTGGTCCATGAACGCTCATCGTGCGTGCTCCTTCGTGGTGGCCATCGCGTGCACCAGGTAGGAGGCGACCTCCCCTGGTGTCGTGCCCTTGCCAAAGATCCGGTCGACGCCGAGCCTGCCAGTCAGGCCCTGCTCGAAGCGTGGACCCCCCACGACCAACAAGGGGACCTGCCCGGCGGGGTAGGCCTCACGGAATGCCGCCGACATGCTCATCGTGTTGTGGATGTGGGCATCCTTCTGGGTGACCACCTGACTGACCAGGACCGCGTCGGCCTTCTGCTCGCGCGCCAGCGCGACGAGCTCCGGCACCAGCACCTGGGCGCCACCGTTGACGACGGTGAACTCGGTGTAGTACTCGAGGCCCTTCTCTCCGGCGAATCCTTTGATGTTCAAGATGGCGTCGATGCCCACGGTGTGGGCGTCGGTGCCGATGCAGGCACCCACGATGACCAGCTTGCGGTGCAGGCGTGCCTTGATTGCTGCGTTGACCTCCTTGGGGCTCAGCAGCGGGAACTCACGCTCGACGACCACGACATCGCGAAGGTCGACGAGGTGGGTGGCGCTGCCGTAGACGACGAAGAAGGTGAAGTCCGGGCCCATGGCCTTGGCGTGGACCAGCAAGGCCGGGGCCAGGCCCATCTTTGCGGCCAGCTGCAGGGCAGCGCCCTCGGCCCGCTTGTCATGGGCAATGGGCAAGGTGAAGGAGACCTGGACCATGCCGTCGCCGGTGGTGTCGCCGTACGGGCGGATGATGTCCGGCATCGTCTTGGCAGCCGACTGCTTGGAGGCCGTATCGCGGGTGCTCATCTTCCAGCATCTCCTTCCAGGAGGGTGGTGGCCGGGTTGTCGTAACCCGGTGCGCACATGACCACGCCGTCCAGGCCCTTTCCTTTGTCAGCAGGGCGTTTCATCAGCCCGAAGGTGCCGTCACCGATAGCCTGCAGGAGCGGAACGGAGCCCTTTTGGCCCTTGTCATCAACGATCTTCTCCAGAAGGTCCACGGCCTCGGAGAGGACCTGCCGGGCACGGGTCTGGATGAAACCGTCGCGGGGCGGGTGAAAGTCCTCGGTCAGCCCACCGGCCGCGTTCAGGACGTAGCGGACGTTCTGCAGGGCCAGGTCGCGGTCGGAGAGGAACGGGGTGACCACGGCCTCGGTCATCATGCCCACCAGCAGGATCCCCTGGCCGGTCATCGCCCCAGCGAGGTTGAAGAACCCGTCCAGCAGGTAGCCACGGAACACATCACCGGTCATGTGCTTGGTGGGCGGCATCCACTTCAGCGGCGCGTTCGGGAACAGCTGGCGCGCGAGCATCGCGTGCGCGAGCTCGAGGCGGAACGAGTCGGGGATGTCGGGGTTGATCTCGAACGCGTGCCCCAGTCCGATCTGCCAGTCCTCCAGCCCTGCCTCCTTGGCGAAGTACTCGTTCATCAGCTGGCTGACAGTGACGGTGTGCGCTGCCTCGATCGCATCGGCGGTGGTCAGGTAGTTGTCCTCACCAGTGTTGATGATGATGCCCGCTCGGGCGTGGATCTGCCGCGAGAACCGTTGGTCCACAAAGGTCCTGATCGGGTTGATGTCGCGGAAGAGGATGCCGTACATCGAGTCGTTGAGCATCATGTCCAGGCGCTCGAGCCCTGCGAGCACCGCGATCTCGGGCATGCAGAGGCCTGAGGCGTAGTTGACCAGGCGGATATAGCGACCCAGCTCCTTGGACACGTCGTCAAGGGCGGCCCGCATGAGACGGAAGTTCTCCTGCGTGGCGTACGTCCCGGCATACCCCTCGCGGGTCGCTCCCTCGGGCACGTAGTCCAGCAGTGACTGGCCGGTCGAGCGGATGACCGCAATGATGTCTGCCCCCTCGCGGGCCGCTGTCTGGGCCTGAGGGATGTCCTCGTAGATGTCACCCGTCGCGACGATCAGGTAGATCCACGGGCGTTGCAGCGGGTCACCATGGCGTTTGATCATCCGGTCGCGGGTGGCGCGGCTCTTGTCGATGCGGGACATACCGGCCTTCACAGAACCTATCGCCAGCCTCTGTGCCGAGCCCAGGTCTCGGCCGGTCGGCTGACGGAAAGAGACCGAACCCGGCGCTGACTTCTGGGCCAGAGTCAGCAGGTCGGGCGCTTCGCCTCGGCGCAGCGCGTCGAAAACCGGTGTGGTCACGCCCTGCTCGAGCCCCACCTCGTCGCGGACCGCGTTGACCAGGTGGTTGACCCACGGCACCCCTTCATGGTCCGCACCGGACAGACCCGCGAGGCGCAGGACGGCCCGCTCGACGGACACGGTGGTGTGCGTCCTGGCCAGCTTGACCACTGGCGCTCCGGCCTTTCGAGCCAGCGAACGTGCCTTTCGGATCACGACCGGGTCCAGCTCCAGCTTGGGCCTGGCACCACTGGTGCCTCGAACGGCGCTCATGAAAGGGCTCCTTCTCGGTCAAAGACGGTGCGACCGCGGATGACGGTGCGCAAATTGGTGGGAGGCGGTGCTCCGGGCGACAGGTCTGGCAGGCCCGGTTTCTTCCCGGCGGACCAGATTGCAAAGCTTGCGGGCTGGCCCAGGTCGAGATTGTCACGGTCGTCTATGCCGGCAGCACGCCAGCCGCCGCGGGTATGGGCCAGGAAGGCCTGCTGGGCCGAGATCCGCTGAGCCGGCTCGTGATGGTTGACGCAGGCGGCTATGGCCGCCCAGGGCGCGAAGGGCGTCACCGGGGAGTCTGTTCCGAAGGCAAGGGGCAGGCCGGCATCGATCATGTCGGCGAACGGATTCATGCCGGCGGCGCGACGCTCACCCAGCCTCGCGGCATACATTCCGTTGGGCCCGCCCCAGCCTGCCTCGAAGGCCGGCTGGACCGATGCGGTGACACCAAGCTCGACGAGGGTCTTGATGGCGAAGCGGTCGACCATCTCCAGGTGCTCCAGACGGTGACGTGCGGCGACCACCTTGGTCCTGCCGACGAGAGCAGCCGCCGCCCCAATCCCTCCAATCGCAATGTCGGTGCCGGCGTCACCAATGACGTGGAAGCCAGCCTGTATGCCGGCCAGCGAGCAGGCGGCGACGTGGTCACGGACCTGGTCAACAGTGAGGTAGGCGTTTCCGCGGCGCTCATGGTCATGGCTGCGGGCGCTGTGCTGGTCGTCCAACCCAGCGCCGTCGACATAGGCCTCTCGAAGGGCTGCGGTCCGTGAGCCGATGGAGCCGTCGATGTTCAGATCGCCGGCAAGCCCCCTCGCCCCCAGGCGACTGGCGAGCGTCCTGGCGGACTTCTCGTCGGCGACCAGCTCGGCCCAGTAGCCAATGACCTCGGGACCGGTGCCGCGTTTCCCAGCCTCGAGGACATCGGCAAAGTCGGCCTCTGAGCTCAGGGTCGGGCCACCGTTCTCGTGCACGAGCCCGATGCCCTCGGATGCGGCCGCCAACAGGGCGGCATCGATGTCGGCGCGACGCTCAGCCGGGCTGATCCCCTGGTAGAAACAGCTCCGGGCGGCGTGGTGGGCTTCGCGAGTGACCAGCCCGCTGTCGTTCCAGCCCTGATGGTTGCGGGCACCCGAGGCGGCCGCCAGGGCCGACGAGATCGCCGCCGAGTGGCCGTCCACGCGGGGTGAGTAGACCACTCCGCCATACGATGCGCGGTCCAGCTCCTGCGCTGTGGGGGGGCGGCCTTCGGGCCAGAGCTGCTCGTCCCAGCCGGGAGCGTAGACCGCTCTCCCGGCACGCTTTCGGGCAGCGCTCTCGATCTTGTCCAGCGCAGCGGCCAGCGACCGGACGTCGGAGAGTGCAGTACTGCGCAACCCCATACCGGTCGCCGAGGTGTGCACGTGGGCATCGACGAACGTGGCCGTGACCAGTGCTCCGGCTAGGTCGACGACCTGTCCGACGCCATCAAGGAGACCAGCCGCGGCCTCTTCAGAGCCGATCCAGGCGATCTGTTCGCCATCGACGACCATCGCCGTTGCCAGCGGGTTCGCCGGGCCGTAGACGAATCCGCCGCGATAGAGCGTGGTGGTCGCTGGCGCGCTCGATTCGCTGCTCACAAGGTCTCAGTCTGCTCGTGCTCGAGTCTGCCCTCAAACAGCCCCCGCACGGCAGCGTTGCCGCGCAACAGCTTCAGGGCGTAGTCCGCATGGCCGGGGACGTACCCGTTGCCGATCAGCATCCGCACATCGGCGGCCAGACCCTCGGCCCCAAGTGCGGCAGCCGCGAAGTTGGTTGCCATCGAGAAGAAGATCACGGTGCCGCCCTGGGCGGTGGCCAACAGCGCGGGCTGTTCGCAGCCGGGGACATCGACACAGACGACCGTGATGTCGGCGGCTCCACCAGCCGCCTCGACTGCGCTGGAAAGGCCCAGCGGCGAGCGGGCGTCAGCGATGACCACATGGTCGGCCAGCCCTGTGTCCTTCAACATCCGCGCCTCGCCCGCGTGAGGCACGACTGCGACCGTGCGCCCGGCACCCGCATCCTGCGCCGCGGCCAGGGACAAGGACCCCGACTTCCCTGCTCCGCCAAGAACAAGCACCGAGGGTGGCTGACCTTTGGCGTTGTACTCACGCACCAGACGGGCCACCAGCGCCGGGGCGCCGCAGACGTCCATCACCATCAACGCAAGCTCAGGATCCATGTCATCGGGCAGGACGGCCGCGATTGAGCGGCCGAACAGGATGGCGTGACCCGTTGCTGGGGCTCGCTCCCCCAGCCCGTCCCATCGGACCAGGTCGTCGGTGATCCGCAAGGGCGTCAACGACAGGGACACCAGCGACGCGACCTGGTCACCGACCGCGAGACCGAGCGGGCTGCGCGGACCCACCTCCGCCACGGTTCCGATGAGCATGCCGCCAGAACCGGTGACCGGATTCTGCATCTTGCCGCGAGTGGCAACGATGTCCAGGACAGCCGCCTTCAGCGCCGCGCCATCGGTGCCCCCACCCGGCAGCTGGTGCGCCTGCGAGAGCTGGCGATACGAGGCTGCATCCAGGTTGAGGGTCTGGATGTCGATGCGAACCTCGTCGTCCCACAGCTGTGGCGAAGCGTCCAGCCGTTGCGCGGACTGGGGCAACGTGATGTGTTCTCCGGTCGGCTCGAGGACACGGTGCAGGCCCACGGGCGAGCCCTCGGGCGGGGCAGCGGACGAATTCACTGTTTTCTCCAGGTTTGGGACCAGTGGAAAGAGATCTTGCGGCGTGGTGATGCTTAGACCGCAAGTTCTCCCGTATCATGTCAGTTATGCACACAAAGATCGAACAGCCCTACGCCTACCGACGCCATGAGCTGGTAGAGCCAGACTGGACCCGCCTGCCCGGATGGCGCCACGTTACGGCGGACGAGTGGGCCAGTGCTCAGTGGCAGCGGCTCAACTCCGTCAAGAACCTCAAGGGGCTCCGCACGCTGATGGGCGATCTGCTCACGGACTCGTTCTACGCGGACCTCGAACGGGACCAGGCCGAGCGGGCCACGATGTCGATGCTCGTGCCGCCGCAGATGATGAACACCATGGTGCCTTGCGTGGGCGCGACCGCCGGTGCCCTCCCCCGCGCCGGGGAGGATTTCACCCGCGCGTTCTACGCCGATCCGGTCCGCCGGTACATGCTGCCGGTCTTCAGTGACCGGCGCACTGACTGGCCCAGTCACCCCTACTCCTCGAGAGACTCGCTGCACGAGCACGACATGTGGCCGGTCGAGGGCCTGACCCACCGTTATCCCACCAAGGTGCTGGCCGAGCTGTTGCCCACGTGCCCCCAGTACTGCGGACACTGCACCCGGATGGACCTGGTCGGAAACTCCACGCCGGTGGTCCCCAAGCTCAAGTTCGACCTCAAGCCGGTCGACCGTTATGACGGGATGATCGGCTACCTGCGCGAGAACCGCTCAATCCGCGACGTGGTCGTCTCCGGTGGAGACGTGGCCAACATGCCATGGAAGAACCTCGAGGCCTTCCTGGACCGGCTGCTGGAGATCGACAACATCCGCGACATCCGCCTGGCCACGAAGGCGCTCATGGGTCTGCCGCAGCACTGGCTGGCCGACGACGTCGTGGAGGGTGTTGGCCGGGTGGCGACCAAGGCTCGCAAGCGTGGCGTCTCCCTGGCAATCCACACTCACATCAACAGCGCCCAGTCTGTGACTCCCGCGGTCGCCGCAGCCGCGAGGGCGATGCTGGATGCCGGAGTTCGCGACGTCCGTAACCAGGGCGTCCTCATGCGCGGCGTGAACGACTCGGTCGAACAGCTGCTCGACCTGTGTTTCGCCATGCAGGACGAAGCCTCGATCACCCCCTACTACTTCTACATGTGCGACATGATCCCGTTCGCCGAGCACTGGCGGCTCTCCC
>JBDTYK010000003.1:0-37934 GCA_040005715.1 Actinomycetota bacterium | reverse complement strand
GGGGGTGCTGGTTGTGGGGGTGCTGGTTGTGGGGGTGCTGGTTGTGGGGGTGCTGGTTGTGGGGGTGCTGACGGCCGGGTCGCCCATTGGTGCGGCTCTCCCGGCGTTTCGCGAGACCTCGATCACCGCGTCGCTTGCGGCATTGGTCGCTGCTTCCAGACGGGCGATCACCGCGGCGACAAGCGAATTCTCGGTGCCCATGCCGCGCGAGCGCGAGGACCCGAGGACGGCGCGTGCCGCTCGGGCAGCCGCCAGGCTGGCAACATCTGAGTCGATGGAGTTGGACACTCCGTCGCAGACGACGAGCACAGCGCGGGATCCGGGGTCGGGGTCGGCCGCGAGCGCCATGGCATCTTCGTTGCGCGAATGGCGGATGCCCCGGTCGCTGACTGCTGCGACCCACGGTGCCGGCATCTCGCTGAAGTGATCCCGAAGGCGGGGGGCGCGCGCACCGCACGTGTCGCAGTACCCGTCGTCGGAGACCTTGCCGCCGCAGGAGGCGCAGACGGGGTCGGTCCCTCGCAGGTCGTCGGGGACTGCAACCAACGGGATCGTATCCACGGCCGGCTCCGCCTCGGCGACGACGGTAGGAGCCAGCTTGGCCCCGCAGGCCTCACAGAACAGCTCGGATTCCCCGACCACCGCATGGCAGGTCGGGCAGACCGTCATGGTCTCGCCCATGTCAGCTCATCGCCGGTGTCATTGCGTCGTCCATGGTCGTACCGAGTTGGCCTGATCAACCAGCTCCACCTTGCCCTCGCGGGTCTTCGCATAGCCGGCCAGCTCTCGATATGCGGCCTCGAGTCCTTGTCGCAGCGAGGGTTCCACCGCGGGCAGCCCAGCGATCAGGATGTCGGGTCGGGCGCCCTGGGTGCGGACCTGGTGAAGCGCCGCGTTCAGCACCGTGAGCGACAACGTTGCCCGGTCCGAGGGGTCGATGGTCAAGGTGTCGATGCTGTCCATAGCTTCGGAAAGTGCCGGCAGCCCTCTTCCTGAAGTGGCCAGCTGGCCGGCGCGTTGGCGCCGCGCCTGGGTGAACGCACGGCTCGTCGCGGGGACGAGGTCCAGCGCCGAGATGGCACCGTCCAGGTCCCCCCGACCCGAGCGGATGCGAGCCAGCCCGAACGCCGAGGGTGCGATGTAGTTGGCGTCGGTGCGTGCGCACGTCGTGTACAGCGACTCGGCGACATCCAGCTCGCCGCTGGTCTCACAGGCCAGGGCAAGGGCCAGCTTCGCAGCCAGCTCGCCTGGCACCTGGCCGTAGACCGCGTTGAACGCCGACCGGGCGGTGGCCGCGTCAGCGCGAGCAAGAGCAGCCAGTCCGGACATCCAGACCGCGCGCCATTCCCAGGCGTCTGCGGTCAGCATCTCGGTTACCACGGTGTCGACCACATCCAGTCGGCCGCCATCCAGTGCGGCTCGTGCAGCAGCCAGGAGCACCTCGGGGGACGCCTCGGGCGCGGCCATCAGCGCCTCGAGTCTGGCCGCGGGGTCCTCGATGCTCACCGTGTGCAGCCAGGCGGCCATCGGGTCGCCCTCGTCGACGCGCAGCGCCGGCAGCTGATGCCAGCTCAGGGTCTCGTCGGATACGGCCGGGTTCTCGAACAGCAGTGAGGCCGTGGAGTGGGTTGCCGCCCCTGCGCCGGGCCGGTCCGACACGACCTCGCGAAGGACGCCGAGCAGCTGGACCCTGAGCTCGTCGGCCGAGGCGAAACGGTCGGCCGGATCCGGCGCGCACGCCTTGGCCAGGAGTCGGTAGAGCGAGTCGTGCGCCTGGAACAGCGGCGTCTCGCTGACCGGCGGAAGCGATGCCAGGTAGGTCGACTGGTAACCGCGGAACTCCATGGCCAGCACCAGAAGCGTGCGCCCGATGGTGAAGATGTCGGATGCCACCGACGTGCCGACCTCGGGCACCTCAGGCGCCTGGTAGCCGACGGTCCCATAGATCGCCGAGTCCATGTCGTCCAGGCGGCGCACGCCTCCTAGGTCGATGAGCTTGACCGCGTCTCCCACCTGGATGATGTTGTCCGGTTTGAAGTCACAGAAGACCAGGCCCAGATCGTGAAGGTACTGGAAGGCCGGCAGGATCTCGACGATGAAGGCGATGGCCTGGTCGACCGGCAGTGCGTCATACCGGCCTCCTGCTGCCTCCATCCGTGACTTGAGCAGCGCCTTCAGCGAGGTGCCACCGACGTACTCCATGACGATGTACCCGGCGCCCTCATGAGTGACGAAGTTGTAGATCTCGACGATGAGCGGGTGCTCGACCTGGGCCAGGAACTGTCGCTCGGCGATCGCTGCGGCCAGCGCGTCGGCATCACCAGAGTTCAGCAGCCCTTTGAGGACCACCCAGCGGTTGGAGACGTTGCGGTCGCGCGCGGCATAGATCCAGCCAAGCCCACCGTGCGCGAGTGCGCCGGCGACCTCGTACTGGCCGCCGACCAGGTCGCCGGCCTTGAGCTTGGGCGTGAAGGAGAAGGGGTTGCGGCACTTGGGGCAGAAGCCCTCGGTGCGGCCGGGCTGACCGTCACGGGAGCGTCCCACCGGCGACCCGCAGGACGGGCAGTTGCGCTTCTCCTCCGGAACGATCGGGTTCGCCATGATGGCGGCGGCGGCGTCAACAGCTGGGATTGGCGGGATCGTCGTGAGCCCGGCACCGAGCCGGGCGCCACGAAGTCGCTGTGAGGAGGTCCCGACCAGCCGGGTCACGTTGGAGCCGGAGAGCGCGCGGGCGGACCCCAACGCGGTGGAGGCCAGCTGGTTGGAAGCTCGCGACATCGTCGACATGCTGCTGCCGACTCCTGCCGGCTGGGTCGCGACGGACCTGTCGGCAGCAAGCGGGGCGGTCCCACCGGAGGCAGAGCTACCCGGGACCGCGCTGGCTCCGGAGCTGCCTTGCGATGGGGCTGCACCGGCGGGGGACCCGCAGACGTCGCAGTAGCCGTCCAGGATCGTTCCAGTGCATCCGGGCTGGGTGCACGCGATATCAGTCATGTCGTCCTTTCCGGCGTCGAGCGCGAGGCGAGGTAGGCCTGATGGGCTGCCACCAGCGCGCGGGCGCGGGCCATGTCGGTGGGTTGGCTTCGCAGGACCTCCTGGGCCCGGCGGAACAGCTCGTCGAGGTCGTCATCGGGCCCGCCCGTGGTCTTGCCGCTGGCGGTCCGGTATGCGGCGGCCCGGGTCGCCTTGATGGCGTAGGCCTCCAGCCGGCCGCTCAGCTCGTCACGTTCGTCAAGAGCCGTGGCGTATGCCGCGTGCGCGAGGTTCAGTGCGCGGCTGACGGTCGCCAGCCGGGTGAGGTAGGCGCCCACCTCGGCTGTGCTCTGCGGCACCGGTCCCAGTGCTGCGACGTCCGGGACCGCGAGCCTGGGCGCAGGCGTGACGGCGGCCACGCAACGGGCCGCGAGGTCGCGGATGGCCGCCCCCCGGGCCTCGAGCTCCGCGCGCAGCTGATCGGCGCGCTTCACGTCCCGGACCGCTTCGGTGCGGGTGGCCGAGCCCACGATGAGGTCGCGCTCGACCCGGGCAGCGTCGGCCTCGAGAGGTCCCACCAGCCCCCCGACATCAGCCCCCCGCTTGGCCTTGTCGACCATCTCGACCAGACGTGCGTCGAGCTTGGTCAGCTTGTGCGAGAGGGAGTCTCGGGCTTCGCGCGGCTCCGCGGCAATGAGGTCACGCACCCGTTCGAGCTGGGCCCGCAGCTGTCGCAGCCGGCTGGAGACATCGGCGTCGGCGGGGTCCAGGGACAGCCGGGTCCGCAGGGATGCGGCCAGTGCGTCCGACAGCCGCATCGCCTCCGGTAGCGAGACGGCCAGTGCGCCACTTGAGCTCGGCACGTCAGGTCGCTGTGCAAGGCGCGGGTCCAGGGTCGCGTCCAGGCGGCCCCAGATCAGGGTTGACAGGCGCTCGCGTTCGGCCGGCCCGACCCGGCCCGAGTCCCAGGTCGCCACGAGCAGGTCATGCCGATCGGCGACCGCCTTCCACAGTGCCATCGACAACATGACATCGCCGGTCATCGAGTCGGCGTCGGGTGCGCCCAGGGCTGCCTGGTCGAGCAGGTCGAGCTCGGCCCGGCGCTGGTCACGCCAGATGCCCAGGGCCTCGAGATAGCTCAACGCGTCCTCGGGTGAGATCGCGGTGCCGATCCTGCCCGGCGGCTCGGGGGTGATCGCGGTCTCGGTATGGGTGATCACGGCTGCCCCCCGCGGACCCGGGCCGGCGCTGCCGCTGACGGAGTCACTGCCGCCGCCCGTGCAGCCCGGGCCGGGGGTGCTGGAGCCGGAGTCACGGCAGCCGCCCGTGCAGCCCGGGCCGGGGGTGCTGGAGCCGGAGTCACGGCAGCCGTCCGTGCAGCCGGGCCGGGGGTGCTGGAGCCGGAGTCACGGCAGCCGTCCGTAGACCGGGGCCGGCGGTGCCGGTGCCGGACCCAGGGCGCCCTTGAGCCAGGTGTCGTATGCCGCCTTCCACTGCCCGTCGGCGCGCATCTGTTCGAGCACGCCGTTGACGAACCTGACGAAGTCCGGGTTCTTCTTGGAGATACCCAGGCCGTAGGGCTCCTGCGTGAAAGCCGGAGCCTTGACGACAGCGGCGTAGGGATCCTGGGCTGCCAGCCCCGCCAGGATGGTGTCGTCGCCGGTGATCGCATCCACCTTGCCCTGCTGGAACAGCACGAGGCAGCCGGTATGGGTGTCTGCGCCCACCGGGATGAGCCCGGGGAACGTCTTGAGCTTCTGCATGCTCGTGGACCCGTATGGCGCGCAGACCTTCTTGCCCTTCAGGTCAGCCATCGCTGTGACTGGCTTGCCATTGACCGTCGCGTCCTTGGCGACGAGAACCTTCTGGCCGGCGAGGTAGTACTCCGTGGAGAAGTCGATCACCTGCCACCTGGCGCAGTTGATGGTGTACGCGCGAGCCACGATGTCGACGCTGCCATCCTTGAGCACGTCGGGACGCTGGGCGGTGGTGATGACTCTGAACTCGATCTTGTTGGGGTCGGCGAAGATCGCCTTCGAGACGGCCCTGAGCATGTCGATGTCGAACCCCTCGATCTGACCGCTGAGCGGGTTCCGCGCACCAAGCAGCAGCGTGTCTGCGGAGACCCCGGCGATCAGCCGGCCGCGCGCCCTGATCTTCGCCATGTAACTTTCGGCCGGCAAAGCGTTGGGCGCAGGGTTCGGCCCTGTGGGGGCAAATGAAGCCAGCGGGTTCCCGCAGTCGGCCGGGGGTGTGGTGGCGCTTGGCGCCGGGGCGGCGGTCGAAGGCGTCGCCGGGGCGGGGATCTGGGTGGCCGCATAGACCCCGCTGCCCGAGCAGCCGGCCGTCACCAGCATGGCCAGTGCGGCAAACACCGATCCGAGCACCCCTGCGTTTGTGCGGCTCATCGGTACTCCTCCAACCGGAGCGAGACGCCCCACCAGGCTGACAGTGCTGCGGCTAGTCCCACCAGCAGACCGAACCAGGCGGCCAGCTGCAACCAGGTTCGTGGTCCGTCGAGACTGCCCGAGGCCGCGCGGCTGCTTGATGTCAGCGCTGCCCCGGAGCTGGAGTCGAAGGCGTCGAAGGTCGCGTTGGCCGAGGTCGCAGCGTTCCCGGTCGCCTGGCTGACCGCGGCCTCCCATTTCCCTCCGTCGTCCGCCGCGCGGATCTGGGTGTGCGTGTCCACGTATGCCTTCCAGAGCGCGTCCATCTTTGACGCGTCACTGCTCAGCTTGGCTGCGGCTGCGCTCTGGTCAGTCACCACCGTCGACGAGCTCTTCCAGGCCTTCTCGAACGCCGATCCAGAACCCCGGGCAATCAGGGTCAGGCTCTCGTTCGACTTGGCGTCGAAGGCGGCGATGCGCGCGGTAGCAGTAGCCAGCGTCGCGGCATACGAGCGGTCGCGAACCTGGTTCACCCTTGAGCCGACGGCTGAAAGAGAGAATGCCCCGACCACCAGGGTGACCAGGATGGCCGCGGTGGCCGCGGCGATGGGCGGGTTGATGTAGCGATGGGTGCGCCATGACAGCCAGATCATTGCGCCGATCAGGACGAGCAGAGCGAGCAGACCGGCGGCGACGAGAGCACCCGACTGCCCGGTTGCGTTGCCGAACTCGATGCTGACGCGGGCCTGGTTGGCCTTGACCAACGCGTCAAGGATGGGCAGGGCGTCGCTGCGCAGGCCGGAGCTGGCCAGGCGGAGGTACTGGGCACCCACCGGCAGGGCCTGGCGGTTGGTCGCCCGTGCCTGCTCGACCAGGCTCGCATAGGTGAGAACTGCGCTGTTCAGGGCTCCGAGCGCCGGCCCGTCCGCAGCCTGGGCCCGGGCCGCCTCGGCAATCAGCTGCGAGGCCTGCGTCAACGACCGCGTGTAGTCGGCTCTCTGGTCGGGCGGCTCGAGGCCACCGAGCAGGAAGGCGTTGGTCGCGTCGGCATCGGCGCGGACCAGGTTCGTGTGGATCGCCTGGATCCGGACCAGCTGGTTGGTGTTGGCCTGAGCCCGGCCGAGCGCGTCATTGGTGGAACCGAAGGCCGAGAAGGCGGAGACTCCGAAGACCAGGGACATGACCACGCCGAGCAGGGCCACGATGCGAAGCCGTCCCGGGGTCCCTGACATGGCGCGGCGGACGAACGTTGAGGCGTCGCCCAGCCTGCCGGCAACGGTCGGCCCACCGGCGCGCTGAACGGGGCCGGGGGTCGGGCTGGCGCTCGTCGCCGGACCTGATCCTGGGTTGGTTGGCGGGCTCACGGCGGTCGGCTGGCTCACGGCGGGTCTCCCTGCTTGTCCTCGTCGAGGTCCTGCGGCAACAGCTGACGAAGCTGCTCGGTGCTGGGTGCCTCGACATCGCGCAGACGCCAAGCGTGGGCGCCGATCGCTGCCTCGAGGGTGTTGCGAGCGAAGCGTCCGTTGCCGAAGGTGCTTCCGCGGGGGGTGGTTGCCAACAGCTCACGGAAGTGGGTGATCGCTTCGGCTGAGAGCTCGTAGTCGGAGTCCCGGGCCAGCAGGGTCAGGATCTCGACCATCTCGTCGTCGCTGTAGTCGTCGAACTCGATCGTGGTCCGGAAGCGGCTGGCCAGGCCCGGATTGGCTGCGATGAACTCCTCCATCGGAGCCGGGTAGCCCGCGACGATGACGACGAGGTCGTCCCGCCGGTCCTCCATCTCCTTGACCAGGGTGTTGACGGCCTCGGTGCCGTACTGGTCACCGGTCAGGCTGTACGCCTCGTCGATGAAGAGCACGCCCCCCTCCGCCGTGCTGACCACCTGGGCCGTCTTGCCTGCGGTCTGGCCCACGTAGTCCGCAACCAGCTCGGAGCGGTCGACCTCGATCAGCTGGCCCTTCTTCAGCAGCTCCATCGACGCGTAGATCGCGCTCACCAGCCGCGCAACGGTGGTCTTGCCGGTCCCGGGGTTGCCGGTGAACACCAGGTGCCGGGTGATGGTGGCGCTTCGCTCGATCCCCGCCTCCTTGCGCAGCTTCTCGACCCGCAGAATCTGCACCTGACGGTGGATCTCCCGCTTGACCCGCACCAGTCCGATCAGGTCGTCGAGCTCCTCGAGCAGCTCATCGCGACTCTTGTGCCTCACCGCCACTTCTGCGATCGGCTCGGTGGCGGACCCTCCAGGGGCAGTCTCTGTCGCGGACCCTGGCGAAGTCGGCCTGGTCTCGGGCACGGTGGCGGACTCTGTTGTGTGCGCTGGAGCAACAGGCACACCTGAGGCAAGGTCAGCGAGGTGTGTGGAGGTCTGGGGGAGCTCCGACCGGGCCCTTCGCGCACCGGCTGCCGTCAGCTGTGCCGCCGCGGCCACAGACGCATTGCCAATCACCCGCATGGTGGGTTCGCCGAGTCCACAGGCCGCAGAGACCACCTGTGCCAGGGCCTCGGCATAGGGAAGGCTCTGTGCCGATCCCTGCACCACGAGACTGTTCAGGATCGCCGTCGGGGCGGCCCTCCATCTTCGACCCCGCGTCGCGGCGTCGAAGAAGTCCTGGGTGCTACCACCGCCCACGGCGGCCCCCCAGCTCGCGGCGGCCCCGGGGGCTGACTCGGCCACTGCTGCGGCCAGGGCAGACGCTTCGGAACGGGCCGCCTGGGCCGGCACGCCCGCGGACTCCGCCACCTCCGCCACGGCATCCAGGGCCTCGTCCAGGGTCAGAGTTCGCGTGGTGGTCACGGCGCACCGATCCCGGTTGGTGGCTCCAACCGGCCAGTCTCATCTGGCGCAGCCCTCGCGCCAGGGGTCGTCGCACCAGGCGTCGTCGCGCCGGGTGTCGTCACGTCGGGCGTCGTCAGGTCGGGCGTGGTCGTCGGGTCGGGCGCGATGGACACATCCGGACCAAGAGAGAGTGCACCTCCGCTTGAGCTGCTGCCGAACTTCTCGGCGAGAAACCGGCCGTGAGCGACAAGCGCCGCCGCATCGGCACGGCATACGGCGTCGAAGACCTTGTCCATGGTCGCGGCGAGCAGGTCGAGCTGGTCGATCAGGATCATCAACGAGGTCTTGCCGCGGTCGACCGGGCGGCTGTCGGCCCACTGACGAGGCAGGCGGAGGTAGCCGCCGATGGCCTCTGGCAGGTAGTCGGTGGCCGTGGCCATCACGTTGTAGGCCTGCTGGCTGCCCGCACCCAGGTTCGAGAGCCGCGGAATCGTGTCACGCACCGTCCTGGACACCCTGGTGACGCGTGAGGCGACGGGCGCAGGGACGGCGCTTCGAGCCACCATCGCCTCCACCCCGTCGAGCGCGGCCAGGAGGTCGTCACTGGTGGGAACCCGTGGCAGCGCAGGGCGTTCGGGCTCGCTGCGCCGGCCCGTCAACCTCGCGAACAGCTCACTCAGCGCCATCTGTCGATCTTCACCCAGGTCCGGTGTCAGCGACCCGTGCCGCCGGCGCCACGTGCGCCGCCGAGGCCGAGGTCGAGCGAGCCGCGGGCCACATCGGGGTTCTGCTTCTCGACCCGCTCGAGGTACTCGCGGGACTTGCCGACCTCTGTCTCCAGGGTTCCGATGGTGGCTGCCATGTTGTCCAGCGCCTGGACCTTGAAGGAGTCGATCGTGTCCATGGTGGCGTAGATGTTCTGGAAGGCAGCCTCCAGCTGGGGCAGCCCGATCGTGGCCGACGCAGCCTGCTGCTGGATGGCCGCAGAGTTGTCGCGCAGCATCTCCGATGTGCGCTCGATCAGGCTGGAGGTCGTGGTGTTCAACGCCGTGATCTGGGTGAGCACGAGCTTCTGGTTGCCCAGCGCCTGGGCAACCATCACGGCGGTGCGCAAGGCGGAGATCGTCGTGGTGGAGGCGCGGTCGACGCCCTTGATCAGCTCGATGTTGTTCTTGATGACGATGTCGATGGCCAGGTAGTTCTGGATCGACACGGCCAGCTGGGTCAAGAGATCCTGGTGCTTCTGGCGCACATAGAACAGCACGTCGTCCCGCAGCGCCTTGGCCTTCTCGGGGTTGATCGCCTCCATGTCGGCGATCCCGGCGGCCAGGCGGGCATCGAGCCGCTCGGCGACGTAGACGTACTGGTTGAGCCGGCCCATCGCCTCCCACAGCTGCTGCTTCTCGAGGTTGAGAGCGGCGTTGTCCTTGCCGAGCTCGTCCTGTCCGTCGCGCAGGGCATGCAGGATCGCATCCAGGTGGGCCTCGGCGCTCTGGTACTTGTGGAAGTAGTCCGTCACCCGGTCGCCGAAGGGGATCATCCCCAGGAACTTCTTGGTCCCGGTGGCTTCCTTGGGGTCGAGGTCCTCCACTGTGCGGCGCAGCTCGAGCAGGGTGGACCCGACCTTGGAGCCCTCGGCCAGGCCGCCCTCCTGCAGTGCCTTGACCGGCGACTTCAGCAGCCGGTTCGAGGTCTCGGCAGCCCGGCGGATGTCCTCATCGCCCATGCTGCGCACATCGGCGGCCTTGGCGGTGAACTCCGGCGAGCGCGGTGCGGCAGCCATCAACGACCCGAGGTAGCTCTCCACCTTGGCGTCCAGACCGGGCAGAGCTGCCGCATCCACGGCCGGCGCCAGCTTGGGTGCGGCAGTGGCCGACACGGCCTCGCTCGGTGGCGGCGCCACGAGCGTCAGAACGGACTGGGCTGGGGCGGGCGGCTGGAGCGCCTGGCCCTCTGGCTGACTCGACGTGCCCTCTGTCATCACTGTCCTGTCTGTGCGAACGGTCGATCCGAGCGCCGCGCCAACAAGCACCTGCCCAGGCAGCGGCGCCTGTACCCCTGTTGACGTTTGGCCAATCTACGCGGTTCCCCCCCGTCACCGGGCTGGATTCGCATGTCACCATGTGGACCTATGCGGATGTTTGTCGCGTTACCCCTCCCCGAGGCCGTCAAGGAAGACCTGGCCGGGTTCCTCGAGCCCCGCCGGGAAGCCGGACCCGACCTGCGCTGGACGGTGCCCCGACAGTGGCACATCACCCTCGCGTTCCTCGCGAACGTGGCCGACCGGAATACAGACGAGCTGCTGGAGCGTCTCGAGCGCGCCGCAACGCGACGAAACCCGTTCGCCCTGCGAATGGCCGGCGCTGGCGCGTTTCCGCACCCCGGCGACGCGAAAGTTCTGTGGATAGGCGCCGAGCACGAGGGCGAAGAGCTGACCAGACTGGCGGGCGGGGCTCGCGCGGCCGCGGCAAAAGCCGGGATCGTTGTTGGCGGTGGACGGTTTCACCCGCACCTGACCCTGGCCCGCGTGAGACCGCCCTCGGATGTCAGTCGCTGGCTGCAGGTGCTCGAGACGTACTCCGGCCCGTCCTGGCCCGTGGATGAGGTGGCCTTGGTCGCCTCCTACCTCGGGCAGGGTCCGGACGGGCACCCCCGTCACGTGGTTCAGCAGACCTTCAGGCTCGGCCGCCCTAGCATGGGTTGAACCATGCCTGGATCGACCGCACCGCCTCAGGGAACCCGGCGCAGACCCGCTCGCCTGCGACTTCGCGTCGTCCGGGTCTTCGAGCTGGCTGCCCTGGTCATTGCCGTCTATCTCGGCGGGGTCGGCGCGACCAGCCTGTTCCCGACCACGGTGCAGACCAACCACTACAGCGCCGAGGTGCGGCTGTCGGCCCTTCCAGCCCTGGCCTCGACAATCCACAGCCCCACGTCCTTCGGTGATCTCGACATCCGGTTCTCCGGCAGGCTCCCCACGCCTGGCGTGGACGCCACCATCCACGTTCGCGAGACGATCACCGACGTCTTTGACGCCCGGCGGCTGTCGATCGGGAGCCTCCAGCCGTCGGGCAAGGAGATCAGCGATGCGCTCAGCTCGGGACTCACCGTGCTGGGGTTGAAGTTCGCCGGTGGCGTCCTGGTCGTTGGGCTTGGCACTGTCGCCCTGATCGCCTATGCCCGCCGACGGCGCCCCACCCTCCGCCAGCTTCTGTCCACCGCCCTGGCGGCTGTGCTGGCGGTCGGGGCCACCGCAGCAGGCATGTGGGTGACCTACCAGCCCGGGCGGCTCTCGAGCATCCGGACGACCGGCTTGCTGAGCACGGTCCGCAGCAACGCCGGGCTGCTGGCCGACGTGGAGACGCGTGCGTCGCAGGTCACGCCGTACGTCAAGAACCTGCTGGCGCTCTCGGCAGGGCTTCAGGAGAAGTTCGTGCTCCCCGACAGCACCGGGCCGGCGGCCGCCCGCTTTCTGCTTGTCTCGGACATTCACGGCGCCAACCAGTACCCGGTGATGGCTCAGATCATCAAGGACGAGCAGATCACTGCCGTCATCGACTCGGGCGACCTGCTCAACTTCGGAAGCGTCACCGAGGCGGATCTGGGCGGGATCTTCACCTCGATCGGAAAACTTGGTGTCCCCTACATCTTCGTTCGTGGCAACCACGACGCGAGCAGCCTTTCCGACCAGGCGTTGCTGGAGCGGATGTCCAGGATCAAGAACGTCGTGGTGCTCGAGCCCACGCCAAGGACGTTCACGCAGGTCAACGTCAACGGCGTGACAGTGGCCGGCTTCAACGACCCCCGCTTCTTCGGCGACAACAACCAGAACAACAACCAGAAGCAGGAGCCGGCGGCCGATGCGTTCAACCGGGCCTTTGCCGGCCGGGCCCGGCCGGACCTCGTCGTCTCGCACGAGCCCGGCGCGGTCAGGCTCGTCGCGTCGGCGACCCTGCTGGTCAACGGCCACCTCCACAAGGACGAGCTTGAGGGAAACCGGATCGGTGTGGGCACCTTCACCGGTGGCGGCACCTTGTCCCACTATCTGGTCAACCCGCGGGGCCAGGTCGGCCAGCTGGGCGCTGCATCGAAGGCAGGTGACCAGACCGGGGAGCTGGAGGGCCAGCCCTATGCGTTCGACATCGCCGTGTTCAACCAGAGCTGCAATCTTGGGTCGTTGACGCGATACACGTTTCGCAACCTCATCGATGGCCGGCCGGCGTATGACGACGTCAGCGTCATCAACGGCAAGACCATCGCCGCCCGTGAGCCGGACAAACGCACCTGCTCCGCAGACCTCGGGGTGAGCCGGACGACCGTTACGCTCGGGGGATGAGCAGCCAACCAGGCGGGCAAACCGCTGCGGGCTCGCGGTGGGCTGATCTGGGCGTACCCGTCCACTATGTGGATCACGGGGGGCCTGCCGACGGGCCGCCGCTGGTGATGGTCCACGGGTTGGGCGGGTCCCTGGTCAACTGGGTGGCCCTCGCCCCGCTGCTGACCGATACCTGCCGGGTTCTGGCCCTTGACCTGATCGGCTTCGGGCTCACCCAGGCAGGAACGCACTCGACCTCAGTCGATGCCAATCAGCATATGCTGCAACGGTTCCTGACCGAGGTGATCGGTGGTCCGGCGATTCTGGTAGGCAACTCGATGGGCGCCATGATTGCTATCCTGCAGGCGACCCGACACCCGACGACAGTTGGCGCACTCGTCCTCGTCGACCCCCCGCTGCCGGGTCTGTGGGAGGCCCGCCCCGATCCGCTTGTCGCGTTCGGTTTTGGCCTGTATGCCGTGCCCCCGCGCGGCCGCGCGATGCTCAAGGCGCGTCGTCGGGTGCGTTCGCCCGAGCAGCTTGCCATGGACCTGTTGCGTCTGTGTTGTGTGGACGCTGCCCGGGTGTCACCAGCCGTGATCGAGCAGCACCTCGAGGTGGCGAGGACTCGCCGTGGTTACGCTGATATCGACTCGCAGTTCCTGGCGGCGGCTCGTTCGCTGATGGCAGTGCTGGCCCGGCGCAAGCCCTATCTGGCCGCCATGAGGGCGATCAGGGTTCCGGTGCTGCTGCTGCATGGAGAGAAGGACCGGCTGGTGCCGATCGGCGCATCCCGGGCGGTGGCCGCGGCCAACCCATCATGGCGATTCAGGGTCGCTCCAGAAGCGGGCCATGTCCCGCAGCTCGAGGTGCCGGAGTGGACGGCCGACCAGATTCTCGACTGGCTGGCGACCGATGCGGCGGACGTGGCCGCACGATCCGGGGAGTGACTCGTGGAACAGCTCAGCGGGCTGGATGGTGCGTTTCTCGCCATGGAGACCCGCACGGTCTTCGGACATGTGGGCAGCGTCTGCATCGTGGATGCCGAGGTCGCGGCGGATGCGCAGTCACCGCTGACCCTCAAGCACCTCACCAGTGTCATCGGTTCCCGCTTGCCCCTGGTCCCATTCTTCCGGCGGCGACTGGTTACGGTGCCGTTCGGGCTCGACCATCCTTACTGGACCGAGGACCCCGACTTCGACATCGCTTTCCATGTTCGCGAGCTCGCGCTACCAGCCCCCGGCAATGACCGTCAGCTCAGCGACCAGGTAGCCCGGCTGCATGCCCGCCCTCTGGACCGCGGCCGTCCGTTGTGGGAGCTCTACCTCATCAGCGGGCTTCAGGGTGGCCGAGCCGCGATCTACTCCAAGATCCATCATGCTGCGATCGACGGGGTCTCAGGGGGCGACATACTCACGGCTCTGCTCGACCCGTCCCCGCAGGGCCGCGAGCTGCCTCCGGCCGAGGTCTTCGAGGGTGAGCGGCCGCCGGATCCCACCTGGCTCCTGGCCCGTAGCGCGGTCGCGCTGGCCCGCCAACCGCTACAGGCGGTCCGTGTCGTCACTGACGTGGCGCGCTCGATACCGTTGATTGCCAACGCCGTTGCACCCCCGCTTGCGAAGCGACTCACCGGAAGGGACAGCACCGACCTGCTGTCCCAGACCGGGCTTCTTGCCCCGGCCACGCCGTTCAACGCGCCCTTGTCACCGCACCGGAGGTGGGCCTTCGCCGACCTCTCGCTGACAGAGGTCAAGGCGCTACGCAAGGGTCGCGCGAAGGAGGGTCTGACCGTCAACGATGTCATCATGGCGTTGTGCGCCGGGGCGCTACGTCGATGGCTTGAGCTCCACGATGCGCTGCCGGCTGCGCCGCTGGTCGCGGCGGTTCCGGTCTCGGTGCGCACTCAGGACCAGAAAGGCACGTTCGGCAACCGGATGTCGATGATGCTGGCCGCATTGCCGACAAACCTTGCCGATCCCAGCGATCGGCTGGACACCACCCATGAGGCGATGCGGGCGGCCAAGGACAAGCACGGTGCCATCCCGGCGGGGCTGCTTGCCGACTTCGGCCAGTTCTTCCTGCCGGCACTGGCCAACCAGGCCTGGCGACTTTCTGCCCGGCTGAGGCTGCTGGAACGCGTGAGCCCGTTCAACCTGATCGTCTCCAACGTCCCCGGCCCGAGGGTGTCGCTCTACCTCGCCGGCGCTGAGCTGTTGGCGTACTACCCGGTGTCTGCGCTGGTTGACGGGCAAGGACTGAACATCACGGTGATGAGCTACCGGGACAGCCTGTACTTCGGGCTGATCGCGTGCCGTGACCTCGTGCCGGACCTCGACGTGATGGCCGGGTACCTGCGCGACGAGCTCGATGCGCTCACCTCAGCAGCAGGTTCCGGGCAGTAACGCGGTTTTCGGGTCGCGGTCTGGGTAGATTGTCCCCACGCTGATCGGCAGTGCCAGATGTCCACTAGTCCCCGAACCAAAGGCTGACCTGCATGAGCCCGCTCCACGAACATGCGACCGACACCGTCAGCTGGGGCATGCAGGTGGCGGCTGCATGGGCGTTGCGTTTTCTGCTCGTGGTAGCCGCTCTGGTAGTGCTGCTGAACCTGCTCAACTCGGTCAGCCTGGTCACCATCACCGTGATTGTTGCGATCATGATCAGCGCGCTTCTCCAGCCGGCTGTCGGGGTGTTGACCCGCTACCGGTTGCCCAGGGTCCCGGCGGCGATCCTCGTGTTCTTGCTCGGCACCACAGCTCTGGTGGCCGCCGCGTGGTTCGTCGTGCTGCAGATCTCGGCGAACGCCACCGCGCTGGGTGGCCAGCTCCAGGACGCCGTGGCAACGATCCACAAATGGCTGGTCACGGGTCCGCCACGTGTGTCCGAGTCCCAGGTGACCCAGACGATCGACAGCCTGACGAAGGCACTTGCCGACAACCGCGCAAGCCTGGCCCAAGGTGCGTTCAACACGGCCAATAGTGCGCTCGCCGTCGTGGGTGGGACGGTCTTCTGTCTGTTCGCGACGCTCTTCCTGATGACCGACGACGGTGGCATCTTTCGGTGGGTCGTTCGGCTCTTCCCGGGGGAGGCCAGGGCCAAGGTGGCTCACGCTGGCGACGTGGCCTGGCGGACGTTGATCGCCTACATGCGCAGCACGGTTCTGCTGGCGCTGATCAACGCGTTCACCATGGTGGTGGTCATGCTCATTGCCGGCATGCCACTGGTGGTCCCCCTCGGCGTACTGCTGTTCCTGGGTTCGTTGATCCCGCTGATCGGCATGCTCGTCGCCGGCGTGGTGGTCGTGTTGGTCGCCTTGGTGACCAAGAGCCTGGTGGTGGCCGTGGTGATGGCCGCCGCGCTGTTTCTCACGGTGCAGCTCGAGGGCAACCTGCTCAATCCCTACATACTCGGCAAGGCCGTTCAGATCCATCCTCTGGGCATTCTGATGGCTGTCACCGCAGGAACGATCGTGGGCGGCATCTTCGGTGCCTTCATCGCCGTTCCCCTGGTGGCCGTTCTGAACAACGTGGCCAACGACATTCACAAAGGCGTGGCCGAAGAGTCGCCGCCGGAGAAACCGGTGCCGGAGGAGCTGCCGGAACCGTTGCCGCACGCAGTGTCCTAGCGGGTCACAAACCTGGGGGTCAGCGACCGGGATGCAAGAGATCGTCCCGGGTTTTGCCGGGCTGGGGTGTCGCCGTCCGTACGCCCAGTTTTGGCTGAGTCGCTCGAAGGGACAGGACGACGACCAGCGGCCAGAGGGCCTGCCCTCCGGCGGCGACGCGTTCAGCCAGCCCGACCTTTGCGCCGCCGTCGAGCAGCTCGACGAAGAACCACGCGAGCATGAGCAACAGCACAGAGGTGGCCGCTGCGGACACCCGCCAACCAAGGACTGCAGCAACAATCTGCTCCGGCCGGCGCCTGCGCACCCATGCGAACGCCGGCCATACGGCAAGAGCGATGAAGGCCCCCGTTGCCGCGGCTGTGTGCGCTGACGATGAACCGCCACGAGCAGGCAGGGGGAACGCGGCCACGCCGAGCGTCATCAGCCCGCCGACCCCCAGGACCAGCCGCCCGGCCATGGCCGCAGGGGCCAGCGCGCGGGCCGTGACGATGTGTGACAGGCCGACGCCGACCAGCGCGGTTGTCATCACCCAGCGGTGAGCAGTGCTGAGCGCGGCAAGGTCGCTGATGGTGCGCACCACGGCGTCGAACGGCGCCGGCTGGATGGCGGCCGCCAACGTCCATCCGCCGATGAGCAGCACCGGTGCGGCAAGAGATGAGACCACACCCCACCACGGCACCCGGCGCATAGAGAGACGGTATATCGAAGAGCTGGGCGCGCGCCGCCCATTCCAACGTGCCGGTGTCGCTCACGACTCGACTCAGGGCGGCGTTCCGGGCGACTGCCATCAAGAGGGCGGCGACCTGCCATCGGGGGAGGTCGGGCAGACTGCGAAGGAAGAATGCGTGGATCTGACCGGATCCTCAACCCAGGCAAAGGTTCTGACGCTGTGAAGATCTCAGAGGTGCGTTCGCTGGTCCAGCTCCGCAAGCCCGAGCCGGATCGGGTGGAGCGCACCTTGAGAAGTTGCGTGACGATCGAGGACCTGCAGCATGCTGCCTGGCGGCACTGGCCGAAGAGCGTCCGGGGCTATGTCGAGGGCGGCGCGGACGGCGAGGTGAGCCTGGCCCGTAACCGTGCGGCATACGAAGGTCTGGGCCTGGTGCCCTCACCGTTGCGCGATGTCACGGACGTGGACCTGCGCGCCTCGATCCTCGGCGGCGACTCCGCTCTCCCGTTCGCCTTGGCGCCGACGGGCTACACCCGGATGATGCACCCGGCCGCAGAGGGCGCGGTAGCTCGTGCGGCCAGGGACGCGGGGATCCCGTACACGATGTCGACCATGGCCACGACCCGGCTCGAGGAAGTCGCCAGGGAGGTTGGCGGCGACCTGTGGTTCCAGCTCTACGTCTGGCGCGACCGCGGGCTCGTTCGTGACCTGCTCGAGCGTGCCAAGGCCAGCGGCTACCGAGCGCTGATGCTCACGGTTGACACCCCTGTCACCGGGCTGCGTGTGCGCGACGTCCACAACGGCTTCACCATCCCACCGCAGCTCAGCGCCTCGACCGTTCTGGACATGGCCCGCCACCCGTTCTGGTGCGCCAGACTGCTGGCCGGTCCCGCGATCACGATGGCCAACTTCGCGCCCGAGGTCGGCCGGAGCCCAGAGGGTCTGATGGAGTTCGCGGCCAAGCAGTTCGACCCGTCGGTCACGTGGGACGACCTTGCCTGGATTCGCGGGCTCTGGAAGGGACCGCTCATGGTCAAGGGCCTGGTCAGCGCGCCCGACGCCGCCCGTGCCGTCGAGGTCGGGGTCGATGCGGTCGTGCTGTCCAACCACGGCGGCCGACAGCTCGACCAGGTCGTTGTCCCGCTGCAGATGCTTCCGGCGGTCCGCGATCAGGTGGGCGACAAGATTGAGGTGTTCGTCGACTCCGGCATCCGCCGTGGCTCGGATGTCGCCGTTGCGCTGGCGCTGGGCGCCGACGCCGTGCTGATCGGTCGTCCCTACCTCTACGGGCTCGGCGCCGCCGGCGAGCGCGGGGTATCCGCGGCGATCTCCATGCTGGGCGCTGAGCTGCGCCGGGCGATGACACTGATGGGTGTCACCTGCGTAGCGCAGCTGCGCGACGAGGGGTCGGCCCTGGTCAGGTCGCTGGCTCAGCAGTGACCTTGCAGACCCGGCGAACCCGCCAGATCTGGGTGACCAGGGTGAGCCAGACTGCCGCTGCGGCGGCGAACAGGAAGATCACCAAGCCCTTGCCCAGCCCGGCCAGCGGCTTGGGTGGCGCCGGGCGGTAGGCGGACCGGGCGACGCTCACGTTGACCGTGGTCCGTGCGGTGACCGGCTTTGCGCCGGCCGCCGTGTACGTGGCGACGAACTGTTGGGGCCCAGTGGTCGTGGGCCGGTACCGATGATTGGCGTCACCGCTAAGGGTGAGCTTGGCGATGCCCGACTTCTCAGTGGTGACCGACCCCAGCGGAACGAGCCGGGCCGGCCCGAACTCCTTTGTGGAGAAAAAGAACTCGACGTCTCCCTTGGCCACGGGGCGCTGGTCTGGGCCAAGGAGGGTTGCGGTCAGCTGAACGGATCCGGCGGCCTCGACGCCTGCGATCGTGATTGCCGGCGCACCTGTCGACGTCGACACCGATCTGCCGGCCGAGGCGCCCTGTGGTGTCGCGGCGCTGGCCGAGCTGGCTGCTCCAACGCCGAAGAGCGCCATGAGGGCGACGAGAGACAGGACCACACCAGCGGTACCGGCCACGCGCCGGGCGTTGCCGGCTTGCCCAGCCGGCGCGGTGCCGACGGGCTCGATCGGGGCGGTGACTGGGTGCCCTTGCACGGCCTTCTCCATCTGCTCGATCATCTGGGTCTCGTGCAACTCCTCGATCTCGTCGATGGACAGCATTGGTACGACCCGGAAGAGCACCATGAGCAACAGCGGGACGGCAGCCGCCGCGGCGATGGTGATCGTGATCGGCACCCAGGTGAAGTGGTAGGTGCCGAAGGTCCGGGTCACCGTGTCGTAGGTGCTCGGGCCCACGACGAGGAGGAACCGCTTGAGCCACATCATGGGCAGGACCAACGAGGCGGCAACGACCATGCCACCCACGTTCCTGGTCCATGGCAACGCGACGAGCAACAGTGGTAGCAGACCTCCGACGAACGCGAACATCCAGAACCAGAGGGCCAGGCGACCAGTGAGCAGGTCGGTGAAAACCGCGGCTGTCCCAGGCTCCGCAACGTAGGCGCCAGGGAGCAGGTCGGCGAACGTCAGGTAGATGTAGGTGGCGGCGAAGGTTGCGAGGATGAACCCAAGGCGGACGAAGTGCCGAGGGGTGATCAGCGCCTGCAGGTGGTAGCCGCGACGGAACGCGGCGATCACGAGGATGACCAGGGCCACGCCGGAGTAGAGCGCTGCGACCACGAACTGCGGTGCCCAGATGCTCTCGTGCCACCACGGCCGGCCGGTGCTGGCAAAGGCCCACGCCAGGACCGAGTGCACCGAGACCGCCAACGGGATGATCATGATGGACACCAGGCCGAGGGCTCCGGCGAGCACGCGACGCTGCCGCGGTGCCCCGACCCATCCGCGAGAGAACCGGGCATACAGGGTCGCGCGGCGTTTGCCGATCAGGCCCGCGTGCTCCTTGTTCAGGACTGCAGTGTCCGGCACCAGGGGGAGGGCGAAGAACACGATCGAAGCGAAGGTGTAGGTCATCACGGCCACGAAGTCCCAGAACACCGGTGCGGACAGGTTCGGGTGGGTTACCAGCTCGTAGAGCCTGATGGGGTTGGCGATATGCGGGATGATGAGGGCGGCTCCGATGAGAACGGTCACCACGGCGGTGCCCTCGGCCAGCCGGGTCAGCGGAGCACGCCAGGTGGCGCCGGTCAGGCGAAGGATCGCCGAGACGACGGCCCCGCCATAGCTGACGCCGATGAAGGTGACGACGTCGGCGACGTAGATGGCCCAGAAGGCGTGGTCGTTGTAGCCAGCCACCCCCATCCCGTCCTTGAGCTGGACGACCCAGGCGGCGATACCGGTGGCGACGACAAGACTGAGAAGAGCGATGGCCAGCCACCAGCGGCGGCTGGGCTTGCCGAAGGAGCGCAGGGATGCCTCGCGGGCTCCATGCACCAGCTCGTCGGGTGGCACTACGGCGGTGGCTCGGGCGAGTGTGGACATCTGCTCAGCCCTCCAGCTTCTGGCCGTGGCCGACGATGTAGTAGACGCGCGGGTTGGTCCCGAGCTCCTCCTTGAACCGCACGGCGTCGTTGTCCCTCAGGAAGTCGGACAGCACGACGGTCGTGCCCTGGCCGTTGACTGCGACGTCGGTGGCGAGGTCCCCGATGTAGAGCACGCCCATCGGGCACCCCGATACACACGCGGGCAGCTCGCCGTTGGGCAGCCGGTCGGCGCAGAGCACGCACTTGCCGACGGTGCCCTTCTGTGGCACTGGCATCTGCGGAGACGAGGCGACCGGCATCCGCTTCTGGGGGAGCGGGTCCTTCCAGTTGAAGTAGCGAGCCTCATAGGGGCAGGCCGCCATGCAGGCCCGGGACCCGATACACACGTCGGTGTCGACCAGGTCCAGGCCCTCGTCGGTGCGGATGTTGGCACCAACCGGGCAGACGTACATGCAGGGGGGGTCCTCGCACATCATGCAGGGCCGCGGCATGAAGTACTTGCCGCCGGAGCTGTCCGTCATGTCATAGACGTTGATCCAGGTCTGCTCCTCGCGCAGCTGGTGTCGCTGCTGGCAGGCCATGGTGCAGGCTTTGCAGCCGTCGCAGGTGCGCAGGTCGATGACCATGCACCAGGCGTGCTCGGGTGCGTTGGCCTTCTTCGGCGTACTCGCGGCCAGCGCATCGTCGCTGTAGTTGACCATGGTCAGGACGCCACCGGCCGCGGCGATGCCCAGTGTGGCCAGGACGTTTCGCCGGGAGAAGACCTGGGTCTCCTTCGGGCCGGCTTCCGGAGGAGGGCCTGCTGGCCCCTCCTCCGGGTGCATCGTACGGTTCTGCATGGCGTCCTGCCTTCCGCGTCGTTCCTGGGTCAGCTTTCTGGGTGGGCTTTCGCGATCAGGCGACGGTGACGTTGCCCTTCATCCAGCCCTTGGTCGCCATGGAGCCACCCATTCCCTTGGGGTCGCCACCACAGGGAGTGAAGCAACGCCAGACGTATGCGCCGGCCTTGTTGGCGGTGAAGGTGAACACGATGGTGGTGGGGCCGGCGTCCGTAGCCTTCGGCAGGGGCGCGTTGATCCCGAGCTCCGGGATGCTGAAGGTATGGGCGATGTCGGTGTTGGACACGGTGGTCACTGCCTTGCCGTTGACCGTCTCGGTCCCGCCGGCGACCGCGTTGTACGGCGAGCCTGCCGGAAGGGCAGTGGGGGCGTCGTCGTACTCCGTGATCGTGAGCACGATCGTGTCGCCCTTGGTGATGCTGAGGTCACTGGGGGACATGGCCGGCCAGTGCTCCTTGCTGGTGAATGAGCCGGCAGGCCCCTTGTCGGTGTCGATCTTGCCGACCAGCGCGATGTTGACGGTCTTCGGCGCTGCTGCGGCCTTGGGGGCAGCGGTCGCACCCGAGCTGGACCCGCCGCATGCAGACGCGGTGACCGCGACCGCCCCTGCGATGAGTCCGACGCTGATCATTCGCATGGGCCTGGAATCGATGTGGTTCACGTTCATCACTCTTTCTGCCTTGGGTCAGTCGGTTCTCGTCCGGCCGGGAACCAACCCCGATGGTTGCGGGCAACTGTTCCGATCTCATCGTGATCGGGGGCTCCGGCCAGGGGCACCGCGATCTGCCCCATTTGTTGCGGCTCGTTCTACGCATGGCCTATGGGTGATTTCCGCCAGTTTCCCGCTGCGTGACGCGTAGCCTTGCTCACCATGGAGCCCGAGGTGATCCGCGTCGTCGTGGTCGATGACCACGCCCTGCACCGCGACGGCACCCGCCGGATTCTCGAGGCCCACCCCGACCTGCAGGTGGTCGGTGACGCCAGCTCGGGCGAGATCGCCCTTGCACTGGTCAACCAGCTTCATCCCGACGTGGTGCTGCTGGACATTCGACTGCCGGGGATGAACGGCATCGAGGTCGCCCGCCAGCTCACCCGCGATCACCCCGATGTGCGCGTGCTGATGGTGAGCGCCTATGACGAGGACGAGTACGTCCGGGGCGCCCTTGAGGCCGGGGCCGCCGGGTACCTGCGCAAGACCGCGCCCGGCAAGGAGCTCGTGTCAGCGGTGAGGGCGGTCGCTGGTGGCGCGAGCGTCCTCCAGTCGGGTCTCGCGGCTCGGCTGCTGACCTCGCCGCGCCAGCCCGAGCAGGGCGCCACTGACCTGACGGAGCGCGAGCTGGCGGTCCTGAGGCTGGTCGCGGCAGGTATGCACAACCGGGAGGTCGCCGCGGAGCTGGGCATCAGCACGCGCACCGTGGACCGGCACTGCGACAACATCTACGCCAAGCTGGACGTCGGTTCACGCACCGAGGCGGTCGTGCGCGCCATCTCGACCAAGCTGCTGACCGTCGGCGATGACGACTGACGTCCGGCCCCGCACCGGGTCGCGGGCACTGGAACTGGGCCGAGGGCTGCTGGGGCTGCCAGTACATGCCGCCCGGTTCTGGATCGTGCAAGCGGGAGTCATGATCGTCGCTTTTCTGGACGAGGTGATTCTGGACGTCCTGCACCTTCAGCTGCCCTTCGAGATTCCCCGCTCGACGATCACCTCGCTGCTGCTGGTCCCGGTCATCTACGCGGCGCTGAACTTCGGGGTCCGCGGGGCTGTCGGCACCGCGTTGTGGGCGACAGTGCTGATGTTTCCCGACTGGCTCTTCATCGCCGGAGTGACAACCGCGAACGCCTGGGTGGAGATCGGCAACCTGGCCGTGCTCAACGCGGTCGCCATCATCGTGGGGCAAAGGGTTGAGCGCGAGGCGCATGCCCGGGTGCGCGCGGAGGACGCGTTGCGAGGCAGCGAGGTCGCGAAGGCGCGCTATCGCGCACTGTTCGATGAGCAGCACGCGCCGGTGATCGTGACGGACTCTCTGGGAGCGGTCACCGAGGCAAATGCCGCGGCCACGAGCCTGCTGGGGCAGGGAGCGCGCGGCCGACTGCTGTCGGATCTGGTCGGCACCAGCGTGACTGCGATCCTGGCCGGAGCCGTTGCGCGCCTGCCGGTGGGAGATCGCGTTTTCGTTCCCACGGCCCGGACCCTCGAGGTCGGCTCCGTCGGCCGTCTCATCCAGATCGTTCTGGTCGACGTGACCGAGGAGGAGCACCGAGCCCGTGAGCAGCGGGCCTATGCGGCCCATCTGGTCACCTTGCAGGAGGACGAGCGGCGGAGCCTGGCCCAGGATCTGCATGACGACCCCCTACAGACCCTGACCTACCTCGTTCGGATGCTGGAGCAGCTCACGCAGGAGTCCACCCTGCCGCCGGACCTGGCTGTGCTGGTACGCCGGGACGGCGAGCTGGCCAGCGAGGTTGTCGACACCCTGCGCACGGTGATCCATGGTCTGCGGCCACCGGTGCTTGACGACTTCGGGGCGGTGGCCGCCATTCGTCAGCTGGTCGAGGAGGTCCGCACCCGTCACGGGATCTCGATCCGAATGCGGGTGAGCGGGGACCAGGGGCGGCTTTCAGCCCAGCACGAGCTCACTGTGTACCGGGTTGCGCAGGAGGCGCTGAGCAACGTCGTGCGGCACGCGCACGCCACCGACACCAGGGTCGACCTGCACTTCGGGCCCGATGTCGTGCTCACCGTCACCGACGACGGTTGCGGTATCCCGGCGTCCTCCCCGTCTTCGGCGAGCTCGGGTAGCGGGCTGGGGCTGATCGGGATGCGCGAGAGAGTCAACCTGGTCGGAGGCAGCCTCGACCTTCATGGTCGAATACCCCACGGCACGGTGGTGCAGGCGTCGATCCCGCGCGTGCAGCCCGCATCCTGACCGCTCTGATGGTGGTCTCGACGGGTCGCGACTCGAGTTCGCAGGGCTCCGCCTCGCGAGGCGCTCTAGAGGTACTGCCCCGGTGGACCCGACTTGGGCGCCGGACGCTTTTGAGAGGTACTGCCCCGGTGGACCCGACTTGGGCGCCGGATGCTCTTGAGAGGTACTGCCCCGGTGGACCCGACTTGGCCGCCGGAGGCGCTCTAGAGGTACTGCCCGGTGGACCCGGCCTCGCCGGGGCTGCCCGGCATACCGGGCGGGACGCCTGGACCCTCCACCCTGTCTGGATGGCCCGGCGGCAGTGCGCGGCGCATCGACTGGAGCTGCTGCTGCGCTGCCATCTGCTGGGCGAACAACGCGGTCTGGATGCCGTGGAACAGCCCTTCCAGCCAGCCCACGAGCTGGGCCTGCGCAATACGTAGCTCGGCATCGGAGGGTGCGTCATCGCTGAAGGGCAACGTGATTCGCTCGAGCTCGTCGATCAGCTCCGGGGCCAGACCCTGCTCAAGCTCGTGAATCGAGCGGCGGTGGATCTCGGCGAGGCGGGTTCGACCGGCTTCGTCCAGCGGCGCGCTACGCACTTCTTCGAGCAGCTGCTTGACCATCGAGCCGATGCGCATGACCTTGGCCGGCTGCTCGACCAGCTCGGCGGGATTGTGGACCCTCTCGTTCTCGCCGGAGGGGTCGGCCACCCCCATGCCATCCTGGGTGACGACGACGACCCGCTGTGGCGACTTGTCGTCAGCGGCACTCTGATTCTCATCCGGCGAAGGGTTCATGGCTCCTATCCTGCTCAGTTGAGGCCGCTTTACTCAATTCAAACCGGTTTTCGGGCCCCAAAACGCCTGCTGGACCGGCCTGAAATGAGCAAGCGCGGTTTCGAGGCCTCAAACCGCCTGCTGGACCGGCCGGAAATGAGCAAGGGCCGGGAGCGGAGAGCACGAGGCGGCGTCAGCGGGGCATCATACGGGCCTTGAGCATCTCGCGCTTGTCTTCGAACCGCAGCGCCTGCTTCTCGAGGGAGTCCATGAAATCGGCCAGCTCGGTCCTGGCCGCCTCGCCCTCGCCGGACAGACCTTCCAGCTCGAAGACCTTCCAGAACCGCAGCACCGGTGCGACCACATCGTCCTTGTGCTGACGCAGGTCGTAGATCCCCGCGACGGCCATCTCGACGGCCTTGCGCTGGAAGCCGGGGAGGCTGGCGCCTGGCATCTCGAAGTTCTTGACAACATCCAGAATGGCGACCATCGCCTGGTCCGGGGAGACCTCAAGGGCCGCGTTCATCAGGTTGCGATAGAAGATCATGTGCAGGTTCTCGTCGGCGGCGATGCGGGTGAGCAGCCCTTCACACATCGGGTCCTGGGTGAACTTGCCGGTATTGCGGTGGGAGACTCGCGTGGCCAGCTCCTGGAACGAGACGTAGGCCAGCGAGCTCATCAGCTCTCCAGAGTGGGCTGACTCGTATCCCTGGGACATGTGCTGCATCCGGAATCGTTCTAGCGCAACAGGATCCACCATCCGCTTGACCAGCATGTAGTCGCGCATCGCGATGGCGTGCCGGCCCTCCTCCGCCGTCCAGCGATGCACCCACTCGCCCCACGCGTCATCGCGGCCGAAGATCAGGGCGATCTCGTGGTGATAGCTCGGCAGGTTGTCCTCGGTCAGCAGGTTGACGATGAGTGCAGAACGGGCCACGTCGGAGATCGGGGAGTCGTTCTCGCTCCACGCATCACCGCCCATGATCCCGTCGAAGCTGCGTCCGTCGCTCCATGGCACGTAGTCGTGCGGAAACCACTCCGCCGCGACCTTCTCGTGCCGGTTGAGCTCGCCGACAACGACTTGGTCGAGCTCGCGCAGTAGCTCGGTCTGGGTCAACGTCTTTGACATACGAGGGATCCTTCCGCTGCGACGAGTACTTACGCTTCCGTAGGTTACGGCAACGTAAGTTGATCCGCGAGCGGTCTGGCGGTCCTTTCTCAGACGGGATGGCGGGCCGGCGTCAGATGGGTGACGGTCGTAACCACCTGGTAGCCCATCTCAGCGCAGACTCGCGATCCAGCCGGGTTGGCCACCACCACACAGGCCCTGGCGCCGTGTGCCGCGACTGCCTCGTGCGCAGCCGAGAGGAGACGCCGGCCGACACCGCGGTTCCGGAAGGTGGGCAGGACCCCGACGTTGTCCACCACGGCGATGCCGTCCTCGATCGCCAGGCTGAGGAAACCCGCCGGCCGGCCGTCTGCATAGGCCACGGCACTGAACCGGTGGGCGCTGCCCACAATCGCCTCGAACACGTCGGCGTAGCGGGTTGGGATCCGATATACGTCCACGCAGATCCGGGTCCACAGACGGTGATCTGATGAGCTGACGCTCGGGCGGATCTCGATCCCGTCCTCGACCTCGCTCTCGCGGGCTCCGCTCCTCACGTCCAGCCACAGAGCCTCCGCCCGACCGGTCACGGTCAGCCCCCGGGCGCTGAGCGAGGGCATCAGCCGATCGGCACCGAGGTGCTCCCACACGCTGAACCGCCACGGCACCTCGTACGTCGAGAGCACGGCCAGACAGCTGTCAAGATCGCGCTCACTCTCCCGGCCGTCGAAGTCCCTGGCGTCATAACGGATGACCCCGTTGACGACCAAAAACCCGGTGGTGCTCAGTGTCCAGAGAGCGTGGCCCGTCTCCTGGACCTCGCCCCCGGGAAACATCGGCGCAACTCTCGTCTGCACCGTTGTGACCGACCGGTCGAGACGCTCGGCCCGCGCCACCAACCCCCTGTGAGCCAGGTCGGTCATGATCCAACGGTAGAGGGTCGCTCAGGGTGGGGTCATCCCTCATTTGGGCGAGGTTGCGGATCCAGCCGTGACACGGAATGGCTAGTCAGGCAGGCGTCTTCCCGGCGCGGATAGGGTCAGCGACATGGCTCACCCTTTCAACGTCGACTCTGAGGCAGCAGGACTGTGCGCTTTCGTCGATGCCTCTCCGTCACCGTTCCACGCCTGCGACCAGGCGGCCAGTCGCCTCGAGGCGGCCGGTTTCAGCCGACTTGCGGAGACCGATGCCTTCCCGACGCAGGCCGGCCGCAACTACCTGGTCAGAGGGGGCTCCCTGATCGCGTGGAGCACCGAGACGGCGGACGGCCCGTCCTCGCCATTTCGTGTTGTGGGCGCCCACACGGACAGCCCGAACCTGCGGATAAAGCCCAAGCCCGACCTCGCCCGCGCCGGCTGGCAGCTGCTTGGTGTCGAGACCTATGGCGGGCCGTTGTTCAACTCCTGGCTCGACCGCGACCTGGGACTGTCCGGGCGTGTGGCGGTGCGCAGTGATCTTGGTGTGGAGACCAGGCTGGTCCTGATCAACGAGCCGGTACTGCGGGTGGCTCAGCTGGCGCCCCACCTCGATCGGGGGGTCAACGAGAACCTGGCGCTCAACCCCCAGCAGCACCTGACCCCGCTGTGGGGCGTCAGCACCGAGCCCGGGGACTTCCGCGGTTACCTCGCTGCCGCGGCCGGAGTCGATGCGGCCGACCTCTTGTCGTGGGACATCATGGCTCACGACCTGCAGCCGTCGCGCCGGATCGGCCGGGACCTCGACCTGATCGCCGCCCCGCGTCTGGACAACCTGGCAACGACCTACGCCGGGGTGCAGGCACTGATCGACGCGGTGAGCGGACGTGAGACCGCTGAGGCAACGTCGGGTTCAGCCGCTGCGGCGTCAGCCCTGGCCTCGCCCCCCGGGTCGGGACAGCCGTCGATCCCCGCCATACCCGTGCTTGTTCTGTTCGACCACGAGGAGGTCGGCAGCCAGTCCGAGCGCGGCGCCATGTCGACGCTGCTGCCCACGGTCCTGGAACGCATCGTGATCGCGGCGGGAGGGGGTCGCGAAGAGTTCCATCGTGCCCTTGCCGGGACGATCGTGGCCTCCGGGGATATGGCGCACGCCACCCATCCGAACTATCCCGAGAAGCACGAGCCCCAGCACCAGATTGCGATCAACGGCGGCCCGGTGCTCAAGACCAACGTCAAGCTTCGCTACGCCACCGACTCCGTTGGCGCGGCCGCGTTCATCACTGCCTGCGAGCAGGCTGCCGTCCCGGTGCAGCACTTCGTCTCCCGCAACGACCTGCCCTGTGGCACGACGGTGGGCCCGATGACGGCTGCGCTGACCGGTGCCACGACCGTGGACTTCGGGGCGCCGATGCTGTCCATGCACTCAGCGCGTGAGCTGTGCGGAGCAAAGGACCCCGCGATGTATGCCGGAGCCCTGGCTGCGTTCCTCGCTCCGATCTGACTGATATAGCCGGTCTCTGCGCTTTCAGCCGGCGGTTCCAGGGCGGTTTACCGGTTCCGACCGGCGGATCCGGACCCTTTGGCACGGCGCTGCCAGAATCGGGTGGTTTGGGCGTTAGCCCCCCCTGATACGGGTGTCGGGCGTCGGGATGAACAGGGCTAGCCTGCGAACACCCGCTCGCATCTTCGCTCCGGAGGTTCTCCCGTGCCCAAGCTCGTATATGACTTCGCCGAAGGCCACAAGGATCTCAAGGATCTACTGGGCGGCAAGGGGGCGAACCTGGCGGAGATGACGCGGATGGGGCTGCCTGTGCCGCCTGGGTTCATCATCACCACCGAGGCATGTCGGTCCTATCTGGCCAACGGTACCCAGCCTGCAGCGATGGAAGCCGAGGTCAGCGAGCACCTCGCCGCTCTCGAGAAGGTCATGGGCAAGACCCTGGGCCAGGTCGATGACCCGCTGCTGGTCTCCGTGCGCTCCGGCGCCAAGTTCTCGATGCCCGGCATGATGGACACCGTCCTGAACATCGGGCTCAATGACGAGTCGGTCCTCGGCCTGGCGAGGCAGGCGGGCGACGACCGGTTCGCATTCGACTCCTACCGCCGGCTGATCCAGATGTTCGGCAAGACCGTCCTCAATATCCCTGGCGACCTCTTCGACGACGCGCTGCGAGCCGCCAAGGCGTCCAAAGGCACCAAGAACGACCTCGACCTGGACGCGGACGACATGCAGGCTCTGGTCAAGACGTACAAGGCAATCGTGCATGACCATGCGGGCCGGGAGTTCCCGCAGGCGCCACGCGAGCAGATGGACCTGGCGGTCCGGGCCGTCTTCGACTCGTGGAACGCCGAGAGGGCGATCCTGTACCGCCGTCAGGAGCGCATCCCCACCGATCTGGGCACTGCGGTCAGCATCTGCTCGATGGTGTTCGGCAACGTGTCCGCAGACTCGGGCACGGGAGTGGCGTTCACCCGCAACCCGGCCTCGGGGGCTCAGGGCGTCTACGGTGACTACCTGCCGAACGCCCAGGGTGAGGACGTGGTGGCCGGGATCCGCAACACCTTGCCCCTGGCCGACCTCAAGGACCTGGACAAGACCTCGTATGACGGGCTGATGGACATCATGAGCCAGCTCGAGAAGCACTATCTCGACCTGTGCGACATCGAGTTCACTATTGAGCGGGGCAAGCTGTGGATGCTGCAGACCCGGGTCGGCAAGCGGTCTGCCGGTGCCGCCTTCTGCATTGCGACCCAGCTGCTTGATGAGGGGCTTATCGACGAGGCCGAGGCGCTGCAAAGAGTGACCGGCGCCCAGCTCGCGCAGCTGATGTTCCCGGCCTTCGCGGACGAGGCCAACCGCGAGCTGCTCGCCAGGGGCATGAACGCCTCGCCGGGTGCCGCAGTCGGCAAGGTTGTCTTCGACTCGTACACGGCGGTGAAGTGGTCCCGCTCTGGCGAGAAGGTCATCCTCGTCCGTCGCGAGACCAACCCCGACGACCTCAACGGCATGATTGCCGCCGAAGGCATCCTGACCAGCCGCGGCGGCAAGACCTCACATGCTGCCGTTGTTGCCCGGGGGATGGGCAAGACCTGTGTCTGCGGAGCCGAGAAGCTCGAGGTCAACACCAAGGCAAGGAACTTCGTGACCCCGGACGGGCGGGTCTTCGAAGAGGGCACGGTCATCTCGATCGACGGCACGACCGGCGAGGTGTTCCTGGGTGAGGTGCCGGTGGTCACATCACCGGTCGTCCGCTACTTCGAGGGTGACCTCGACCCCGCTTCGGAGGAGGCCGACGAGCTGGTCAGGGCCGTCCACCGGATCATGCGCATCGCCGACGGCTGCCGCCGGCTGGCCGTTCGCGCCAACGCAGACACCCCCGCTGATGCCGCACGGTCCCGGCGTTTTGGCGCGGAGGGTATCGGCCTGTGCCGGACCGAGCACATGTTCCTCGGCGACCGCCGCCCGATGGTGGAAGCCCTGATCCTGGCCGACACCGATGAGGAGCGCGACAAGGTCCTGGCCGAGCTGCTGCCGCTGCAGCGCGACGACTTCGCGGGCATCTTCGAGGCCATGGACGGCCTCCCGGTCACGATTCGTCTGCTCGACCCTCCGCTGCACGAGTTCCTCCCGGATATCACGGACCTGTCGGTGCGTGTCGCAGTCGCCGAGGCCCGGGGCGAAGCGCGCGAGGGTGACCTGCGACTGCTTCAGGCCGTGCACGCGCTGCACGAGCAGAACCCGATGCTCGGACTTCGTGGCGTGCGCCTGGGCCTGGTGATTCCCGGCCTGTTCGCCATGCAGGCGCGCGCCGTCCTGGAGGCAGCGGCGCTGCGGGTCAAGGCCGGCGGCGTGCCGCGGGTCGAGATCATGGTGCCGCTCGTCGGGGCGGTCCAGGAGCTGGAGAGCATTGCGGTGGAGATCGCGGCGGTGGCCCACGAGGTCCGCACCGGCTCGGGCGTCCACCTCGACCACATG
The DNA here is from genome assembly GCA_040005715.1 of Actinomycetota bacterium. Lineage (GTDB taxonomy): Bacteria > Actinomycetota > Actinomycetes > Actinomycetales > Dermatophilaceae > UBA4719. The sequence goes on along the minus strand of JBDTYK010000003.1, from coordinate 7,204 downwards.
GTCGGGACGATGATCGAGCTTCCGCGCGCTGCCCTGACCGCCGGCGCCATCGCCGGGGCCGCCCAGTTCTTCTCCTTCGGAACCAACGACCTGACTCAGATGACGTGGGGCTTCTCGCGCGACGACGTCGAGGCGGCATTCTTCTCGGACTACCTGGAGAAGGGGATCTTCGGCGTCTCACCCTTCGAGTCCCTGGATGTTGAGGGTGTCGGGCGCCTGATCCAGATCGCGGTCGAGGAAGGTCGCAAGGCCCGCCCCGATCTCAAGCTCGGTGTCTGCGGCGAGCACGGCGGAGATCCCGCCTCGGTGCACTTCTTCCACGAAGTGGGCCTGGACTACGTGTCGTGCTCCCCGTTCCGGCTGCCGGTGGCTCGGCTCGAGGCTGGTCGCGCCAGTGGTGTGGGCGGCAGCGACTCCCGCTGAGCCCAGCCCCCCACGCCGGTCCCCCACGCCGGTCCCCCACGCCAGCCCCCGCCCCAGCCCCGCACGCCGGTCCGAACACCGCCGTGGCACCGTTTTCGGCTGCTAGAGGTCCCGAAACGGTGCCGCCGAGGTGTCCGGTCGCGAGTCAGGTCGTGAGCAGGATCTTGCCGATGTGGGTGCCGGCTTCCAGCTCGCGATGAGCGTCGCCGGCCTTGGCCAGCGGGAAGGTCCCATGCACGACCGGCCTGACCGCGCCAGACTCGATCAGCGGCCAGACGTGCTCCCGGACGGCGGCCACGATGGCTGCCTTCTCCTCGAGGGGCCGTGACCGAAGAGACGTGGCGATGATCGCGGCGCACTTGCGAAGCAGCGCGTTGATGTCGATCTCCGCCTTGACACCACCTTGCAGCCCGATGATGACCAGCCGTCCGTTCAGCGCCAGCGCACTGACGTTGCGGGCGAGATACTTTGCGCCCATGTTGTCCAGGATCACGTCGGCCCCATGTCCGTTGGTCGCCTCCGCCAGGACCTGTGTGAAGTCCTGCTCCCGATAGTTGACCAGGATCTGGGCCCCGAGTGCGCGACAGGCCTCGAGCTTCGCGTCCGATCCCGCGGTTACGGCGATTCGGGCGCCGATCGCACTGGCCAGCTGAATGGCCATGGTTCCGATGCCGCTGGATCCGCCGTGGATCAGGATGGTCTGACCAGGCTGCAGGTTGGCTGTCATGAAGGCGTTCGACCACACGGTGCAGACGACCTCGGGAAGCGCCGCGGCGTCGACCAAAGAGACGCTTCTTGGGACCGGCAGGAGCTGCGTGGCCGGAACCGCCGCCGCCTCGGCATACCCGCCGCCGGAGATCAGGGCGCACACCTCGTCGCCCACTGCCCATCCGGTCACGTCGCTGCCTATGGCCCTGATCGTTCCGCTGACCTCCATGCCGGGGTATGGCGATGCGCCCGGCGGGGGTGGGTAGAACCCTTGGCGCTGCATGAGATCCGCGCGATTGACGCCTGCGGCAGCCACCTCGACCAGAACCTCCTGGGCGGTGATGTCCGGCGTGGGCACCTCATCGAGGACGAGTGCTTCTGCGTTTCCGGGTGTGGGGATCGTGATGGCCTTCATCCCTCGACGATATGCCGGGCTTGTTCAAGGGCCTCTGGGGTGTCTACGTCGAGGCAGAAGCGGGCAGCGCACGGCACAGTCCCGGTCGCCATGGCGTCAACGACACCCATGACTCTCGCGCCAGCCGGTTCGCCGGGTAGCGCTGCGCGAAAGGCAAGACAGCGGTATGCCGCGAGCAGCGGCTGCTGTCGGCCGCCGGGGTCACTTGCCAGCACGCCGTCAAGCGAAGGCTGTGCGGTCAACGCGTCCACCAGGTTGACCAGGGCTGCACCCGCAAAGGGCATGTCGCCGCCGACCACGACACAGATCTGCGCGGACTCGTCGCGTTCCTGGTGTCCGCCATCCGCCTCAGCCAGGTGGTCGAGGCCGGCGGCGATCGCGGCGACAGGGCCTCCGCCAGTCGGTGACTCGCGGCACCACTGGACCGATCGTGTGGTGGCTCGCTCATCGCCGACGCAGACAGCGGCCCAGCTCGAAGGCAGGCCGTTGAGCAGATGGTCCAATACTGTTGTCCCGCCGAGGAGCTCGCGAGTTTTGTCATGTCCCTCCATCCGGCGGGAGGTTCCCCCGCAGAGGACGATGGCGACAGGCTGCGGGTGGGACATCAGGCATGGCCTCCTACACGACGCGTCAGGTCAGCCGCGGTCCGGATGACCTGCTCAACGATGTACCGCCCCCGGTCTTCGGTCACTTCTGCCGTGGGGTACGTCACCGCGATACCCGCCACGGGATGGCCGCTGTGGTCGAGCACTGGCGCTGCCACCGAGGCGAAGTCGGGTGTCACCGTTCCATCCTCGGTGGCGAAGCCGTCCCGACGCACCTGGGTCAGCACAGATCGCAGGCCGGACAGCGTTGTCGGGCTGACACCGTGGCGTTGGACGAAGGCGTCGCGGGAGGGGAAGAGGGCCCGAACCTGTTGCGGCGGAAGGGAAGCCAGCATCGCGAGCCCGCTCGCCGTCAGCTGCGACGGGAGGCGCACGCCAACATCCGTGACCAGCGGCGGCCGGCCGGGCGCCCGCTCCTCGATGACGTAGAGGACATCGCGGCCATGCAGCACGGCAAGGTGTGCGTTGTGTTTCGTCGCGTCCACCAGGAGCACCATCGGCCGACGCGCGAGGCGCTGCAGAGGCGCCTGTCGGGTGTAGGCCGAGCCCAGTTCGAAGGCAGCGACACCCAGGCCAAAGCGCCGCTCCTCAGCCAGATGCACCACGAATCCCTGGTCGCAGAGCACCGTGAGCAGGTGATAGACGCTCGACCTGGGCACGCCGAGGTCGCGGGCAATCGCCGAGGCCGGCACCGGCTCGCTGTGCCGTGCCAGCAGGCGCAGGACAGCAAGGGCCTGGCTTGCTGCTGGGGCGTTGGCCATGGTGAAAGTGTCTCAGATGCGAGACCTGGCGGCTGGACCTGCAGCCTGGGGCGGGGCCGCCCTTGCCCGGGACCTTGCATGACCGCGCACCTGGGCGCGCCGATACAGTCGGCGCATGGATCAGGACCTCGGGGCCGCGTTCGCCACCGCTGTCGCGGCAAAGGACTACGTTCGCATCCGCGCGCTCATCCACCCCGAGGTGGACTTCTGGGCGATGACGCCAGGGGAGATCTGGGACGCGAGCAGTCCCGATGAGGTCGTGGGCGTGCTTGATGACTGGTTCGGCGACGGGGACCTGATCCAGGCGATCGAGCAGATGGAATGCGATGGGTTCGCTGACCGAAGGCGAGTCGGATATCGACTGCGGGTGAAGCGCCCGGACGGCGAGTACCTCATCGAGCAACAGGCGTACCTCTCCGAGCGCGACGGCCGGATCGGCTGGTTGCGCATCCTGTGCTCGGGCTATCGTCCCGGCGAAGCGCTCGTAGCTCCCCGCCCGCAGGTGTCTCAGATCTGAGACACTTTCGCCTGGTCAGGGATGGTTCACCACGCTCAGCTGCGCTCCAATGAGGTCATGACATCAGCTCATTCCTCCGCAGACCTGCTGGCTAACGGGCGCGCGGGCTCGCCGGCTGCCAGGACTGTCACTGTCGGTATCGGTCCCGTCTCGTTCGAGGACGTCGTGGCGGTCGCCCGGGACGACGCGCGCGTCGAGATCGCCACGGACGCGCTCGAGGAGATTCGCAAGAGCCGCAGGATCATCGAAGGTCTTGCCGATGACGTCGAGCCGCACTACGGGGTCTCCACCGGCTTCGGTGCGCTCGCGACCAAGCACATCGCGCCCGAGATGCGTGCGCAGCTGCAACGCAGCCTGGTCCGCTCCCACGCCGCCGGCTCAGGCCCCGAGGTCGAGCGAGAGGTCATCCGCGCGCTCATGTTGCTGCGCCTCTCCACCCTGACCACTGGGCGCACCGGAGTTCGCGAGGAGACGGCAACGGCGTACGCGGCGATGTTGAACGCCCGGATCACCCCGGTGGTCCACGAGTACGGCAGCCTCGGCTGCTCTGGCGACCTGGCGCCTCTGGCGCACTGCGCGCTCGCCGCCATGGGCGAAGGACCGGTCCGCGATGAGAACGGCGAGCTGTGCTCGGCCGCGGACGCGCTGGCCAAATCGGGCATCACGCCGATCGTGTTGCGCGAGAAGGAGGGCCTGGCTCTGATCAACGGCACCGACGGGATGCTCGGCATGCTGGTTCTTGCGATCACGGACCTGCGCCACCTGCTCAAGGTTGCTGACCTCACCGCGGCGATGAGCGTTGAGGGTCTGCTGGGCACTGACGACGTCTTCGCCGCTGACCTGCAGGAGCTGCGCCCCCACCCGGGCCAGGCCGCCTCAGCTGCCAACCTGCTCCGGATCCTGGCGGGCAGTCCGATCCGCGCCAGCCACGACAACGAGGACTGCCCGCGGGTGCAGGACGCCTACTCGCTGCGCTGCGCACCGCAGGTCGCCGGTGCTGCACGCGACACGGTCGATCACGCCGCACTGGTCGCCGGCCGCGAGCTCGCCGCCGCCGTGGACAACCCCGTGATCACCCTGGATGGCCGCGTGGAGTCCAACGGCAACTTCCACGGTGCGCCAGTGGCCTATGTCCTGGACTTTCTCGCCATCGTGGCGGCCGACGTCGCAAGCATGTCCGAGCGTCGGACCGACCGCTTCCTGGACGTCTCGCGCAGCCACGGCCTCAATGCTTTCCTGGCCGACGACCCGGGCGTGGACTCGGGGCACATGATCGCCCAGTACACCGCCGCGGCAATCGTCTCGGAGATGAAGCGCCTCGCGGTTCCAGCGAGCGTTGACTCGATTCCAAGCTCGGCGATGCAGGAGGACCACGTATCCATGGGCTGGTCCGGGGCGCGCAAGCTACGCCGGTCGGTAGACGGCCTCACCCGCGTGCTCGCGGTCGAGCTGCTGACGACCGCACGCGGCATACAGCTGAGGGCTCCACTGGAACCGTCGCCCGCCACCGCAGCGGTGATCGACGCACTTCGCGAGACAACCACCGGGCCCGGTCCCGACAAGTTCCTGGCACCCCAGATCGAGGCGGCGGTCCAGTTCGTCGCCACTGGCGGCGCGCTGCGTGCCGTCGAAGCTGTCACCGGCCCACTCGACTGAACCATTTCCCCCACCAACCCCTCGCCCACCCCCTCACCCACCCACCTCACCGACACCAACACCCACCTCACCCACCTCGACCGAACACCGCGCCGGCACCGAATCGGCGCTCCGAGCAGCCCCAAACGGTGCCGCAGCGGTGTCCGGACGAAAATGAAGGAGACTCGTCATGGAAGGCGCCCGTCCCGTCCGCGCACCCCGAGGCACGACCCTCACCGCCAAGTCGTGGACCACCGAGGCCCCTTTGCGGATGCTCATGAACAACCTCGACCCCGAGAACGCCGAGAACCCTGACGACCTGGTCGTCTATGGCGGCACCGGCAAGGCGGCCCGCGACTGGAAGTCGTTCGACGCCATGGTCCGCACCCTGACCACGCTCGAGAAGGACGAGACCATGCTCGTCCAGTCCGGCCGGCCGGTTGGCGTGATGCGCACCCATGAGTGGGCGCCGCGGGTGATCCTGGCCAACAGCAACCTCGTTGGCGACTGGGCGACCTGGCCCGAGTTCCGCCGCCTCGAGCACCTGGGCCTGACGATGTACGGGCAGATGACGGCGGGCTCGTGGATCTACATCGGCACCCAGGGCATCCTCCAGGGCACCTTTGAGACGTTCGCAGCCATAGCCGACAAGCGTTTCAACGGCACCCTTGCCGGCACCCTCACTCTCACCGGTGGTGCCGGTGGCATGGGCGGTGCGCAGCCGCTGGCCGTGACGCTGAACGACGGTGTCTGTCTGCTTGTCGACGTCGACGAGGCGCATCTTCAGCGGCGGGTCCAGCACCGCTACCTCGACGTCATGGCCAAGGACATCGACGACGCGATTGCCCAATGCATGGCTGCCAAAAGGGACCGCAAGGCGCTCTCGGTCGGTCTGGTCGGCAACTGCGCCACGGTCTTCCCCGAGCTCCTGCGCCGAGGGGTGGAGATCGACATCGTCACTGACCAGACCAGTGCTCACGACCCGTTGTCCTACCTCCCGGAGGGCATCGACATCGGCGACTGGCACGACTACGCCGAGAAGAAGCCGGAGGAGTTCACCGACCGGGCCCGTGCCTCGATGGCCAAGCAGGTCCAGGCCATGGTCGAGTTCCAGGATGGCGGGGCAGAGGTCTTCGACTACGGCAACTCGATCCGCGCCGAGGCCCAGCTGGGAGGCTACGAAAGGGCTTTCGAGTTCCCGGGATTCGTCCCCGCCTACATCCGCCCCTTGTTCTGCGAGGGCAGGGGCCCCTTCCGCTGGGCAGCCCTCTCGGGTAACCCGCAGGACATCTACAAGACCGACAAGGCAGTCATGGACCTGTTCCCTGACAATGACCGCCTCCAGAAGTGGATGCGTGCCGCCGGCGAGAAGGTCGCCTTCCAGGGTCTTCCCGCCCGCATCTGCTGGCTCGGGTACGGCGAGCGCGACGTCGCCGGGCTGAAGTTCAACGAGATGGTCGCATCCGGCGAGCTCGAGGCGCCGATCGTCATTGGTCGCGACCACCTGGATGCCGGCTCGGTGGCGTCCCCCTACCGCGAGACCGAGTCCATGGCAGACGGCTCGGACGCCATTGCCGACTGGCCCCTGCTCAACGCGCTGATCAACACAGCCTCAGGAGCCACGTGGGTCTCGATCCACCACGGCGGAGGCGTCGGCATCGGACGGTCGATCCATTCGGGTCAGGTGTCGGTGGCCGACGGCACGGCGCTGGCCGCCCAGAAGCTGGCCCGAGTCCTGACAAACGACCCCGGGATGGGCGTCATCCGACACGTGGACGCGGGCTACGACATCGCCGAACGGACCGCGCAGGAGCGTGGCGTCAGGATCCCGATGCGCGAGGGTCTGTGACGTCGGCAACCTGAGCCGCGAGGGCGCGTATGACGTCGCTTCCGTCAGCAGTGAAGGCGACGCCATGCGCACCCCCACCGAGCGAGATGGCTCTGCCTTCAACGGTTTCGTCGGCGATGACCGGCCATGGGCGACTGGAGCCGAAGGGCGTGATCGTTCCGCGTTCGTATCCGGTGACATCTTTTGCCACCTGTGCATCGGGCATCGACACTCGCGTGACCCCCAACAGGCTGCGGAGCTTGGGCCACGAGATCTCACGATCCCCGGGCACGAGGACGAAGAGGAAGTCGT
>JBDTYK010000002.1:0-39163 GCA_040005715.1 Actinomycetota bacterium | reverse complement strand
CCCCTGCCCTCTCAAACGGTAGCCTCGGGCACGAATTGCCCTGTGGACAAACACGATTCCCGTCCAAATATGTGCTAGCCCCGGCTTGGTCCCTCCAACTCATGAACGGGTCTTGAGTTTTCAGGCTGCCTTTCCCAGGCGGGTGTGGTCGATGTAGGCGTGGACGTTGCGGTCGATGATGGTCAGTGCTTGGCGTAGCTCGGCGGGTGCGGGTGGCCGGTCGGCGGCCAGGTAGCGACCCATGACGGCGATCTTCGGTCAACCTTGTGGAAGCGAACCACCGGGATCTGGTTGGCCTCGGCGAATAGCGTGGACGCAGTGGCGGAACGCTGTGCCCATCTTCTCCATGATCGCCGGCGCGGGAATCGGGTTACCCAGGTGCGTCATGAACGACACCACCTGCCTGCCCGCCGACCTGAAGGTTCGGCACGTAGCCGTTGAGATAGATCCGCTCCAGGCACTCCAGATCCAACGCCTCGGGACCGTCCAGAAGATCGCTCACTGTCAACGTGCCAGCCATCCCCAGCATGCCTCCAGCTCGACAGCCCAAGCCAGCCCACACCTCGGCGGTCAGAGGCGAAGAGTCACTGGCTGAATGGCCTCAGCGACACATGACTCATCGCCTGACGTCCCAGGTCTGGCGTGGCTGTCAGCCGGCAACGGGGGCTCGGTCGCCAGCATCGCGCGCAGACACGTCGCCGGTTGCACCGCGTTCACACGCCCAACGGCCGACCGTGAAGACGTAGGCGAGGAAGCCGACCTCGGCCAGCACCCCGATGCTGATCCGGGCCCATGTTGGCATCGGCGAGGGCGTCACGAAGGCCTCAATGATTCCCGAGATGGCCAGCACGACCACCAGGCCGAGAGCCACCGACATGGCCGAGCGGCCTTCCTGGGCCACTGCGGTAGCGCGGGATCGCGGTCCGGGATCGATCCACGCCCAGAACAGTCGCAGTCCCGTCGCACCGGCCACGAAGACAGCCGTCAGCTCCAGGAATCCATGCGGCAGGATCAGGCCGAAGAACAGTGCGCCACGGTTGTGGTTGATCATCACCGCGCCGATGAGTCCAACGTTGAGCATGTTCTGGAAGAGCAGATAGACGACCGGGGCTCCAAGGATGCCGAAGGCGATGCACAAGGCCGTGATCCACGCGTTGTGGGTCCAGACCTCAGCGGCGAAATGGGTCGCCGCGAACTCGCTGTAGTAGTGCTGGAAGTCAGAGTTGACCAGCTTGTCGATCTGCGACGGGGACATCAGTGTCGACTCGAGCTTCGGGTGCGAGAGGAACCACCAACCGATGACCAGGGCGACGGCGATGTTGGCAAAAGCGGTGAGGATCCACCACCAGCGGGTGCGATACAAGGCAGCGGGAAACGTGCTGCTGAAGAAGCCCCGAAGATCAGACCAGCTAACCGATCCCGTTCCGGCAGAACGGGTTCGGGCCCGAGCAAGCGACGAGGAAAGATAGGCCACCAGGCTCGGGTCCGGCGCGGCCGAACGGACGACGGACAGATGCGTGGCGACCCGCTGGTACAGGTCGAGCAGCTCGTCGGCCTCCGCGCCACTGCCCGACCCGTGGCGCGCCAAGTACTCCAAGCGCCTCCACTCCCCCTGATGGGCTGCAACGAACGCGTCCAGATCCACAACCTCACTGTATTGCGCGGAAGGGCTCGTCCGCGGGTCATGCCGGTTAGGCTGAATGGATCATGAGCAACGGCCGAGGATGAGCAGCAGCACGCTCGGCGTCGGTGTCGACGACCTCGTTACCGGTGAGGCTGTCGCCCTTGAGCTGCCCGCAGCAGGGGTCGCCATCCGCGCCCTGTCCGGCGCCCTGGATCTGTTGGTCGCAGGAGTAGTTCTGTGGGTTGGGCTGTTGGCGGCCACGACAATGACCGGAAACACCGACGACGCCCTCATCGGCGTGGCCCTGACGGTGCTCCTGGCGATGGTCGCGGTCGGTCTCCCGACCACGACCGAGACCCTGACCCGAGGTCGTTCCCTGGGCAAGCTGGCCACGGGTCTGCGGACCGTCCGTGACGACGCAGGACCGATCGGGTTCCGTCAGGCCCTCACTCGGGCCCTGGTCGGGTTCGTTGAGATCTGGGTCCTGTTCGGGGTGCCCGCGCTGGTCAGCGGCCTGGTGAGCAGCAAGGGCAAACGCCTGGGCGACTACGCAGCCGGAACCTACGTCGTGCGGGAGCGGGTCCACATCGCCTTGCCGCCGCCTCCCATGATGCCTCCACAGCTGGCCGCCTGGGCGGCCGGCGCTGACATCGCCAGGCTCCCCGACGGGCTGGCCATGGCGGTGCGTCAGTTCCTCATGCGCGCGCCTCTTCTGAGCGACCAGTCCCGCGCCGCCCTCGGCGTCCAGCTCCGGGATGAAGTCGTCTCGTATGTCGCACCCCAGCCTCCGCGGGAAGCGCATCCCGAGCTGGTCCTGGCTGCGGTCATAGCCGATCGTCGCCGACGCGACGCTGTCCGGCTGGAGCGAGATGCCGCCCTGCGGCGTCGCCTCATCCCGGTGGACCCGGTCGACTCGCCCTCCTCTTAGAGGTTCGTCAGCTCTCTGTCAGGGCCGCGAACCCCGGCTTGACCACGCCGTCGATGATGGCCAGCCGCTCGTCGAAGGGGATGAAGGCAGACTTCATCGCGTTGATGGTGGCCCAGCGAAGGTCCTCAAGAGTCCATCCCGCGTCGTTGACCAGCAGCGACATCTCCCGGGTCATTGATGTGCCGCTCATCAGACGGTTGTCGGTGTTGACCGTGACCCGGAACTTGAGCCGCTTCAACAGCGAGATCGGGTGCAGCGCAATGGATTCGGCAGCCCCCGTCTGCACGTTGCTGCTCGGACACATCTCGAGCGGGATCCGCCGGTCCCTCACGTATGCCGCCAGCCCGCCCAGTACGACCTCGGAAGGATCCGCGGCTGCCGCGTAGGCGACGTCGGCGGCATACGGCCTGGCCGCCACCCGAACGTCGTCGACGATGCGAACCCCATGGCCGAGCCGGTCGGCGCCGCACCACTGGATCGCCTCCCAGATGCTGGGGAGCCCGAAGGCCTCGCCGGCGTGGATGGTGAAGTGGGCGTTCTCCCGCCGGAGGTACTCGAAGGCGTCCAGGTGACGGGTTGGCGGGAAACCTGCTTCGGCCCCAGCGATGTCGAAGCCCGATACGCCCTCGTCGCGGTACCTCACCACGAGCCGCGCGATCTCGGTCCCTTTGGCGGCCTGGCGCATCGCCGTGAGCAGGGCGGTCACCCGGATCACCTGGCCTGATGCGGCCGCGATCACCTCGCCGTCACGGAAGCCTGCGTTCACCGCCTCGACCACATCCTCGAGCGACAGTCCTTCTTCCAGGTGCTGCTCCGGTGCGTAACGGACCTCGGCATAGACGACCCCGTCGGCAGCCAGATCCCGCACGCACTCGCTGGCGACTCGGTGAAGGCCTTCCGCCGTCTGCATGACGCCCAGCGTCTGCGCAAAGGTCTCGAGGTAGCGCTCGAGGGACCCGGAGTCCGCGCTTCCCCTGAACCAGGCGCCGAGCGCATCAGCCTCACGCACCGGAAGTCCCTGGTAGCCAACAGCTTCGGCCAGCTCAACGATCGTCTGGGGGCGCAGTCCGCCGTCGAGATGATCGTGCAGCAGCGCCTTTGGGACGCGTCGCAGCGTGTCGTCGGTGAGCAAAATCAGGCCTCGCGGTTGACTGCGTTGGGAGAGAAGGCCGGGAGACAGACGGCGACGTACTCGGCGCCGTCCTCGCCGCAGGAGTATCGGACGCGTTCCCCGGCTCCGGTCAGGATCGACTGCCCGGCGAGTACCGACGTGGACCCGCCCTCGTGCTCCACAACCATCGTGCCCGCCAGGACAAGCGTGATCTCGTCGAACTCGGGCGTCTGGAAGGGCTCTCCCCAGTTGGGGGGCGCGACCATGTGAGCGACGGAAACAGCAAGGGTCCCGGTGCTGATCAGGCCTACATGCTCATTGATGATCTTGTCGCCGGGGGCCGGGATCCTTACGGGTGCACTGATGAGTTGGGGCATCCGCTCACCCTAGCCGCAGAGCCAGCCGAGCCTGGGCGTCGGACCGGTCAGCTGATCCGGTCGATCACGAGTGGAAGCAGATCGGGCCTGGACCCCTCTGGCGCAATGAAGTACGCGCCCTCGAGCGCCTCGATGGCCCGGTCGAAACGTTCGGGAGTGTCGGTGTGCAGGGTGATCAACGGGTCGCCCGCTCGTAGTACTGCGCCGGGTTTGGCGTGCATCTCGATGCCCGCACCGGCCTGGACCTGGTCCTCCTTGCGCGCCCGCCCAGCGCCCAGTCGCCAGGCGGCCACACCCACCTTGAGAGCGTCAAGCTGGGTCAGCACTCCGGAGCCAGGAGCCAGGATCTGGTGGGTCTCCCTCGCGACCGGCAGCGTCGCCGAAGGGTCTCCACCCTGGGCGGCGACCATGCGGCGCCATACATCCATGGCTCGTCCGTCCCTGAGCGCATCGGCAGGGTCGACGTCCGCCCGCCCGGCCGCGGCCAACATCTCGCGGGCAAGGACCAGGGTCAGCTCCGTGACGTCGAGTGGGCCGCCCCCGGCAAGCACCTCGACCGACTCGCGCACCTCAAGGGCGTTGCCGGCAGTCAGGCCCAGGGGAGTCTGCATGTTGGTCAACAGCGCGACCGTGTTCACGCCGGCATCGGTGCCGAGCTCGACCATCGTGCGTGCCAGCTCACGTGCCGACGCCACCTCCTTCATGAACGCGCCCGAGCCGACCTTCACATCGAGCACCAGCGCCTTGGTGCCCTCGGCAATCTTCTTGCTCATGATCGAGCTGGCGATCAGCGGAATCGCCTCGACGGTGCCGGTGACATCGCGCAGCGCGTAGAGCTTCCGGTCGGCCGGGGCCAGCTGGTCCCCAGCCGCGCAGATCACGGCACCGACCTCCTCGAGCTGGCGCATCATCTCCTCCTTGGACAAGGAAGCGCGCCAGCCCGGGATGGACTCAAGCTTGTCCAGGGTCCCCCCTGTGTGCCCAAGACCCCGACCGGAGAGCTGAGGGACCGCAACGCCACACGCCGCGACGAGAGGGGCCAGTGGCAGGGTGATCTTGTCACCGACCCCACCAGTCGAGTGCTTGTCCGAGGTCGGACGGGACAGCGATGAGTAGTCCATCCGCTCACCCGAGGCGATCATCGCCGCGGTCCAGGCGGAGATCTCACGACGGTTCATGCCGTTGAGCAGGATCGCCATGGCCAGGGACGACATCTGCTCTTCGGCGACGAGTCCGTGTGTATAGGCGTCGATCACCCAGGCGATCTGAGCGTTGGTCAGCTCCTGCTTGTTGCGCTTGGCGATGATGACATCAACGGCGTCAAACGAGTCAGTCACGCCCGGATCCTCCCTCGAGGTCCTCGCGGTCGAAGGCGTCGGGCAGCAGGTCGGCCATGGTCCGAACACCGGCCGCTGTCATGACCTGACAGCCCGGTCCGCCGTTCTCCCACAAGAGCTGCCGGCAGCGCCCGCAAGGCATCAGCGCGTCGCCACCGCGGTTCACACATGACACCGCAACGAGTCGGCCGCCGCCGCTCAGGTGCAGCGCAGAGACCATCCCGCACTCGGCGCACAGCGTTAGCCCGTAGGCGGCGTTCTCGACGTTGCAGCCAGTCACGATGCGGCCGTCATCGACCAGACCGGCCACACCGACAGGGAAGCTGCTATAGGGCGCGTAGGCGCGTTGCATCGCCTCGGTTGCCTTGGCATTCAACAGATCCCAGTCCACGGCGGCGGCCAGGCTCAGAGGTTCAGCCTTTGACATAAGGCTCTCCGTCCGCGGCAGGTGCCCTGACCCGCCCAACGAGCCCGGCGACGGCGAACAAGGTGGCGAGGTACGGGAGCATCGCCAGGAAGCTGGACGGGATCGTGATCGGAGTCTGGGTGAATGACAACACGGTCTGCAGAGCATCCGCGAACCCGAACAGCAGTGCCGCTCCGATGGCGCCGCGGGGGCTCCATCTACCGAAGATGACCGCGGCCAGCGCGATGAAACCCTTACCTGAGGAGATGTTCTTGGAGAAGGCGCCGACCGCACCGATGGTGAGAAAGGCACCGGCCAGGCCGGCGACCATGCCGCCGTATACGACGTTGCGGTAACGGATGCTGGCCACGTTGATGCCCACCGTGTCGGCCGCCTTGGGGTGCTCACCGACGGCCCTTGCACGCAGCCCCCACCGGGTCCGGAACAGCGCCACGTCGATGACGACGATGAGAACGTAGGTGATATAGACGATCACGTTGGCGTCGAACAGCAGCGGCCCCACGATCGGGATGTCCCCCAGCACCGGGATCTTGATCGGACCGAAGAACCCGGGGTTGTTCAGCGTGTCCTGGTTGGGCTGCATCAGCGCGTCGTAGATGAATCCGGTGAGGCCGAGGGCGAGGACGTTGAGCACGACTCCCAGAACCACCTGGTTGACGAAGTAGCGGATCGCGAAGACTGCGAGCAGGAGACCCATCAGTCCTCCTGCGATCACCGCCCCGACAATGCCCAGGACGTTGTTGTGAACCAGCGTGCCGACAAGCGCTCCCGCCCAGGCGCCAGAGAGCATCTGCCCCTCGATGGCCACGTTGATCACGCCGGAGCGCTCACACAGCACCCCCGCCAGGGCACCCAGGATCAGGGGGATGGCAAGGAAGATGGACTGCTGCAGGAGGCCGAGGAGGTCCAGAGTGCCGCCCTTGGTCCCACCCGTTGCCGCCCAGCAGAGGAAGGCCACCATGAAACTGAGCCCGGTGACAGCGAGCACCCAGGTCATCGAGCGCTTTCTGAACCCACGGAAGACCTGGAACAGGCCGAGGCTCATCACAAATATGCCGAGCACGACCCCGGTCAGACGCGCCGGGAGGGTCACGTTGGGCACCTGGATGCGTGCGTCGGACGGCGCGAGCTGGAACGAGGCGTCAAATCCGTTGCGCGAGCCCATGCCCAGGAGCAGCGTGCAGACCAGCCCGACCAGGAAGATCGCACTCCCGGTCACGATGCGGCGGCGCCGGCTTACTGGGAGCACGACCACCGTATGCACGATGACGTCCGGCGCGGCTGCCCCGGGAGGTGGTGGTGTGGTCTGCGAGCTCACCCGTTCCACCCCTTCGCAAGCTGCGGCCCGAGCCCACCGCGCGCCGCGCGGAGATGGAAGATCGAGCGAATCAGCATCGGCGCGGCGATGAACAGGACGATGAGCGACTGAATCACCTGGACCAGGTCGATCGGGATACCGGTGCTGGACTGCATCTGAACGCCCCCCGCCCGCAGGGCCCCGAAGAGCAGCCCGGCCAGCACGGTTCCCCCAGGCGTGGCCCTGGCCAGCAGCGCAACCGTGATGGCATCGAACCCGATGCCGGCGTCGATGTCCTGGGTGATCGCGCTGTTGGTGCCCAGGATCTGCGACACACCAGCAAGACCGGAAAGGGCACCCGCCAGAATCATCACGATGGTGTAGCTGCGCTCGACACTCATCCCCGCTGTTCGGGCTGCGAACTGGTTGGCGCCCACGGCACGCAGCTGAAAGCCCAGGGTGCTTCGAGAGAGCAGCCACCACACGCCAAGGGCTGCCAGCAGTGCCACGAAGAGGCCGGTGTGGACGCGTAGTCCGCTGCCCAGCAGGGCCGGAAGCTTCGCATTGTCGTCGACGACGTTGCTGATTGCCTGCCCGTAGGGCGGACGCTGGAAGCCCTTGAGCCCGAGCAGGAAGCCCAGGAGGCTGTAGGCGATGTAGTTGAGCATGATCGTCGTGATGACCTCATGCGCACCCGTACGAGCTTTCAGGAACCCCGCGAGACCTCCCCACAGCGCCCCACCGATGATTCCGGCGATGATGGCGACCAGCAGGTGCAGCACCGCCGGCAGGTGCCACGCGAATCCCACGTAGCCGGCGAAGATCGCGCCCATGATGATCTGGCCCTGGCCGCCGATGTTGAACAGGCCGGCCCGAAATGCCAGCCCGACCGACAACCCGCCCACAATGAGGGGGGTGGCGTTGACAAGCGTCTCGGAGATCGGGCCCAGGACACCCGCGAGCGTGCCCTTGGAAGCGGTTGCCGGGTTATAGACCGAGCCGTGGAACAGCGCGGCATAGGCGCCGAAGACCGCCTGTCCGGCCGCTCTGAACGTGTCCATCGGCGCCGAGAAGAAGTACTGGGCAGCAGTGCGGGTGTCAGGGTCGGCCACCGCGATGAGCACGGCACCGACGGCCATTGCCACGAGGACGGCCAAGAAGGTCAGGACTGCAGTGTTGCCGTACCTCACCGCGTCGACCATCCGCCGGCCGAGGCTCGGCCGGGTCTCGCGGCTCGGCCGGGTCTGGCTGATCGGCTGGTCCTCGCTCACTGCGCCTCCCCAACCTTGGACCCGGCCATCAGTAGTCCGATCTCCGCGGCGGGGGTGCCGCCTGGCACCTCGCCGATGATGCGACCCCGGTACATCACCGCGATGCGGTCGGCGAGCCCGAGGACCTCGTCGAGCTCGCTGGAGACCAGGACCACGGCGGCGCCGCTGTCACGCTCCTCGATGATCCGTCTGTGCACGAACTCCTGGGACCCGACGTCGACCCCACGCGTTGGCTGGGCCACCACCAGAAGCCGCAGTGGACGGGACAGCTCCCGGGCCAGGACCAGCTTCTGCTGGTTGCCGCCGGACAGCGTCGAGGCACTGGCGGCGATCGACGTGGTGCGGATATCGAACTCCTGCACCCGGCTCTGCGCATTGTCGTCGATCGCTTTGAGGTCCAGGGAAGGACCTTTGGCGAATGGCGCCTGGTCGAAGATGTCGAGGACGAGGTTCTCCGCAATGCTGAAACTCTCCACAAGTCCGTCGTGGGACCGGTCCTCGGGTACATAGCCGACGCCGCGCGAGAGGATCTGGTCGATGCTCTCCCGGGTCACGTCATCGCCATCGATCCGAACGCGTCCGGAGGTCGGCCGGGTCAACCCGATCAGACACTCCGTCAGCTCGGTCTGGCCATTTCCCTGCACCCCGGCGACCGCAAAGATCTCCCCTGCGTGCACCGAGAAGCTGACGTCATCGACGAGCACCTGACCGGTCTCGTTGACCACGCGCAACGAGTCGACCTCGATGACCGGCTCACCGGGCGCTGCGGGAGCCTTGTCGATCGTCAGCTGAACCGGGCGGCCGACCATCATCGACGCCAGCTCGGCTGAGGAGGACGAGGGCGATGCCTCGCCAACCACCTTGCCGCGTCTGATGACGGTGATCCGGTCGGCCACGGCGCGAACCTCGCGGAGCTTGTGGGTGATGAAGACGATCGACGTACCGCCGTCGCGAAGGGCGCGCATCACCTGCATCAGCTCGTCGGTCTCCTGTGGAGTGAGCACCGCCGTCGGCTCGTCGAGGATGAGCACACTGGCGTTGCGGACCAGCGCCTTGACGATCTCAACACGTTGTTGCACCCCGACCGGCAGGTCAGCCACCATGGCATCCGGTGGAACGTCCAGACCGTAACGGGCGGAGACCTCTGAAACCAGTCGCCGGGCGCTGCGGTGGTCGAGAAAGCCGAAGCGACGAGTCTGCTCATGCCCGAGCTCGACGTTCTCGGCAACGGTGAAGACCGGGATCAGCATGAAGTGCTGGTGAACCATGCCGATGCCTGCGGCCATCGCGTCGCCGGGGCCTTTGAACGTCACCGGCACGTCGTCGATCAGGATCTCGCCGGCGTCGGGCTGGTAAAGGCCATAGAGGACATTCATCAACGTGCTCTTGCCGGCGCCATTCTCTCCGAGCAGCGCATGGATCTCACCGGGCTGGACCACGAGATCGATCGCATCGTTGGCGACCAGCGGGCCGAAACGCTTTGTGATGCCTCGCAGTTGGAGCTTCAGCGTAACCTCCAGGACCGGCTCGAGCGAAGACCGAAGACCATGACAAGACCTGAGGGGGAGCACATCAGTGCTCCCCCTCAGGGTGCTATCTCAAGTCAAACCTATTTGGGCTGGCTGGGCGAGGTAAGGGTGATCTTGCCCGAGATGATGTCCGCCTTGACCTGGTCGAGCTCGGTCTTGAGCGTGGCCGGCACCTTGGACTCGAACTCGTGGAAGGGAGCCAGACCGGTGCCGTTGTTCTTGAGGTCGCCGATGTAGCTGCCGGTCGGGAACGTCCCCGAGGCAGAGGCCGTGGCGTACTCGGTCACTGAGTCGGTGAGGTTCTTCTCCACGCTCGAGAGGAAGTACTTGCAGTACTGCGCGGCACTGACGCAGCCGTCGGTGTCAACCCACAGGACGCTGACCTTGCCACCCGAGGCCTGAGCCGCGGCGCCTGACCCAAGGCCGGTCCCACCGGCAACGGGGAAGAGGATGTCCGCACCCTGCTGGACGAAGGCCTGGGAGACTGAGCGGCCCTTGTTCTGGTCGGTGAAGGACTGGGCGAAGGTGCCACCCTTCTGGTTCTTCTCATCCCAGCCGAGGACCTGGACGGTCTTGCTCTTGGCCTTGTTGTAGTACTGCACGCCCTCCCAGAAGCCATCCATGTAGATGGTCACCGGCGGGATGTTCAGTCCGCCGTAAGTCGCGACCTTGCCCGTCTTGGTCATGGCTGCTGCAAGGTAACCGCCGAGGAAGCCTCCCTGCGCGGTGTTGTACTGGAGGCCGTAGACGTTGGGCCCTGAGGAACCGTTGTCGATCTCGGCGAACTGCTGCTTCGGGTTCTGGGCCGCCACCTTCTTGACCGCGTCCCCCATGAGCCCGCCAACGGCGATGACCGTGTCGCAGCCCTTGTTGACCTCAGCGGTGAGGTTGGGGACGTAGTCATTCTGGGAGTTCGACGCGATGTAGGAGATCTTGATGTTGGGGTTCTTCTTGTTGGCCGCCTGAAGACCCGCCCACGACGACTGGTTGAACGAGCGGTCGTCGACGCCGCCGGTGTCAAGGACCATGCAGGCCTTGAACGGCGCGCCTGCCGCGGTGGTCGAGCCGCCGGCCGAGGTCTCGCCCGGGGTCGTGGCGGGGGTCTTGGACCCGCACGCGGCCAGAACCATGGCAGCCACCGAGACAACGGCCGCGATTTTCATCGATGAACGCAAGGCGCTCTCCTTTTTTGACATGCTCCAAGCTTGTGAAATGCACCAGATGGTGCAACTTTTCGTGACTCTACCCTCCAGCCACCCCCCTGCCCGTGGGGGCCCGCAGCAGTATCTAGATCGTTACGTGGGAGCGACCTGCCATCGCGGCAACAGCGAACAACCGGGCCCCCGCAACCACCACCTTCTCGTCCACGACGATGTCGCCCTGGTGCAGGTCATAGGTCGCACCGCCGGGGGTACGGGTCCCCATTCGTGCCATGGCTCCCGGGACCTCCTGCACGTACCAGGCGAAGTCCTCCCCGCCCAGGGACTGCTGCGTCGGCCGCGGGGCATCAGGACCAATGGCAGCGACCGCGGCGCGGCGAAGCAGCTCGACGGAGTCGGGGTGGTTGACCACAGGCGGCACACCCCTCACGTGCTCGACCTTGGCGGACACGCCATACGGGCTGATCACTGCCTGAACGGTCTCCTCGAGAACCGGGCCGATGTCCCGCCAAAGCTGCGCATCGAGCATCCGCAGCGTGCCACCGACACTGCCCGTCGACGGGATGACGTTCTCTGCACTGCCGGCGTTGACGCTGCCCCACACGAGCGCGACGCCGGCCCGGGGGTCAACCCTGCGCGAGAGCACCGCGGGGACATCGGTGATGACCTTGGCCAGTGCGTAGGTCAGGTCCTGGGTCAGATGGGGCCGCGCGGTGTGTCCTCCCCGCCCGCTGAGCGTCACCCTGATGGCATCGGTGGCCGAGGTGATCGCGCCGACTCGCAGCCCGACCTGACCCACGTCCAGGGTGGGGTCACAGTGAAGGGTGAGGATGCGGTCGACTCCGCGGACGCCACCCTGCTCGATGACGGCCTTGGCGCCACCGGGCAGGACCTCCTCGGCCGGCTGAAAGATCAGACGCACACCAGTCCCCGCTGCCGCAAGGGAGCCAGCGTGCTCCTGCAGCGCGAGACCCGCACCCAGGACCGCCGCAATATGGACGTCATGACCGCAGGCATGACAGACCCCCGGGTTGAGGGACGTGAACGGCAGGCCGGTCCGTTCGGCGACGGGCAACCCGTCCAGGTCGGCCCGCAGAGCCACGCGGTATGCCGGGTCGGCCGGCCCGATGTCCGCGACCAGTCCGCTTCCGGCCAGTAGCCGCACCCGGATTCCCGCCGCGGTCAGCCGGTCCGCCACCACGCCTGTGGTCCGAACCTCTTTGCCCGCCAGCTCGGGGTGTGCGTGGAGGTCGCGACGGAGCGCGATGAGCTCGCCCTCCAGCCCCGACAGCGTTCTTCGCATGGCTGCGCTGATCGAGGAAAGGTCCGGCTGAGGTATCACGAGCGGCAACGCTACCGCCATCCCATCAGCTCAGAAGGTGTCGTTCGCCACGTAAGTGCCCCACACGTCACGCAGCGCATGGGCGATCTCGCCACCGGTGGCGTGAGCGGCCAGGGCATCCCTCATCGGCAGCAGGACATTGTCGGTTCCAGTGCCGGCCGACCGCACTGCGTCCAGGGCGCGGGATACGGAGTCGTTGTCACGGGCCTTACGCAGCACGGCAAGACGCTCGCACTGCTCGGCCTCGATCGTCGGGTCAGCACGCAGCGGCTCGAACGGGTCCTCCTCGTCAAGGGTGTACTTGTTGAGGCCGATGATGGTGCGTTCCTTCTCGTCGATCTCCAGCGCGATGCGATAGGCGGACCGCTCGATCTCCGCCTTCTGGAAGCCCTGCTCGATCGCAGACACGGCGCCGCCGCGATCCTCGACGGCCTGCATGAGCGCAACCACTGCCTCTTCCATGTCATTGGTCATGGACTCCATGACATACGACCCGGCGAACGGGTCGACCGTCTTTGTCACGTCGGTCTCGTACGCGATCACCTGCTGGGTGCGCAAGGCGAGCCGGGCCGCCTTCTGGCTCGGCAGCGCAAGGGCCTCGTCGAAGGAGTTGGTGTGCAGCGACTGGGTGCCGCCCAGCACTGCGCCAAGGCCCTGAAGGGCGACCCGAACCATGTTGACCTCGGGTTGCTGGGCGGTCAGCTGGACGCCCGCAGTCTGGGTGTGGAAGCGCAGCATCTGGGACTTCGGGTTCTTGGCACCGAACTCGTCCCGCATGATGTGGGCCCAGATCCGACGCGCCGCACGGAACTTGGCGACCTCCTCCAGCAGCGTCGTGCGCGCCACGAAGAAGAAGGAGAGACGGGGCGCGAAGTCGTCGATCTCCAGACCTGCAGCCAGGGCCGTGCGCACGTACTCCTTGGCATTGGCCAACGTGAACGCGATCTCCTGCGCGGGCGTGGCCCCCGCCTCGGCCATGTGGTAGCCGGAGATCGAAATGGTGTTCCAGCGCGGAATCTCTTTGTGGCAGTAGGTGAAGATGTCACTGATCAGGCGCAGCGACTGCTTCGGCGGGTAGATGTAGGTGCCGCGTGCGATGTACTCCTTGAGGATGTCGTTCTGGATCGTGCCGTTCAGCGCGCTGCCGGCAACCCCCTCTTCGGCGGCCACCATCTGGTACATGAGCAACAGCGTCGCTGCTGGCGCGTTGATCGTCATCGAGGTGCTGATCTTGTCCAGCGGCAACCCGCGGAACAGGGTTCGCATGTCATCGATGGAGTCGATCGCGACACCGACCTTGCCGACCTCACCGGAGGCGATCGCCTCGTCGGAGTCGTACCCCATCTGGGTTGGCAGGTCGAAGGCCACCGAGAGGCCACCCGTGCCGGCCTTGACCAGCTGGTGGTAGCGCTCGTTGGACTCCTTGGCGTTGCCGAACCCGGCGTACTGCCTCATCGTCCACGGCCGCCCGGTGTACATGCTGGGATAGACCCCCCGGGTGAAGGGGAACTGCCCAGGGGAGCCCAGACGCCCAGGCGCGTCAAAACCCTCGAGGGAGCGCTGGTCATAGACCTGGGCGATCGGCAGGTCGGACTCGCTGCGCGCACCGGGGGATTCAGCCATGGCGTGAGCCTAATGAACGGTGGACCCTCGGGCCAAGACGGGCTCCTGACCCGCCCCGGGCGGATGGAGGGCTCAGGTGAGGTGTGCGCGCCCGGTGGCCTTCAGCAGGTCGACCAGTGCCTTGACCTCCTGGACGTGCTCGCGGGTGGTGACGAGCAGGGCATCCGGGGTGTCGATGACCACGACCTGTTCGAGGCCGAGCACGGCGACGGTCCGGCCGGAGCCGGGAACGACCACGCCGGTCGCGTCCTTGGCCAGCACGAGGCCCGCGTCACCCAGCACCCTCAGTCCCGGGACACCGCGGGCATCAGAGAGCAGGGCGCCGAGCGAGCTGAAGTCCCCCACGTCGTCCCAGGAGAACGAACCCGGCACCACGGCCACCCGCCCGTTGGCCGCAGCGGGTTCGGCCACGGCATGGTCGATGGCTATCTTGGGCAGCTCGGGCCACAGCTCTGCCAGGCGTTCAGGCTCTGCGGCGATGTCACGCAGGCTGGCAGCCATCACCGGATGGACCGCTGCCAGCAGTTCGAGCAGAACCGATGCCTTGACGACGAACATCCCTGCGTTCCAGCGGTACTCACCGGTTGCCAGATATCGTCGCGCCGTGGCTTCGTCGGGCTTCTCGACGAACGACAACACCGCCCGCCCGTTCGGAGCACCCGGGATCGACAAGGTGCCACCAACCTGGATGTAGCCGAATCCCGTTGCGGGATAGGTCGGTTCAATGCCTATCGTCACGAGGTAGCCGCTCTGCGCGACGACAGCTGCCTCACGCACGCACTTGGTGAACACCTCGGGCTCGCCGATGACGTGATCCGCGGCAAAAGAGCCCATCACGGCGTCGGGGTCACGGCGTTCGAGGATCGCGGCGGCCAGCCCGATCGCTGCCATGGAGTCCCGCGGCGACGGCTCGGCCACGAGGTTGGTCATCGCCAGGCCGGTGAGCTGAGCCCGAACATCCTGTTCGTGAAGAGTCCCGGTCACCACCATGATCTGGTCGCCACAGAGGGGCTGCAGTCGTTCCCAGGTCGCCTGCAGCAGCGAGTGCCCGGCGCCGGTCAGGTCATGGAGGAACTTCGGCGAGGACGATCTTGAGAGAGGCCAAAGCCGTGTCCCCGCACCGCCCGCGGGGATAACCGCCCAGAACCCGCCGATTGCGCCCGACACCTCAGCCATGGCGCCGACGGTACAGGGCGCGGAGATCGCGCGCCGGTTAGGCTGCTGGCTCGATGACTGTTCCACTTCGGTATGCCGTTCGCGCCCTCGCGCTGAGTCTCTCGCTCACCGCCGTGGGCGCGATCTGTGTCGTCGGGATCACTCCTGCCGCGCTGGCAGCCAGCAATGACCCGGTCGGCGGCTCGCAGCTGGCCCGCGGCGGCGTCATCGTGAACCTTGCGCCCGGGGTTCCCGCGCCGCCGGCCATGCCAGGCGCATCCTTCCTGATCGCGGACATGGACACCGGAGAGATCCTTGCGGCCAGAGCTCCCCACGCCCCCCTCCGACCGGCGAGCACCCTCAAGACGCTCACCGCGCTGACCCTGATCCCGCGCCTGGACGCCGACAGGATGGTCATGGTCCAACCGTCGGACGTGCGCGTGGAGGGGAGCCGGGTGGGCATCCTTGCCGGCACGGCATACCCGGTGCGAACCCTTATGCAGGGCATGTTGCTGGCCTCGGGCAACGACGCGGCATACGCCCTCGCGCGTGCCAACACAAGCATCGCGGTGACCCTGCAGGAGATGAACGCAACCGCGGCACACCTGGGTGCCTTCGACACGATGGCCAAGGACCCCAGCGGCCTGGACCAGCCCGGCGAGACGAGCAGCGCCTACGACCTGGCTCTGATCGGCCGCGCCGCGATGAAGCTTCCCAGCTTCCGTGGCTATGTCGCCAGCAGGACGGCCCGAGTCCCGGGGGGCAGGTCCGGCGACGGGAAGAAGATCCTGCCGGCATTTCGGATCAACAACCACAACCGCCTTCTGTACAACTACGAGGGCGCGATCGGCATCAAGAACGGATACACCGTCGCGGCCCGCCAGACCATCATCGGCGCGGCCACCCGCGGTGGCCGGACCTACATCGTGACCGAGCTGGCCAGCCCCAACGGGAGCTGGCGTCCGACCGCGGCGCTGCTGGACTGGGCGTTCGCCCACGGGGCCGCCCTGAGCCCGGTTGGCCAGCTGGTCGAGCCCGGCGCGGCCACCAGGGCGGCGTCATCCTCCGGGGTGGGTGGGGTGCCCAACGACGTGGGTGTCGTGCCCTCGTTGGCGAGATCGGCCCGGACACCGGCGCCCCAGCCGTGGATGGGCGTGGCCGGCCTCCTCGGCGGGTTGCTGCTCGTCGGAGGCTGGGCGGCGCGCAGCATCGCCCGGCGTCACCGCTGATCCCGTTCAGCGCCTGACCAGGCCGGACAATGTCCGTATACCGTGGGCCAACGCTCCAGCAGCCAAGGCCATGAAAGCCCCCAGAACAGCACCGGCCGCGAGCGTTACCCGGTCGCCGGAGCGCCCGCCGAGCGCAGGCACTGGGTCGCTGGCGGCCCTGACGGCCCCCGTAGGCGCAGCTTCATCGGGGCCGCCGCCAGGTGCGTGCACACCGAGCACGCCACCGTCATCCGCGTCGCCTGCTGCCCACGCGGCCGAGATCAGCGTGAGCCGGGCAATCAAGTTGACCCAGAACAACAGACCGACCACGATCGCAACCGAGGCGAACAGCGGGTTGGCGGTCACCCGGGGAAGCAGCGTGGAGGCCGAGAGCTTCAGCAGGCTGAAGCCAACGCCACCGACCAGGGCGCCCTGCGACAGGTGGCGCCAGGGCACCCGGACGCCGGAGAGCACCCGCAGCAGGAGCATCATCAGGCCGGTGTCGGCCGCCACGCTGATAACGAACCCAGCCGCTTTCACGATCCAGCCCTCACCGGACATTCCGATCCGCTCAGCTATCCAGCCGGCGGCGCTGCCGGTCACGGTGGTCAGCACCGCGGAGAGCGCGATGCCCAGCCCGATGGTGAAGAGCACTGCGAGGTCGCGAAGCTTGGTGGCGATGAGGCTGCCCGGAGGGCCCTTGGCCCCGAAGACCTCACGGATCCCCTCACGAACTGCTCCGAGCCAGCCCATTCCGGCCAGCACCAGAGCGACGAATGCGATCACACCGGTGATCGTCAGCGCCGACGCCTGGGGTGCCTTGATCGGGATAAGTCCGTCGGGGTGCTGAGCATCCTGGACAAAGCCCGGCAGGTTCGCGTTCAGGCTGTCGGCGACCGAGGCCAGCAGGCCGGGGTGCCCGCCAAGAACGAAGCCGTACACCGTGAACGCGAGTGCGACGGCGGGGAAGATCGAGAAGAAGGCGAAATAGCCGATGCCTGCCGCCAGGATGTTGCCGCGTGCGTCGCTGTATCGCTTCCAGGCCCGCCAGGCCTTGCTCGCCTGCAACCGAGCCAGCAGCGACCTCACCGGATCTGCCCAGGTTGGCCGTTCGCCCCTGTCCCAAAGTCGAAGCTGCGGACGTCGTGCCAGACAAGATCATCGCCGTGCTCATAGAGGTGGAAGGCCGACACCTCGAATGAGCAGTCGTACGAGGCCAGCTCGTTGAAGGCACGGTCCATCGCCGCGTCGTCGACATGGTGGGCGACCGTCACGTGGGGGTGGTAGTAGAACCGCACCTCCCGCTTCAACGGGCCGGTGCGAATCGCCTGCTCGATCTGCTCGCACTCGCTGATGCCGCCGGCGACCTGGACGAAGACCACGGGAGAGACGGGACGAAAGGTGCCGGTGCTTCGCAGTCGCATGGTGAAGGGCTGCTGGGCAGCGGCCACACGCTCGAGATGCTGGTGGATCTCGGGGCTCTCATCCTGCGTGATCTCGGTCGGCGACAGGAGTGTGACATGGGTCGGGATCGACTGGGCCGATGGATCACCGAAGGACGCACGCAGCCGCTGGAGCTCACCGGCGAAGGGCGCAGGGATGACGATGGAGACCCCAATGACGTTCACCTTGGTGCTATCGCTTGCTCGGCAGGAAACCGACGCGGTCATAGACCCTGGTCAGGGTCTCGCTGGCGACATCCCTGGCTCGCTCGGCGCCTTCAGCGAGTATCCGGTCCAGCTCGGCCGGGTCCGCAAGCAGCGAGAGGGTGCGATCGCGATACTGCGCGGCGGTGTCCACGACGACCTCGGTGACGTCCGCCTTGAGGTCTCCGTAACCCTTGCCGTCGTAGTCGGCCTCGAGCGCCTCCATGGACCGCCCCGACAACGCGCCCAGGATCGAGAGCAGGTTGGAGACTCCGGGTTTGCCGGCGGGGTCGAATCGGATCTCGCGCCCCGTGTCGGTCACCGCCGACCTGATCCGCTTGGCAATGCGGGCCGAGTCATCAAGGAGGTCGATGACACCGCTCTGGCTCGCGGAGGACTTGCTCATCTTTGAGGTCGGGTCCTGCAGGTCGAAGATCTTGGCGGTCGCCTTGATGATGTGCGGCTCCGGAACGGTGAAGGTCTGGCCGTAGCGACTGTTGAACCGCGCGGCGAGGTCGCGGGTCAGCTCGAGGTGCTGACGCTGGTCCTCGCCGACCGGCACCTGGTCCGCGTCATACAGCAGGATGTCCGCGGCCATGAGCACGGGATAGTTGAACAGGCCCACGCTCGTGCCTGCAGCGCCATGCCGGGCGGACTTGTCCTTGAACTGGGTCATCCGGCTGGCTTCGCCGAAGCCGGTCAGGCAGGACAGGACCCAGGCGAGCTGGGCGTGCTCGCCGATGTGGCTCTGGACGAAGACGGTGGCCCGCGCGGGGTCTACACCAGCGGCGAGGTACTGAGCTGCTGTCCGGCGGGTGCGTTCGCGCAGTACGGCAGGCGCGACCTCGACCGTGATCGCATGCAGGTCGACCACGGCGTAGAACGCGTCGTGGGTCTCCTGCATCTGCACCCAGTTGACCAGAGCGCCCAGGTAGTTGCCAAGGTGCAGGGAGTCTTGGGTCGGCTGCATTCCGGACAGCAGTCGCGGTTTGCTGGTCGGCGGCGCGCTGGGCGAGGACATGGGCATTATTCTGTCAGGTCGCCGTGAGGCCCACTCGCATGGCCAAGTGGAGCGCGCAGCCCCGGATCGGACCCGGATCAGGCCGTGCTCACCTCAGGCCGGTTTCGGGGGGCTCATTTGCCGCCCAAACCGGCCTGAAGTGAGTAAAGCGGTTTGAGGTGAGTAAAGGGTTGGGCCTAGGCCGTGGCCTTCTGGAGGTTCTCGTCGATCGCGGCCAGGAACTCCTCGGTGGTCAGCCAGGGCGCGTCCGGGCCGATCAGCAGCGCCAGGTCCTTGGTCATCTTGCCCTCTTCGACAGTCTCGACGCAGACCCGCTCGAGGGTCTCGGCGAAGGCCGTCACCTCGGGGGTGCCGTCCAGCTTGCCGCGGTGCTTGATGCCACCGGTCCAGGCGTAGATCGAGGCGATCGGGTTGGTCGAGGTCGGCTTGCCGAGCTCGTGCTGGCGGAAGTGCCGGGTCACCGTGCCGTGTGCAGCCTCGGCCTCGACGGTCTTGCCGTCAGGGGTCATCAGCACCGACGTCATCAGGCCGAGCGAGCCATAGCCCTGCGCGACGGTGTCGGACTGGACGTCACCGTCGTAGTTCTTGCAGGCCCAGACGTATCCGCCCTCCCACTTCATGCACGCAGCCACCATGTCGTCGATCAGCCGGTGCTCGTAGGTCAGGCCGGCAGCGTCGTACGACTCCTTGAACTCCTTGTCGAAGACCTCCTGGAAGATGTCCTTGAAGGCGCCGTCATAGGCCTTGAGGATGGTGTTCTTGGTCGAGAGGTAGACCGGGTACTTGCGCTCCAGGCCGTAGTTCAACGACGCACGGGCGAAGTCCTCGATGGACTTGTTGAAGTTGTACATGCCCATCACCACGCCACCGTCCACCGGGATGTCGACGACCTCCAGCTCGATCGGCTCATAGGCGGACGTGTCCGTCGGGTGCCACGAGATCGTGACCTTGCCGGCGCCGGGAACCTTGAAGTTGGTGGCCTTGTACTGGTCGCCGAAGGCGTGGCGGCCAATGATGATCGGCTTGGTCCAGCCCGGCACCAGGCGCGGGATGTTGCTGCAGAGGATCGGCTCACGGAAGATGGTGCCGCCCAGGATGTTCCGGACGGTGCCGTTGGGCGAGGCCCACATCTTCTTCAGCCCGAACTCCTTGACTCGCGCCTCATCAGGAGTGATGGTCGCGCACTTGACGCCGACGCCGTACTTCTTGATCGCGTTCGCCGAGTCGATCGTGATCTGGTCATCGGTCTCGTCGCGCTTCTGGATCGACAGGTCGTAGTACTTGAGGTCGACATCCAGATAGGGGTGGATGAGGCGGTCCTTGATGAACTGCCAGATGATTCGGGTCATCTCATCGCCATCCAGCTCGACGATGGGGTTCTTCACCTTGATCTTGCTCATGCGTGTTGCTCCTCGGTTCGACCTCTGGTTGCTTCGCTGAACTGACGCCAGAATACCTTGACATCAAGATACTTTGAATTCGGCCTTCGGACCTCGGTGCCAGAGACTTCGCGCGCCGTGCCGCTGACCGCATATCAGGCGGTATGCCGGGTGCGCCAGGCCGCTGCTAACGTCGACAGGTATTCACACACTCCGTCCGAAGGGGCAAAGCACCGTGAGCACTTCACCCATCAAAGTCGCCGTCACAGGCGCTGCCGGCCAGATCGGCTACAGCCTGCTCTTCCATATCGCCAGTGGCGCGCTGTTCGGCCCTGACTCTCCCGTGGAGCTGCGGCTGCTCGAGATCACCCCGGCACTGAAGACCCTTGAGGGCGTCGTCATGGAGCTCGAGGACTGCGCCTTCCCGACGCTGGCCGGCATCGAGATCGGCGACGACCCCAACACGATGTTCGAGGGCGTCAACCTCGCCCTGCTCGTCGGGGCGCGTCCGCGCGGCCCGGGCATGGAGCGCAGCGACCTGCTCGAGGCCAACGGCGTGATCTTCACCGGCCAGGGCAGGGCCCTGAACGACCACGCCGCCGACGACGTCCGCATCACGGTGACCGGCAACCCGGCCAACACCAACGCCCTGATCGCGCTGAGCAACGCACCGGACATCCCCCCGGAGCGCTTCTCGGCCCTGACCCGCCTCGACCACAACCGGGCCATCGCGCAGCTGGCCGCCCGGACCGGGGCCAGCGTCAACGACATCCGCAAGATGACGATCTGGGGCAACCACTCGGCAACGCAGTATCCCGACATCTTCCACGCCGAGGTGAAGGGTCAGAACGCGGCAAAGCTGGTCAACGACCAGGCCTGGCTGGAGACCGACTTCATCCCGAAGGTGCAGAAGCGTGGTGCGGCCATCATCGCCGCCAGGGGATCCTCCTCAGCCGCCTCCGCTGCGTCCGCGACGGTCGACAACGCGCGCGACTGGATGGGTGCCTCAGCTGACGGCGACTGGCTCTCGATGGCCGTCGTGTCCGATGGCTCCTACGGGGTCCCCGAGGGCCTGGTCTCGTCCTTCCCGGTGACCACGAAGGACGGCAGCTGGGAGATCGTCCAGGGCCTGGAGATCGATGACTTCTCCCGCGCCCGCATCGACGCCTCGACCGCCGAGCTGGCGGAGGAGCGCGACGCGGTCAGGACGCTGGGCCTGATCAAGTAGGCCAGAGCCCCACTCGCCGATAGCACCTGCCCGTCAGCACCTTGTGCTGGCGGGCAGCGGCGTGCTCAGCGCCTTGGCCGCAGATCCAGGGTGCTGACGATGACCAGCAGCCCCAGGCCCATCGTCAGCAGGAACATCACATCGGCGATGCGAGAACGCACGACCAGCCCGCCCGCCGCTGCTCGAGGCAGGGTCAGCCTGAGCGCTGCCGCAGCGACCAAGGTGCCCGCGACCACGAAGCCGCCCGGGCGAACGAGGCCGGCCCCCATCAACCCCAATCCGACGACCAGAGCCGTCGCGACCAACCAGAGCGCGCCGAATCGGGCAGCGGTGATGCGGGCAGAGGTCATGAACCAGCCGCGCGCTCGGCAGCCTCGACCACGTTGCGCAGCAGCATGGCGCGGGTCATCGGCCCGACGCCGCCGGGGTTCGGGGTGAGCCAGCCGGCAACCTCGGCCACATCTGGGTGGACGTCACCCACCACTCGGGACTTGCCGTCGTCGCCCACCTCACGGCTGACGCCCACGTCGACCACCGCAGCGCCAGGCTTGACCATGTCGGCCGAGATGATGCCAGCGACCCCTGCCGCGGCGACCACGATGTCCGCCTGCGCCACGTGCCGGGCCAGATCGCGGGTACCGGTGTGGCACAACGTCACGGTGGCGTTCTCACTGCGGCGGGTCAGCAACAGGCCCAGTGGTCGACCCACGGTGAGACCGCGCCCGACCACGACCACGTGCGCACCTGCGATCGGGACGTCATAGCGGCGAAGCAGCTCGATGATGCCCACCGGAGTGCACGGCAGCGGTGCGACCGCACCCAGGACGAGGCACCCGAGGTTGAACGGGTGCAGCCCGTCGACGTCCTTGCGCGGGTCCACCCGGGACAGGAGGGCGAACTCGTCCAGCCCGGTCGGCTGCTGAACGAGGTATCCCGTGCACGCCGGGTCAGCGTTGAGCTGGTCGATGACAGCCTCGACCTCGGACTGGGTGGCGCCGGTCGGCAGGTCGTACCTGATGCTCGCGATGCCGACCTCGGCGCAGTCCTTGTGCTTGGCGTTGACATACCACTTGGTGCCGGGGTCCTCGCCGACCCGAATGGTCCCGAGCCCCGGGACGACACCCCGCTCCGCCAGGGCCGCGATGCGGCCCTTGAGCTCGGCCTTGATGGTTGCCAGGGTCGCCTTGCCGTCCAGAGTCCGCGCTGTCATGCCGGGAATCTTTCCACAGGCACATCCTCAGCCCACCCGGGCGGCCCCCACCGTGGGAAACTGCGACGTGCTGGTAGAAGACGCCCCGGAGGGCTACAACGACCTGGTCAGGGTCGGTCAGGGCGGTTTCGCGACCATCTACCGGGCCCACGACACCCGGTTCGACCGGACGGTCGCGCTCAAAGTCCTCAACTCCCAGCACCTCAACGCCCTTGCGCAACGGCGATTCCGTACCGAGTGCATGGCCACGGGCCGGGTCTCGTCGCATCCGAACATCGTGACCGTCTACGACGCGGGAACGACCAGCGGCAGTCGTCCATGGCTTGCCATGGAGTACTGCCCAGGCGGGTCCCTTGCCAGCAAGGTCGCCGCCGGGGGCCCGCTGGCGGTGAGCGACGTGATCTCGATCGGAGCTCGTCTGTGCGCAGCCCTGAGCGCAGCCCACGAGGCCGGAGTCCTGCACCGCGATGTCAAACCGGCGAACGTTCTGCTCACGTCATACGGGGAGCCGGCTCTGGCCGACTTCGGTATCGCCAGCGTCCTCATCGGTGACGACGACGCCACGGAGACCGCCGCGTACACAGTCGTTCACGCGGCTCCCGAGATCCTCGCGGGCGGGGCCGGCAGCCCCGCCGCTGACCTCTACTCGCTGGGCTCGACCCTCTACACGCTGTTGGCGGGCAAGCCACCTTTCGCCAGGGACTCAAGCGCCGGCCTGGCACCCCTGGTGAGCCGCATCCTGGCCAACCGGGTGCCTGTCATCTCCCAACCTGGTGTCCCTCCCGAGCTCGAGGGGCTCCTGCGCAGGTGCATGGCGGCCGACCCCCGGAACCGTCCCACATCCGCGGCAGAGCTCGGCGTCGCGCTTGAGGAGCTGGGCCGGCGGTTCGCCTCCGTTGCGATCGGCGAACGCACCCCAGCATCCCGGATCAGCAGTCGACGACTGTTGAGGAGGCTGGGGATCGCCTCTGTCCTCCTCCTTGCGACCCTGCCGGCTTGGGGGCTCACCCATCGAGCCGCTGCACCGGCGGCCGAGATCGAGCGCCCCCGGAACATCGTGGTGGTCCAGGGCCCCGAAAGGGGCGAGCTCATCGTGTCCTGGGCCATGCCGACCCGACTGGACGTGGTCGCCACCGTGGTCTACCAGGGAGCCGGCACCAAGGCGAGGGCGATCGTGAGCTACCGGCCCGACCCCACGACGCTCCCTGCGGCGACCCTGAGGGGACTGGACAGCGGCCGCGAGGTCTGTCTGTCGGCCGCTCACCTGGTTGCCGCCGGCGACGCGGTGAACGGCGCCCTCAGTAACGTCGTGTGTGCAGTTCCGCGTTAGGCCCTGGCCGCGAGCTCACCGCGAGGTCAGCACCAGAAGCACGAACGCCGCCGCCGCCAGTCCAACCACCGCTAGCGCGAGAGCCCGAATCATCCGGGGCGCTACCGGGGAGCGGCCGTCCCGAACAAGCTGGCGCGAGGACGAGTAGCGTCGCTCGGCCGCGAACAGCAGCCACAGGGCCGCGGCAATCCCCAAGGCGCCCGGGATCTGCCCAAGCCTCTGGCGGTCGGCTGCGTGCAGGATCAGGACCGAGAAAGCCGTGAGGGTCAAGGCGGTGCGCTGCCAGGCGATCGAGGTCCGCTCAGCCTGTAGCCCGACGCCAGCGCCCGGCTCGGGGCCCGAGCTGCGGCTGGACAGCCCGGTCACCTCCGCGACTCGAGCAGGAGGACGCCGAGCACAGCCAGCACAACCAGCGCCAGTGAGGCGGTGAGCAGGCGAGGCAGCACCGAGGTCGGCAGCCCGTGGCCCATCCGCATGGCACGCTCATTGCTCTCCCAGTGCCGGTAGGACCCCGCCGCAAGGACGCCTCCCAGCGCCACCAGGGTCAGGCCGATGACATGCCGGGCGCCCGCAAGCCCTGAGCTGGGCAGGAACTGGCTGACGGCCACGCCGCCAGCCATCAGCGCCAGTGCTGTTCGGATCCAGGCCAGGAAGGTGCGCTCGTTGGCCAAGGTGAACCGGTAGTCGGGGTCAACGCCGACGTCGCGCAGGGGGGCGCGGCCCTGACCGAACCCCGCTGGGCGTGTTCTGCTCATCTGCCCAGTGTGGTCGATGCCACGCGGTCGATGCGACCCCAAGGCCAAGCCGGGTTCAGTGCGCGAAGTGGCGGGTGCCGGTGAAGTACATCGTCACCCCGGCGGCGCGGGCCGCGTCGATGACCTCCTGATCGCGCATGGAGCCTCCTGGTGCGACGACGGCGCGAACACCTGCGTCGAGGAGGACCTGTAGGCCATCGGCGAACGGGAAGAACGCGTCCGAGGCCGCCACAGAACCCTTCGCACGCTCAGCACCAGCGCGGGTCGCCGCGAGGTGGCAGGAGTCGACCCGGTTGACCTGGCCCATTCCGATGCCGACGCTGGCCCCTTCCTTGGCCAGCAGGATGGCGTTTGACTTGACTGCGCGGATCGAGCGCCAGGCAAAAGCCAGGTCCGCGACCGTGGCTTCGTCGGCGGGCTCGCCGCACACCAGCGTCCAGCGATTGGGGTCATCTCCTCCGGTCGCACCTTCCACGACCGCGTCGATCGCGTCCCGCGTCTGCATCAGGAGACCACCACTGACCGCACGGAACTCAACCATGTCGCGCGGACGCTCGAAGCCTTCGGGAAGCCTCAACAGCCGGATCGCCTTCTTGCGCTTGAGGATCTCAAGCGCGCCAGGCTCAAACTCGGGGGCGACGACAACCTCCGTGAAGACGTCGGCCACCTGCTCAGCCATCGCCACGGTCACTGGGCGGTTGGTGGCCACAATGCTGCCGAATGCCGACTGCGGGTCGCAGGCATGGGCACGCCGGTGCGCCTCGGCGATGTCCGCTCCGACCGCGATACCACAGGGGTTGGCATGCTTGACGATGGCAACTGTGGGCTCGACGTGGTCGTAGGCCGCACGCTGGGCGACATCGGCATCGATGTAGTTGTTGTAGGACATCTCCTTGCCGTGAAGCTGCTCGGCGGTGGCGATGCCGGGACGACCCTGGGAGTACAGCGCGGCACTCTGGTGCGGGTTCTCGCCGTAGCGAAGGATGGCTGCCCTGTCCCACGTCATGCCGGTCCACGCGGGAAAGCCGGTGCCGTCGGTGGTGTCGGCCAGGACGCTGCCCATCCAGCCGGCGACCGCCACGTCGTAGCTGGCCGTGTGCACAAACGCTTCTGCCGCAAGGGTCTTGCGCTGTTCGAGGGTGAACCCGCCTCCTCGCACCGCAACCAGCACGGAGCCGTACGCCGCGGGGTTGGTCACGATGGCGACACTCGCGTGGTTCTTGGCCGATGCCCGCACCATCGAGGGCCCGCCGATGTCGATCTGCTCGATGCACTCCTCCTGGGAGGCACCCGAGCTCACGGTGTCGGCGAACGGGTAGAGGTTCGAGACGACCAGGTCGAAGGGCTCGATGCCGAGGTCACGCAGCTGAGCCACGTGGTCAGGGTTGCGGGTGTCTGCCAGGATCCCGGCGTGGATGGTGGGATGCAAGGTCTTGACCCGGCCGTCGAGGCACTCGGGGAAGCCGGTCAGGTCCTCGACCCTGGTCACCGGCACCCCTGCATCGGCGATCCGCCTGGCCGTTGAACCGGTTGACACCAGGGCGACTCCGGCCTCATGAAGGCCATGGGCCAGGACCTCCAGCCCCGCCTTGTCATAGACGGAGATGAGGGCACGCCGGACCACGCGCTTGTCGGAAGCCTTCGACTCGCTCACGAGATGGTGACCTTTCGGTTTGTGACGGTGAAACCATCGCGGACCATCCGGCCCACGTGGTCGACGAGCATCCGGCGCTCGGCGGTCTTGATGCGCTCATGCAGGGTCTGGGCGGTGTCGTCGTCATGCACGCTGACGGCGCTCTGCGCCACGATCGGGCCAGTGTCCACCCCGGAGTCCACGACGAACAGCGTGCATCCAGTGACCTTGACGCCGTAGTCCAGGGCCTCGCGGGGACCATGCATTCCGGGAAAGGACGGAGACAGGGCCGGGTGGGTGTTGACCGTACGTCCGCCGAAGCGCCCCAGGAAGGCCTCTCCGGTGAGCTTCATGAACCCAGCCAGGACAACAAGCTCCGGGTGGTACGCCGCCACCTGCGTCGTGAGTGCCGCGTCCCACTCGGCGCGTGTGGCGAAGTCGCCCAACCGGCATACGAAGGTGGGAATCTGCGCACGGCGGGCACGGGCAAGCGCCTCGATGTCGTCCCGGTCGGCTCCGACCGCGACGATCCTCACGCCGTATGCCGGGTCAGCCGTGGCGTCGATGAGGGCCTGGAGGTTGGTGCCCCCGCCGGAGGCGAGGACCACGATGGAGCCCGTCTGCGCCCCGTCGTCCTGCTTACCCGTCACGGTGGGAGACGATATCCGACAGCCGCTGTCAGTCAGCGTCGGGCGGCGCGCCAGTGGCTGAGGGCCACGACGACGGATGCCCCGACCAGGAGCTCTCCCAGGGCGGCCACACCAAACTCCAGCGACGGCGCCCCTATCCAGCCGAGGCGGGCGGCGCCCAGGGAACCACCCGCCAGCTCGCTGGCCAGCGTCAGGACAACGGCGGCGACCACGCAGGCCAGCGCCGCCGTGCTGGCCTTGACCTTCAGTGCCGAGAGCCGCGCGACCTCCCGCAGGGCCAGCCAGCCAAGCAGCGCTCCGGCAGCAACGGGGACCAGGACGACGAGCCACATGCCCGAAGGCAGTGGACCAGGGTCCGGAAGGGCGCCCAGGCCGGGGATGAGGGGCAGCAGACCCGGGTCGGAGGAGAACCAGGTGATGGAGCTGGCCTCACCGATGCCGAAGCCGGGCCCGGACATGAAGGACGCGGCCCACATCGCAACATTGGGCAGAACCGTGGCCTGTCCGACGCTGAGCACTCCGACGCCCACCGGATCGGCGCCCAGGGTGTCGTAGAGACGGCCGATCTGATCCAGATGGGTCACGATCTGCCCCAAGGCCAGGGCCAGCCCGGCAGCGAAGACTGCGAACGCGCCCCACAGCCCGGGACCGACGGCGCGGCGAAGCAGGATCGAGGACCGGTCCTCGATCGCGGCCGTGAGCTCGGGGGCCAGCGAACCGAGCTCCCCCCGGAACTCCAGACCGAGGGCGAAGAGGAAGGAGAGCAGCCCCACCACTGCCGTACCCAGGAAGGAGCCCAAAACCGACGCGTGCAGCGGCTGGCCGTTGGTGACCAGCGAGATGGCCAGCCCGACTGCGGCATACGAGAAGACGAAGGCGAGGCCCGCGTCAGCGACATCGCGGCGCAGTCCTCCCCAGTGCCTGAACCGGGTTGGCCGTGCGTCGTCCAGCACCCTGACGACGCGGCGGGCAGCAACGGTTGCGATGGCAACGGGTATGGCGGTCAGCAACCAGGGCATCAGCGAGATGGCCGTGGGCCCCGACCGCAGATGCGCTCCATTGGCCAGCAGCCACGCACTGGACCCCACGGACAGGGACTGGGTCCACTCGACAGTGCTCTGCGAGCTGGCGACCCAGGCGAGGACGGCAGGCAGAGCGATGATCACCATCGACAACAGTGCCGCGGAGGCGCCGGCCACGGCCGAGCGCAGTCGAAGCGGGCCGCCCGTGCGGCGGCGATCGAGCAGGCTCATGAGGCCTCCATGGTCGCCGCTCACCAGCCTCAGGCGAACGGGGCGCGCCGGGCGAGCCCAGATTGAGTCGCTTTGTCAGCCCAGCTTCTTCATGATCTCTCGCATCAGGGCTGCGGTCGCAGATGGCGTCTTGCCCACCATGACACCGGCGGCCTCAAGGGCCTCCTGCTTGGCGGCGGCGGTTCCGGAGGAACCGGAGACAATGGCGCCCGCGTGGCCCATCGTCTTGCCCTCAGGGGCGGTAAAGCCGGCAACGTAGGCGACGACCGGCTTGGTGACGTGATCCTTGATGTAGGCCGCGGCACGCTCCTCCGCGTCACCACCGATCTCGCCGATCATGACGATCGCGTCGGTCTGGTCGTCTGCCTCGAACGCAGCCAGGCAGTCGATGTGCGTCGTTCCGATGATCGGGTCTCCGCCGATGCCGACAGCCGTGGAGAACCCGAAGTCCCGCAGCTCGTACATCATCTGGTAGGTCAGCGTGCCGGACTTGGACACCAGACCGACCCGACCGGGGCCGGCGATGTTGGCCGGGATGATGCCTGCGTCACAGGCACCGGGACTGATCACTCCGGGGCAGTTCGGACCGATGATCCTGGTCGTGCCGGCCTGCAGGGCGTACGTCCAGAACTCGGCGCTGTCCCTGACCGCGACGCCCTCGGTGATGACGACGGCCAGCGGGATCTTGGCGTCGATGGCCTCGATCACGGCGGCCTTGGTGAACTTGGCCGGGACGAAGACGACAGTCACGTTGGCGCCAGTCGCCTCGATGGCCTCAGCTACGGACCCGAAGACGGGCACTGAGATGCCAGAGTCGAACTCGACCTTCTGGCCGCCCTTGCCGGGGGTCACCCCGCCGACAATGTTGGTGCCTGAGGCCAGCATGAGCTGGGTGTGCTTCTGGCCCTCCGAGCCGGTCATTCCCTGGACGATGACGCGGGAGTCGGCGTTGATGAAAATAGCCACGGTGGTTGCCGCCCTTTCAGTTCTGGCCGGCGGCGAAAGCCAGCTCGGCGGCCTTGCGGGCCGCGCCGTCCATGGTCTCTTCCAACGTCACCAGCGGGTGCGCGGCCTTGGCAAGTATGCGACGACCCTCGTCGACGTTGTTGCCGTCCAGCCGGACGACGAGCGGCTTGGTCGCCTCGTCGCCGAGCGCGTTGAGGGCACCGACGATGCCGTTGGCCACCTCGTCGCATGACGTGATGCCACCGAAGACGTTGACCAGCACCGACCTGACGTTCTTGTCACCAAGGATGATGTGCAGGCCGTTGATCATGACCTCGGCCGAGGCGCCCCCGCCGATGTCCAGGAAGTTGGCTGGCCTTGGGTGCTCGCCTTCTGCGCCGAACTCCTCGCCGGCGTAGGCGACGACATCGAGGGTCGACATGACCAGCCCTGCGCCGTTGCCGATGATCCCCACGGATCCGTCGAGCCTGACGTAGTTGAGGTTCTTGGCCTTGGCCGCGGCCTCGAGCGGGTCAGCAGATGCCGTGTCCTCGAGCGCCTCGTGGTCAGGGTGGCGGAATCCGGCGTTCGCATCCAGGGAGACCTTGCCGTCCAGAGCAACAATCCGACCGTCGGTGGTCCGGACCAGCGGGTTGACCTCGACCAGCGTCGCGTCCTCATCCCGGTAGACCGCCCACAGCTTCTGTATGACGCTGCTGATCTCCTCCTTGACCTCCTCGTCGAAGTTCGCCGCGTCCACGATCTCCTTCGCCTTGGCTGCATCGATTCCCACGATCGGGTCGACGGCTATGCGGGCGAGGGCCTGCGGACGCTCGACGGCGAGCACCTCGATCTCCACCCCGCCCTCCTTGCTGGCCATCGCCAGGTAGGAGCGGTTCGCGCGGTCGAGCAGGACCGAGAAGTAGTACTCCTGCTCGATCTGCGCACCGGCGGTGACCATGACCTTGTGGACGGTGTGGCCCTTGATGTCCATACCCAGGATCTGACTGGCGGCCTGCTCGGCCTCGTCAACAGACTTGGCGACCTTGACGCCACCGGCCTTGCCGCGTCCGCCAACCTTGACCTGCGCCTTCACGACGACCACTCCGCCGCTGGTGGCACCGATCACCTCCGCCGCAGCACGGGCCTGCTCGACGCTCTCAGCGACGATGCCGGCCAGGACCGGCACGCCATGGGCCTCGAACATGTCCCGCGCCTGGTACTCGAAAAGATCCACGAGCTCATCCTCACCTTGGGTAGGACATACCGTCCCAGCGGAGCGTAGCCCGAGCGCTCACCGCCTCCAGCCCCGGTCAGTCAGAAGACACGTTCGCGCGGACCCACTCGACGATCTGCGTCGTGGTCGCACCCGGAGTGAAGACCTTGGCGACCCCCAGACTCTCCAGCACCGGGATGTCGGCATCGGGGATGATCCCGCCGCCAAACACGACGATGTCCTTGGCGTCACGCTCCTCGAGCAGGGCCGCCACCCTCGCGAACAAGGTCATGTGTGCACCGGAGAGCACGGAGAGTCCGACCGCATCTGCATCCTCCTGGATCGCGGCCTCGACGATCTGCTCAGGGGTCTGGTGCAGGCCGGTGTAGACGACCTCCATCCCCGCGTCCCGAAGGGCCCTGGCCACCACCTTGGCGCCGCGGTCATGGCCGTCAAGTCCCGGTTTGGCCACCACGATGCGTAACGGTGATTCGCTCATGGAAGGCAGACTAGTAGGCGACCGGCAGGGTTGCACACCCGACGAGATGGGCGCCGTGAGCGACCGCACCTGAGCGTCTAGTACACCGAGCATGTGCTTGGTCAATTTCGCATAACGAACAGGTCACGCTAGCCTCGTGACTTCCGTGTTCTCGGCCGTGAGGTTCTGCCCGTGTCTGCTCGTTCGTACGATGCTCGTCACCGCGGGTATGACGCTCGGCACAGATCGCCAAAATGTGCACCCTCAAAGCCCCGCCGTCTCTTCGCCGGGCTGGCCCTGCCCACTGCGGCGGCCACTGCGCTGACGTTCACAGCCACCGGCGCTGCCATGGCCACGTCAAACCATCCCCAGAGCGGTAACAAGATCGCCTCGGCCAGCGTCAGCGCCACCGTGCAGACGGACGACTCTCGTACCCAGGCCCGCCAGGCCAGTGCCCTTGCCCGCGAACACGCAGCCTTCGCCGCCTCCCGCACCGCCAAGCGTCAGGACATCCTCGACCGTGACCTTGCGGCCAGACGCGAGCAGCGGGCGCACAGCTGGCAGCTGCCGATCACGTCATATGCGCTGACTTCCAGCTTCGGCTTCCGCTGGGGGCGCCTGCACGCAGGCGAGGACTTCGCCAGCCCGGTGGGCACGAGACTGGTCTCCATGTCGACCGGCACGGTGACCTTTGCCGGCCAGGAGTCGGGATACGGCAACATCGTCAAGATTCGCTACTGGGATGGCACCGTCACGTTCTACGGACACATGTCGCACCTCTTGGTCACCCAGGGTGAGGGCGTTGACCCCGGAGAGATCGTCGGGGCGTCGGGCAACACCGGCGAGTCGACCGGGCCGCACCTGCACCTCGAGATTCACCCCAATGGCGGAGCCCCGGTCGATCCTCTGCCCTGGCTGACAGAGCACCGGATCCCGGCCTAGGCTCTTCAGAGCTTCTCGAGCGGCGCGTAACGCAGCAGCAGTCGCTTGACTCCAGTGTCAGCACCGAAGTCAACATGCGCCATGGACTTGTCAGCCTCCCCCTCAACCCTGACCACGGTGCCCAGCCCGAACGAGTCGTGGCTCACCCGGTCGCCGGACTTCAGCGAGATCATCGGCCGGTTGCCAGGCGAACGAACTCCGGGACGACCTGCCAGGGACGCGATGGCGGGTGCGGACGTCGGCCTCATGCCGGTGGTCTCGGTGCGTTGCCAGTCGATCAGATCGCCGGGAATATCGTCCAGGAAACGCGATGCCGGGTTGTACTGGGGGGAGCCCCAGCCAGAGCGCACGATCGCCCTTGAGAGGTGAAGTCGCTCCCGGGCTCGCGTGATCCCCACATAGGCCAGACGTCGTTCCTCCTCGAGCTCCTTGTTGTCACCCAGGGACCTCATGTGCGGGAAGGTGCCGTCCTCCATGCCGGTCAGGAAGACCACGGGGAACTCCAGGCCTTTGGCGGTGTGCAGGGTCATCAGCGTCACGACCCCGGCCTCGGCGGCCTCGACATCGGTGCCGTCGGGGATCTCGTCGGCATCGGCAACCAGTGAGACTCGTTCGAGGAAGTCCTCGAGGGAGCCATCCGGCTCGGACTCGTCGAACTCGCGCCCCACGGCCACCAGCTCGGCGAGGTTCTCGGCCCGGGTCTCGTCCTGCGGGTCCTGGCTGGCGCGAAGGTCGGCGAGGTAGCCGCTCTGCTCCACCACGGCCTCGAGCAGGCCCCCCACCCCGGAGCCGCCCTCGTGCACGGTACGCAGTGCCTCCAGCAGCGAGGTGAACGCCGTGATCGCCGCAACCGACCTGGTCGCAATGCCTGGAGCGTCCTGGGGTCGGCCCAGCGCGGCGACGAAGGGAACCCGCTCTCGTTCCGCGAGCGCCGCGATACAGGCCTCGGCCCGGTCCCCGATACCGCGCTTGGGAACGTTCAGGATGCGTCGCAGGTTGACCGTGTCGGTGGGGTTGGAGATCACCCGCAGGTAGGCGAGGGCGTCCTTGACCTCTCGTCGCTCATAGAATCGCGTCCCACCAACGACCTTGTAGGGCAAGCCAACTCGCACGAACACCTCTTCGACCGCCCGTGACTGGGCGTTGGTGCGATAGAAGACGGCAACGTCCTTGGGCTTGACCCCGTGGACGTCGCCCAGGGTGTCGATCTGGCGGGCGATGAAGGCCGCTTCGTCGTGCTCGGAGTCGGCGACATAGCCGACGATCTTGGCGCCGTCACCCGAGTCGGTCCACAAGTTCTTGGGCCTACGGTCGGGGTTCTTCGCGATGACCGAGTTCGCCGCGCGCAGGATGGTCTGGGTGGATCGGTAGTTCTGCTCGAGCAGGATCGTCCGGGCGTCGGGGTAGTCCTGCTCGAACTCGACGATGTTGCGGATCGTCGCGCCACGAAAGGCGTAGATCGACTGGTCGGCGTCGCCGACCACGGCGAGCTCGGCCGGCGGAACGGCTTCGCTGCCGCCTGCATGCCCAACCAGCTCCCGGACCAGCTGGTACTGGGCGGTGTTGGTGTCCTGGTACTCGTCGACCATCACGTGACGGAAGCGCCGGTGGTAGTACTCGGCGACGTCAGGGAACGCCTGAAGGATGTTCACCGTCACCATGATCAGGTCGTCGAAGTCCATCGCGTTGGCCTGGCGCAGACGGGACTGGTACATCCGGTACGCGTCGGCGACCATCCGCTCCTGGTGGCTGGCCTCGGCGAGCCCCGAGGCGTAGGTCTCCTCGTCGATCAGGTCGTTCTTGAGGTTGGAGACCTGCGCGGAGAAGGCCCGCGGGCGATAGCGCTTGGGATCAAGGTCCAGGTCGCGCATGACCATGGACATGAGCCGCTGGCTGTCAGCAGCGTCGTAGATCGAGAACGTCGACTTCAGCCCGACGTGCACTGCCTCCCGGCGCAGGATGCGGACACACGCCGAGTGGAAGGTCGAGACCCACATGGCCCGGCTGCGGGTGCCAACCAGCGAGGCGACTCGCTCGCGCATCTCGCCGGCAGCCTTGTTGGTGAAGGTGATCGCCAGGATCTGCCCGGGCCGGACGTCGCGCGCCGCCAGAAGGTAGGCAATGCGATGGGCCAGGACCCGGGTCTTGCCAGAGCCGGCACCAGCGACGATCAGCAGCGGCGCCCCCACATGGATGACCGCCTCACGCTGCTGCGGGTTGAGCCCCTCGAGCAGCGACTCGGGGTCGCGGCTCACCACCGGTTCGGCTTGCCCGCCCGCCTGCGCCCAGGTGGGCACGCCCCGGTCATCGACGTCGCCGAAAATTGTGCTCATTGTGACTGCCAGCCTACGTCGTGCCGGCGACAGGACCTTCTGGCTACCTCGTGGGGCCAGCCGCCTGGGACCAGACGGCGGTCGCGCCGCTGTGCCCGATCAGGACGGCCTGTCCGGTGGTTCCGGCTGCCGCCAGGACCGCCCCGGCAGCGAGAGCGACAGCTACCCACTTCGGAACGCGCGGGGCACTGCCCTTGCGCTCGTGGCGGCTCCACCAGGCCAACACGGCCGAGGCAACGAACAGGACGAAGATCCAGGGCAGCAGGCCCTCGGCCAGATCAGCATGGGTGCTGATCAGTGAGGAGTCCTTGACCCGCTCCTGCAGGGCCTCGCCGGACTGGGTGGAGATCGGCACCAGAACCAGGGCCCCGAGGGCCAGACCGAACGGCAGGAACCCGGCCCACCTGCGGAACGCCGGCCACAGCGCCGCCAGGGCGATGACGAGGGCAGCGGTGGGCACGATCACCTCCGTCGCGTGGACGACGAGCGGGTGCAGCGGAAGACCAGCAATGGTGTCAAACATCAGCTCTACTACACGAAAGGGCCCCCAAAACGGAACATAGCACTCGGTCACGGCCGA
Source organism: Actinomycetota bacterium (assembly GCA_040005715.1). Taxonomy (GTDB): domain Bacteria; phylum Actinomycetota; class Actinomycetes; order Actinomycetales; family Dermatophilaceae; genus UBA4719. The sequence goes on along the minus strand of JBDTYK010000002.1, from coordinate 4,175 downwards.
CTGTCCTAGGCTCGGGGCCGTGACCACACGTAATACCGGGTCTGGCGCTGACCGACCCCCTGCGGACACGGTCCGCGAGGCCTTGCCGCGCGACGTGCCGGCCATCCTTGCCCTGGTCCGCGAGCTTGCGACCTACGAGAGGGAGCCGGATGCCGTCGAGGCCACCGAGGCCGACTTCCGCGCGGTGCTCTTCCCTGAGCACGGCGCGCCAGTCGCCTTCGCGCACGTGGCCGTGGTCGATGGTGAGATCGTCGGGATGGCCATCTGGTACGTCACGTTCTCGACGTGGCTGGGACACGGTGGGATCTGGCTCGAGGACCTCTTCGTCTCCCCTGAGCACCGGGGAGCCGGCCTCGGCAAGGCACTGCTGGCGACGCTGGCCGCGCTGTGCCGGGAACGTGGCTATGGGCGGCTCGAATGGTGGGTCCTTCGGTGGAACAAGCCTTCGATCGGCTTCTACGACTCGATCGGCGCCGCTCCGATGGACGAGTGGCTCACCTACCGACTCGACGGTCCCCAGCTGGACGCCCTGGCGCAGAGCACTGCCTGAGCGAAGCGGCCCACGAATTGCGGCGGTCTAGGTGGATTCGTCATCCCTGAGGCACTCGCCACCCTCAAGTGGGTTGGCAGATAAGGACCCCCGGGGGGGTTCCACGCACTAGCGTTTGACCATGGCGACGAGCCCTGGTGCCTCGAGCGAGCCGGCAGTCCGGCTCAGTGGTCTGCGCAAGGTGTTCCCGGGCAACCCGCCGGTCGTGGCTGTCGCGGGCGCCGATCTGGTCATTGCCGACGGCGAGTTCTTCTCGATGCTCGGACCATCAGGATCGGGCAAGACGACAGTCCTTCGGATGATCGCAGGGTTCGAGCAGCCTACTGAAGGCACCGTGGAGCTGGGCGGACGCGACGTGACCGGACGACCGGCATACGAGCGTGACGTCAACACCGTGTTCCAGGACTACGCCCTCTTCCCCCACCTGAGTGTCCTGGAGAACGTCGAGTACGGCCTGCGCGTAAAGAAGGTGGCCAGGCCCGAGCGACGGCAGCGGGCCATGGCCGCCCTGGATCAGGCGCGCCTCGGGGACTTCGGCAGCCGCCGCCCCGGACAGCTGTCCGGCGGCCAGCGGCAGCGGGTCGCCCTGGCCCGGGCACTGGTCAACCGCCCGCGGGTGCTGCTGCTGGACGAGCCGCTGGGCGCCCTTGACCTGAAGCTTCGCGAGCAGATGCAGGTGGAGCTCAAGGCCATCCAGCGCGAGGTCGGCATCACCTTCTTGTTCGTCACCCACGACCAGGACGAGGCGCTGACCCTGTCCGACCGGATAGCGGTCTTCAACAACGGACGGATCGAGCAGATCGGCACCGCGGCCGAGGTGTACGAGAGGCCCACGACCGCGTTCGTCGCCGGGTTCGTCGGCACGTCGAACCTGCTTCGCGGTGAGGCCTCACGAGTGGTGTTCGGTCGCGACGGCTCGAACAGCATCCGTCCCGAGAAGCTTCGCCTGATTCCCGTCGGTGAGGCGGCCAGGGATGACGAACGAGTCGCCGACGGGCGGATCGCCGAGGTCGTGTATGCCGGGCCGGTGACCCGATTTGTCGTGGACCTGCCTGCCGGCACCCGCCTGACCGCGTTACGGCAGAACGACTCCGGCAGCTCGGCCGATGTCGCCCGCATGCGAGGCACCGGGGTGCGGGTGGCCTGGCGCGACGAGCACGTGGTCAACGTTCCACAAGAAGATGTGTTCGACGAAAGCTCGGCAGCCACCACCGGCTCCTGAGTCACCCTTGATGAAGGAGAAGCAAGTGCGCAGAACCACACTGACCCGTGCTGTCGCGCTTGGCGCCATCGCCGGGATGGCCCTCCTGTCGGGGTGCGGGAACAGCAACGACACCGCCAACACCGGTACCACCGCGACCCCGAAGGCCGGCGGTTTTGTTCCGCCTCCGCTCAAGGCCCTCGACAAGCTCGGGACGCCGGAGGGTTCAGTCAACGTGCTGGCGTGGCCCGGGTACGTCGAGGACGGCACCAACGACAAGACCCAGGACTGGGTCACCGGCTTCGAGAAGTCCTCCGGCTGCCAGGTCAACATCAAGACCTTCGGCACCTCCGACGAGGCGGTCCAACTGATGCGCACCGGACAGTACGACACCGTGTCCGCATCAGGGGACGCGACGCTGCGCCTGATCGCAGCCGGCGACGTGGAACCGGTCAACACCTCGCTGATCCCCAACTACCCGGACATCTTCGATGCGTTGAAGATGAAGCCCTGGAACTCGGTCAACGGCGTGGCGTACGGCATCCCGCACGGCCGCGGCGCCAACCTGCTGATGTACCGCACCGACAAGGTCACACCCGCTCCCGACTCCTGGGGCGTCGTCTTCGACGGCGCTGGCCCCTACAAGGGAGGGGTGACCGCGTACGACTCGCCGATCTACATCGCCGACGCGGCCGTGTACCTGATGTCCACCAAGCCGGAGCTGGGCATCAAGAACCCCTACGCCCTGGATGCCAAGCAGCTGGCAGCGGCCGTGGTGCTGCTGAAGGCGCAGAAGGCCAACGTCAGCGAGTACTGGTCGGACTACCTCAAGGAGATCCAGGCGTTCAAGGCCGGCTCCACGGTGGTCGGTACCACCTGGCAGGTCATCGCCAACCTCGCGCAGGGCGAGAAGGCTCCCGTCGCCGTCACGCTGCCGAAGGAAGGCGCGACGGGCTGGTCGGACACCTGGATGGTCTCGGCCAAGTCCAAGCACAAGACCTGCGCCTACCTCTTCATCGACCACGAGGTCTCGGCCAAGGTCAACGCCCAGGTCGCAGAGTGGTTCGGGGAGGCTCCCGCCAACGCAAAGTCGTGCGCCCAGACCGTAGCCAAGGACCACTGCACCATCTTCCACGCCAACGACGAGGCGTACTTCTCCAAGGTCTACTACTGGAACACCCCGATCCCGCAGTGCCTCGACGGACGTACGGACGTCAAGTGCACCGACTACGCCGACTGGACCAAGGCCTGGACCTCGATCCGCAACAGCTGAGCCGATGAGGAGACGGCTGACCCTTGCCGGGTTGCTCGCACCACCACTGCTGTGGCTCGTCGTCGCCTACCTCGGGGCGCTTGCGGCGATCTTCGCCACCGCATTCTGGTCGACCGACCCGTTCACCAACCAGGTTGTGCGGACCTTCACGCTGGACAACTTTCACACCTTGGTGAGCGACCCGACATACGTGCGCATCTTCGGTCGGACGCTGTTGATCGCCGCGACCGTCACGGTGTTCTGCGCCCTCATCGCCCTGCCCTTCGCCTTCTTCATGGCCAAGGTGGCGCCACCGCGGATCCGCGGACTGCTGATCGCGCTGGTCCTGGTGCCCTTGTGGGCCAGCTACCTGGTCAAGGCGTATGCCTGGCGCACCATGCTCAGCCCCGGCGGCGTCCTGGACTCGACGATCGGCGGGACTCCCGGCTACGGCTTCACTGCCGTCGTGCTCACGCTCACCTACCTGTGGCTGCCGTACATGATCCTGCCGATCTATGCCGGCCTGGAGCGGCTTCCCGACTCACACCTCGAGGCCTCGGCAGACCTGGGCGCCCGCAACTGGGCGACGTTCCGGCGGGTCGTCCTGCCCGCGCTGCTGCCCTCGATTGCGGCAGGAACCATCTTCACCTTCTCGCTGAGCCTGGGCGACTACATCGCTGTCCAGATCGTCGGAGGGACCCTGCAGGTGCTGGGCACCGCGGTGCTGCAGAACATCTCCCTCGACCTGCCGTTCGCCGCGGCGATGGGGACGGGGTCGGTGGTGATCATGGTGGTCTACCTCCTTGCCGTGAGCCGCGCCGGCGCCCTCGAGAACCTGTGAGAGCGGGTATGCCGTGCGGCTGACCACCCGGGCCCGGGCAGGTCTGTGGGCGGTGGGGGTTGTCGTGCTGATCTTCGTCTACGTACCTCTGGGCGTGGTGGCCATCAACTCGTTCAACAGCGACCGGACCTTCGGGTGGCCCCCACCGAGCCTGACGCTGAAGTGGTGGCGGCTGGCCGCCCAGGCACAGGGGCCGCGCGACGCCTTGTGGACGTCGGTCCAGGCCGGACTGGGAGCCACCGCCCTGGCGCTGGTGCTGGGCAGCCTGCTGGCCTTCGCCCTCACCCGCTACGCCTTCTTCGGGCGGCAGCCGATCTCCTTGCTGGTGGTG
>JBDTYK010000001.1:0-46367 GCA_040005715.1 Actinomycetota bacterium | reverse complement strand
TCCCGGGTCGAACCCGTCCCAGGAAAGTCGCCCGTGAGATATTTGAGACTTTTCGCCCCCTATTTCAGGGCCCGACCCACAGGCGGAAGAAGGCACAGTAACCGCCCGCTCCGCGCGCATGAGAGGAAGGATTTCGGGTCCGTGATCGCGCCAGGACGAGCGCCGAAAGAGGAACCGCACACTGCGACGGTGCACGCCATCGAACGATCGCGAGCTCGAGGCTCCGCGGGACCCGCCCGGTGAGATCCCGCGACGGGGGCGGCGCTTTGCGAAGACGCCAGATAGTTCGTCTGTTGCCACGTTGGCGGCGCCAAACAGGGTGGTTCCGATGCCATCTGTGCCCCACGTCGTGGCATCTGGAGGCATACCGCAGAAGTACACGTAGAAGCCGGTCTCATTCGTCATCGTGCCCAGCAGGGTTGCCGTGCAGCCCGAAACCACGATCTGCGACTGCGCCACCATCGCACCGCTGGCTCCAGCAGCGAACCACTGAGGCAGAGTCGGCGCCCAGCCTTGCCATCTGGGGACATGGCGTTCACTGAGAAATCCGAGGTGGTCTAGCCCAAGTCCCGAGCCCGTTCATCACGAAATCGGGTGATGCCGTCGTAACTAGCCCTGGACGGAGCACTAGCTTCTTTCCTCAGACTCACGATCCGCTAACTCACTGACCTTGTCCTCGTTCAGTTGATGTAGTCCGGTGCTGGTGGGGACCCTGGAAGCCGCCGCTGCCCTGTCGCCGTGGCCACGCGCTGAGGCGATGTGTGAGTAGTCCCCCTGCTACGCTCGGCGACTTCATCCAACGGGGCATCCGGAGTTCCACGACTTGCGGAGGCTGCAAACAGGGAAAGGTTTGGCACTCATGGGTGCAAGCGCGCTCAGGGGAACCGCAGTGGCCATCTTGAGCCTCGGGCTGGTGGCGGTTTCATTCACGCAGGCCCAGGCCGCCCCCGAGCTAGCGACCGTCAGCCACGCTTCCGCGCCGAACAGCGGAGTGCGCGGTGACTGGAGCGGCGATGGCACCGTTGACCTGATCGGCACCCGCTCCAACGGCACCCTGTGGATGTACGCGGGGACGAGCACCGGCGAAGTCAGGTCCGGCGTCCAGATCGGCTCCGGATGGACTGACTTCGACTGGCAGGGCTCACCCGGCGACGTCAACGGCGACGGACACACCGACATGCTGGCACGCCGCACCAACGGCACCCTGTGGCTCTACCCCGGCAGGGGCCACGGCGCTCTGGGCTCAGGCATCCAGGTCGGAACCGGCTGGAGCACCATGACAGCGATCGCCACTCCCGGCGACTTCGACCTCGACGGCCGCCCCGACCTTCTCGCCCGCCGATCCGACGGCACCCTGCACCTCTACCACATCCTTGCCACAGGCGGCGTGCGCTACGTCCGACTGGTCGGCGTGGGTTGGAACAGCATGAGCTCAATCATCGGCATGGGCGACCTCAACGGCGACAAACGCGGCGACGTCGTAGCAGTCCGCCAGAGCGACATCCCCATCAACATGCCAAATGAACTGTGGCTAGACGGAACCCTGTTCAGCTTCTTCTCCAACGGCACCAGACTCCTCAGCGCCAGAAAGGTCGGGGGCGGCTGGAATGTCATGACCCTGCTGACCAGCCCTGGGGACATGAACAAGGACGGCCGCGGCGACCTCTTAGCCCGACGCGCCGACGGCACCCTCTGGTTCTACGCCGGACGCACGGGCGGCGGAGTCCTGCCCGGCAGACAGGTCGGCTCCGGCTGGAACGGGATGCTCCGCGTACTCTGATGCTGGGACGACTCTTCGCCGCAAAGCTCACTGCGATTCGAAGGAACTTGGCCCTGCCGAGTTGCTGGTTCAAGGCGCGTAGCCGCCAAGCTGGAGGCCGCCCGCAGAATCCCCACAAAGGGCGTCAGAGTCCTGAGATCCGCGGCTGAACGGACTCGACGGACCCGGCTCCCTGGGTAAGAAGTGCGACTTCTCGGCAATTCGGCCATCGACGGCTTTGGACATCTCCCACCTACCTGGCGGCAACGCGAGGCACGCGCCGACGAGATCACCTTGGTCATCGTCGGCTGAGGACACCAGACCGCCGTGAGGCAGCACGTAGATCTCCAAGTCGAGCGTGAACATCAGCTCCCGACGTGCTCTGCGTCGTGTGCGTTGAGGCAACATCCACTCCGTCACCGGCTCCGCGTCAAAGGCCTGCGTCAGGGCGACGCTCAGCGCAGCCACCTCACTAGGATCCGCCTGCCTCACGGTCGGCATGGGTCGACCATCGTCCCGGCGGACGTCCAAGCGCTCACCGACTGGGACCGACCCTGTCCAGCCGCTTGATACCATCCGCTCATCGCCATTATGTGAGTGAATCTCCATCGAACCGCATCGTGGTTGTCACGTCTTGATCGGCAGTCGCGTCCTCGTCATCGCCCGGTCCTGCAACGCTGGTGTCCATCACCTGAGGCCATCCTCGGCGCCTGTTCGTCGATTCAACGATGTCAGCCCTCAGCAGGACGCCGTGATCTTCGCGTGATAGCGCCGTTGACGTATTTGGGTGTTCTGGCATGTCGAATCCTGACGATGGACCCCCAAAACCATTGCGCTGGAGCACAATCCGTCACCCCGTGCCCCTCGACGATGAGGCCATAATGTGAGTCCAAGTCCCCCGGACACTCATCAGATCTCACGGCAGATGCAGGATCTCAAACGCTCGCGACGAAGAATGGTTGCCGGCGTCCTGCGAGGCCAGGCTGTGCTCGCCGACGGCGCTCTGCCTCGTGGACTACTGGGTCAAGGTCAGGATCTCGTCGCTGGCGGGGCTGTTCGCCAACGTCGCCGACGCCGCTATGGTGCGGTGAATCGGCGCAACGCGCTGCCCTGCCATCCACTTGTCGAACGCTGCCGCCGTGAGCGGGCGCGAGAGGTGGTAGCCCTGAGCCACATCGCAGCCAACCGCGGCCAGCGCGGTCAAGGTCTGCTCGGACTCGACGCCCTCGGCGACCAGTCCGAAGCCAAGGTTGTGACCGAGGTCGACGACGCTTCGGACGATCAACGCGTTGCTCGGGTCCTCCGTCATCGTGATCACGAAGGACCGGTCGATCTTGAGCTCGTTGACAGGCAGGTTCTTGAGCTGGCCGAGGCTGGTGTAGCCAGCCCCGAAGTCGTCGATGGAGATTCGGATCCCCAGAGCCGACAGCTCCGTGAGCAGCCGCTGCGCGCGCGCCGGTTCGGTCATGATCGCCGTCTCGGTCACTTCGAGCTTGAGCAACTCAGGGGCGACCCCATGGGCGCCAAGAAGGGCGGTGACCTGGCCGGGTAGGGCTTCGTCGAGCAGGTTGCGAACCGAGAGGTTCACCGAGACCGTCAACGGCCGGCCGGCATCGGACCAGACTCGCGCCTGCGCGAGCGCAACGTCCAGGACATGGCGCGTGAGCGGGCCGATCAGTCCGGTGTGTTCAGCAAGTGGGATGAACTCGTCAGGCATGACCAGGCCCCGCTGTGGGTGTTGCCAGCGGATGAGCCCCTCCACGCCGACCACATCGCCGGTCCCGATGTCGACCTGGGGTTGGTAGTGAAGGATGAGCTCGCCGCGTTCCAGCGCCCGCCGCAGATCTCCGAGCAGCGCGAGCTTGGTGGGTGAGTGTCCGTCGGCGCCCGGTTCGTAGGCGAATACGCCCAAGGTCTGGGTCTTGGCGACATACATGGCGATGTCTGCGCGTTGCATCAGGGTGGTCGTGTCCCCCCCATGGTTGCCCGACAGGACCACGCCGACGCTGGCCTCCACGTCCAGGTCGATGCCCTCGACATGAAAGGGCTTCTCAAGGCAAGCACGCAGGCTGGTCGCAATAGCGGTGGCGTTGTCCAGACCGCCGACGTTTGGCAACAGGACCGCGAACTCGTCCCCGCCAAGGCGTGCCACCGTGTCCGGAGCGCGCAGCTCGCCGACCAGGCGGTTCCCGACCTGGGTGAGCAGCTCGTCACCGTAGTGGTGGCCGAAGGTGTCATTGACATCCTTGAAGCGGTCCAGATCGATCAGCAGCAGCCCGGTTCGCGTCCCCAACCGGCCATCCACCCGTAGCGCCTGCCCGAAACGGTCGGCCAGCAGCGAGCGGTTCGGCAGGCCGGTCAGAGCGTCATGCAGGGAGTCGTGCACTGCGCGGGCGCGTTCGACATCCAGCAGCCGGCGGTGTCCCCGGGTAATCGACACCAGAAGGGCCGCCAGCGCAAGGCCCACCAGGAACACCACGGGGGTGATCCCACTGGTAAGAGTCTCGAGCTGCTGCAGATGCGCGAGCTCGGCCAGGGCGATCTGATGCTCGCGGCTCGCCGCTTCGCCCACAGACTTCCGAATCCTGCTGGCGAACGGGTCGACCTCGGTGCCATCCACGCGCAGCACAGTGGTCGTGTCGCCTCGGTCGACTGCGGCAAACAGATGGTCGATGGCCGTGAGATAGATGCGGTGCTGGGCCAGGACCGCGTCCACGAGGACTCGATCGCTGGTCACGCCATCCCTGCGGACCCAACCCAGCGCCGAGACCAGATCGGCGGCTGCGGCGTTGTACCCGGTCCGGTTCTCAGGCCGCGGCTCCAGGCGGTACTTGCGCTCCCAGGACTCCTCTGCAGCCACTGCCGTGGCGGCTTCGGCGAAATGATCGGATAGATGGCTGGCCGCGACAGCCCGGCTCGCCGCGTAGCTCGTTGCTTGCGACGTCCAGACCGCGAACACGCTGACGGCAAGCAGGACAAGGACCAGAACAACGCTCGCAGCCCGGCTGCGTACGGCCAGACGCTCATCTGATGCCTGCAGGCGCAAGCGTGCTACTCCCTGGCTCCAAGCGGGGTCCGCAAGGGTCGGTGCTTCGGGATCGGGCGCCGGCTCAGCCACAGTCATGGTCCTCTCACCCCGGACGGGCAGCTTCAGGTCTGACGCCGCAGGTCGATGAGTGTGTCGCAAAGCGGTCTTTTTATATCATGTCGAAGCGAAGATCCTTTCGCCTCCGTATTGCGAATACTGGTCATCTCATGAGACGACGTGATCTCGAGCCACGTCTGGCTCCGCAACATCCAAGATCGCCGAAACACCCATGATTGCCGAACACCCATGATTGCCGCGATCGCGGGTGTCCTACGTCCACGCCCCCGACTTGCTAACCGCTCAAATCCGGAGAGCCGTTGAGCAAGGCTGCCAAGATCCATCCGGGCGCCACGAGGTCCAATCAGCTGCCGAGCATCCACGTTGAAGGCACCGACTCCTCGGTGGCACCCAGCGCTGTTCTCATGCATTTTCATCATGGTGATACGGCCGCGGCACCGACCAGGAAACCTGAGACAGGGCCGTTGACCTTGAGGAGCCGGACCCTTCTCGTCACAAGGGATGATCCCGGTCAACTACAGCTGCGCGGTGACAACTCTCGCCCCCATTGAGCTGGTACGGCTTCTCGCCAGCCGGAACCCAGGGCTGGGCCTTTGTGATGCGGGACCTCGACGTGAAGCTGACGCCGTGGAACCACTGGTCGACCGGCATCCCGCATCAGACTCGCACCACCACGTCGGGCCAGATTCCGAAGGACTCGATGACCCACCCCGCCAGCAACGGCACGTCTGGGTTCGTCGGCGCATGTCCACCTCCGGGAAAGACCCACCACTACGAGTTCACGGTCTTCGCCCTGAGCAAGTCGGTCAGCCTCTCGTCCCCGACCAAGGCCCCCGACGCACTGCGGCCATCAGGGATGCCTCCGTGGCCAGCATCTCGCTCATGGGGCGATTTGCCAGGTAAGCCCGGGCGACAGCGCGCACACAGGTCGCCATCAGCTGGGTCCCGCTCGATACTGCCGGTATGGCGTACGACGAAGCAGTGCCGGGGCGGATCCGGAAGGTCCTCCAGGCCGAACCGGACCTCAGCGAGAAGCGAGTGTTCGGTGGAGTCGCCTTCATGGTCTACGGAAGAATGGCGGTCAGCGCCAGTAGCCAGGGTGGCTTGTTGTTGCGAATCTATCCGGCAGACGCTGAGTCCCTGTGAGGTCATGAGCACGTACACTGCTGCGAAATGCGCGGCCGGGAGATGGACGGATGGCTTCGCGTTCAATACGTTACGCGGCATTAGGTCGCGGGCGAAGCCTCTGCACCCATGTGGGGCTCTCCGCCGGCCACCCGTCCCCTGAGCGGCGACGTCTGGCTCGGGTCGGACACCTCCCCCGCCACCAGTGCACCACCGGGGCGACCCCGTCCTGCGACTGGGCAGCGAATGGTGAAACAGGTGCCTGAGCCGACCAGGCTGTCCACCTCGACCGTCCCCATCTGCGCCTGCACGATGGCGGCCACGATCGACAGTCCCAAACCACTCCCAGCTCTCTCCCGCGCCTCGCTACCAGTCCGGAAGGTGTCGAAGATGCCCCCCACCTCCTCCTGAGGGATCCCGATGCCCGAGTCCGAGACGGCCAGCACCAGTTCACCCCGTTGGACGTGCGCCTCGATGCCGATCACGTCGCCGTCGTCGGTGAACTTGACGGCATTCTCCACGAGGCAGTCCAGGGCGGCTTCGAACCGCTCGGGGTTTCCATACATCACTTCGGCCGATGAGTCCCTCCACCAGGCACGGTCAGCGGTTGGCGTCCAACGATGGAACACCGTCTCCACCAAGTCAGATACGAAGAACGCGACCCGCGCCGGCGTCTGGAGCTCCACCTGGACGAGGGTCAGCAGCCCGGAGTTGAGCGCGGCCGCCTTGTCCAGCTCACCCACCACCAGCTGCGCGTCCGAACGGGTCCGGTCCTCGCCCGTGGAGTCCCGCATGAGCTCGACGAAACCACGCGCAACGCTCAGTCTCGTGCGGATCTCATGGGAGCCGAATCTGGTGGTGAGCTCCTGGCGAGCCGCCCTGTTCCGTTCCGCCTCGCCGAGCTCGAGCAGCTGTCGCTGGACCGAGCGCTGGCGGTTCACATGCCAGATCAGCAGGTAGACCAGCACTCCCGTCCAGACGATCTGCCACGCCTCTGCCCACACGCTCGTACCCTTTGCGAGGTGCATGAACATGGGCACACTCGTTGCGAGAGTCATCCCCCAGAACGCAAGGTTGGTGGTACGACGCGACCACGTCGTGAGGCCGTAGACAAGCGCGAAGCTGGCCCAGATGAGGTCGGCAGGAAGGGACTCCTCCAACGCTGCGTACATCACCGCGAGGTTGGTGCTCGCGACGACCAGCCATCCGATCGTTAGCAGCCGCGACCTATGCGACGAGTCGATAGCCAACATTGCGAATCGTCTCGATGCTTCTCTCGCCAAGCTTGGCCCTTAGCCGACGCACGTACACGTCAACAACATTGGTGCCCGGGTCGAAGGTCATGTCCCAGACACCTTCTAGAAGCTCAGGACGACTACAGACCTCTCCTCTTCGGCCGAGCAGGTAGGCCAGAAGAACGAATTCGCGTTCCGAGAGCCCGATCCGCTTGCCGCCAGCGATGAGAGCCCGGCGCTGGGTGTCCAGCCTGAAAGTTGGAGGCATCACAGCCGCTGGTGTCCGCGACCCCTCCTGACCCCTCTGGTCCATCCGAACCCGAATCCGCGCCAGCAGCTCAGCAGTCGAGAACGGTTTTGCAACGAAGTCAAGTGCCCCACCGTCCAGTACCGCTACTCGCCGTCCCACCTCGGTCACGGACGACAGGACGAGCACCCGCGACGATGGTTTTGCGGACATGAGCACGTGCAACACATGCTCTCCGGCAACATCAGGGAGCGTCAGGTCCAAGACGATCAGGTCAAAATCTTCGGCGAGAGCCGTCGCCAGACCAGTCATTCCGGTCTCGCACTCGACCAGGTCAAAGCCGGCCTCCCCCAAGAGACGCGCCAGCAACAGCCTCAGGTTGGGTTCATCTTCAATGACCAGTATGCGAGGCATTACTTCCCTCCGATCCGGCCCGCGCGAGGCAGCCCGGTCCGAGAATGCCATGCACTCTTTGAAGTCGCTTCAAAAGCCACAGCTGTCATACCCACTGCCTGCTCCCCTATCCGCAGCCCCGTGCGAGACACGCTCAGGCTCCCGAACCAGAGCCACGACGGCGACGAGACCTCTGCCGAATCCTGACTCAGCCCATACAAGAACGTGAACGAACCAATACGAACTACTGAGGCTCGTAACGGTAGAACCGGTGCATTAGGCCGAACAATGGTCATTCGTAACTAGCCCGAACCTTCTGCTGACGATTGGGCTTGTTCATCCCGCTAGTACGGGTTGGGGTACTCAGGTCTACGTGCGTAGATGAAGCTCGAGTATGACGGGCCTGTCACCTGAGCGAGTGCTCCCAAGTCCGCATTACAGCCGTGAGAGAAACCGTGACAACCCGGTTGGCCTCGGTCACGCTGGTAACCGGGTCCCATCGACTCTTCGGCGGCTCCGCCGACACATCCACTCTTCTGGAGGGGCACTCGTGCTCACGGAAATGAAGCAGGGGCGATCGAGCCCAGTGCGCGATGGAACCCGGCGCACGACCTCATTGCGCCACGCCTCCGCCGTCGTGGGCCTGCGGGCGACGTCCCGCCATGCAGTCAAGGGCAAACCCCCGGGTAACCCGCTCGTGCTGGCTCTGGCCGACGCTGGTGCGTTGAGCGTCGGCACGCCTGCGCGCGGGCCGGCGTTCCTGCCTTCGGCAACCATTAAGCCGTCGGTCGTGTCGGCACAGCTCGGTGACCTGCTCGAATCCGCTGCTCTCGCGCCCAACACTGTTGAACAGAGCTGGCTTCGTGTCGACGTGAATCAGACCCGGCGACCAGCCACGGCGCCCGTCACGGGCGTTACTGCGTCGCTTGTCGGACCGGACGCGCGCGTAGGTGCGACCAGGTCACTGGCCCGGACCGAGATCGACGGCCGGTGGGAGCTGGGCGGAGTGGATCTCACCGCCGCGGGCAGATGGGAAATGACGATAACCGTTCAGCGGGCTGGCCACGCAGCCACGGTATGGCACACGAGCACGACGATCGCGAACAGTCCGGGCGTTGCACGACAACCCCTGATCAGCGATCGACCCTGGGGACGGGTGCCGGACGATATCGCGCTCACGGTCGCCCTCTTGACGTTCGCGACCGCTTCCATTGCGATGGAGGTACGTCGCCGACGCAGACCGGGCATCTCAACCGAGCCCGGTCACGTCATGCCGTCGGAGGAAAGGATGCGGGTGAGTCACTGATGTTCAGAACGAGCCGTGAAGAAGGCGTCGCAACACCCACGAAAGATCGACGTCGGCGCTGGCGTTCGCCGCGCCCGTTGACCTTCACTGTGGTTCTGCTGTCCTCACTGCTCGCGGTGGCCACGGCGCCGGGGTCCGCATCACCAGGAGCGATGCTCATGGCTGAACGCGCCAGTTCCTCAGTCGTCGGCCCAGGCGAAACTGTCGTTCCCGACCCCCTTCCACGACAAGATCCCTCCATCTCGCACAGCGGCGGGTCGGCGGCGACGACATCTGCGCTGAGTGTTGTTACGACCAGCAACGAAAGTCCCTCCGCGGCTCAAACCCCGGTCGCATCCGCGCTGGCCAGCGACGGGATCCCCACGGTGGCGATGACGGCTTACCGCCACGCCGCGGATCTCGTCAACCAGCGGACTGCTGGCTGCGCCCTCCCCTGGACCTTGCTGGCCGCGATCGGACGGGTTGAGTCCGATCACGGTCGCTTCGCAAGTTCGGTACTCCAGGCCAATGGTCTCTCCACCCCGCGCGTCATCGGCGTACCGCTGAACGGCATCGGCACGGGTCTGATCCTTGACACCGACAACGGCGTGCTCGATGGAGATCCCGTCTTCGACCGCGCTGTGGGACCGATGCAGTTCATTCCCTCCACATGGGCCTTCTACGCGACAGACGGAAACGGCGACGGTGTCGCCGACCCGTTCAACATCTTCGATGCCGCCGCGGCGGCAGGAAAGTACCTCTGCAAAGCCGGTACCAACCTCGGCACCCGGGCCGGGAAGGTGCGAGCAGTCCTTGCCTACAACCACTCCAACAGCTATGTCGCCGAGGTCCTGGCCCTGGAAGCGACCTACGCCGGGACACCGGTGATCACCGAGCCGTCCCCCGTCTTGGCGCTGCTTCACACTTCACTTCCGCCGGTGGACCCAGGCGTACCGCCAGCGATCCATCCGACCGTCCAGCGGCCGGCATCACCGGCCCAGACGCCACCTGGTCCCGGCAGACCGAGTCAGGTACCAGCAGCACCGGGCCTTCCCCCGACGCTAGCTGAAGGCGCGCCCGCCCCGATTCCCTCGGACCCGACCCCCACGCCGACCGCCACCGACCCCGCACCCTCCCCGATTCCCTCGGACCAGACGCCCGCCCCGACCGCCTCGGACCCCACACCCACACCGACTGCAATCGACCCCACACCCACACCGACTGCCACCGACCCCACACCCCCACCCACGCCAACCGAGACCACGCCCTCACCCACGCCCACATCGGCCTGCACGCCGATACCACCACCGCCGACCGACGCACCAAACGGCACGCTGACCGTCGCCCAACAGACCTCGCTGGCTACCATCGTCGAGCAGCAGCAGCTGGTGCACGACCTCTTCCTCGCCTTCGCCGACCGCTACAAGGCATCGGTGTTCACCTGCATGAACAACGACGAGGCATGGCAGCTGGCCGACACACGCAGCGTGCTGAAGGTGTATTCGGTCGCCGATCCGACCGTGACACAACCGGCCGGCACCTTCGCAAGCGCGGGCACACAGCAGCTCTATGACACGCTCCTGGCCTCGGGTGGGGCCAGCGTGGACGCGGCCCTCAAGGCAGCGGCCATCGCCGAGTCGACCAGCATCACCGACCTGACGGCGGCGACGACCGACGTGACCGCACCCGACGTCCTGCAGCTGTACGCGAACCTTCTTGCGGCGTCCAAAGCCCACCTCGCGGCGGTCAGCAGCTGACCAACCTCGGGCGCGGTGAGCGGGGATTCCACGGGATCGGCCGGCCCGTCGTGCGAAGGCATCGGGAACAGGAGGTACGCCGTTTGCCGGTTGCCCAGCCCCCCTGGCCGTCGTAACCTGCCTCCCACCCGGCTGATCAAGGAGTTGAGCAGGATGCCTGAGTTTATGGACGTTCATCATGGGATGGTCGGCATCACTGCCGAGGGACTGAAAGAGGCTCACGACGCGGACCTCGCGATTCAAGGTGAGGAGAACGTCGTGTTCAAACAGGCATGGGCCGACCCCGAGAGTGGGAACGTCTACTGCCTGTCCGAGGCCGGCTCGGCGGAAGCCATTCAGCGCATTCACGAGAGGGCCGGCCACCCGTACGACGAGATTCATCCCGTTCCGCTCAAAGTGTGACGCCAAGGCAGGCGCTGCCGTTCAACACCTGGTTTGCCGGACCGCGATCATGACGAGGTCACGGAATACCAGGTGTTCTGCGTTGTACCCCTGGTGGGGCAGCGCCGCCCTTGTCGATCTGGGCGCCGGCCGTTCGTCGTTGCAGTTAGACGGGGCCGAGGGGCCTCGCGAACAACGGGAGGTCAGCATGTCCAGTCCCATTGTCCATGCCGAGATCCGTTCCACGGATCCGGACGCGACGCGCACGTTCTTCGGCTCGCTGTTCGGGTGGACGTTTCCGCCAGGGGCCTTCCATGGTTACACCTACGTGGACAGCGGGGTGCCAGGCGCGCTCCCCGCTGGCATCGGTCCGCTTCAGGGCGGCAGCCCCCTGGTGACGTTCTTTGTCGGCGTCGAGGACATCGACAAGACGATCGCCGACGCGACGCGACTTGGTGGCAGCCTCGTTCAGGAGCCGACCCGCGTCCCAGGAGTGGCGTTCGCCCTGATTGCTGATCCGGCCGGTCAGGTCCTTGGCCTGGCCCAGCAAGGCTGAGGTCTCGTCGTCGGCCAGGTGGTCCGCCCCCTGGCCCTAGGGCAAATTGGCAGGTTTGTCCTTGACCATTGATGACGGCCCGGGCGTAGTCTTCGATCACACACGCGCCGTCATCAGTGCTCGACGGTGTGGGGGACGGCCCGTGAATAGCGATCAGCCTGCTGAAGGAAGTTGCCATGCAACCATTCGTTGTCAATCGTCATGAGCGCATTGTTTTTCCCTCCAACTTCATCCCGCAGCTGGACCTGTCCGTCATTGACTCACTTGAACAACTGGACAGCGTGATCAGACGCGACTTCGAGGTGAAGGCGCCGACAGGCACCGACATCCTTCACCGCGTCGAGGAGGGCAAGTACTCCAGCAGGTACGGGTTGCTGCGTGACGTTGCCCTGAACCTGTTCTGGACGAGCCGGTTTGCCACGACGCTGTACGAGAAGCGACCAACCCGCTGGGCAGACGTACCCCGCACCCGCAGCGATGTCTACATGCCAGTCGTGATCCCCTGGCTGGATGGCGACCGCAAGATTGCCGCGGTACAGGGTGCCTACGAGACGCTGCCGACGACCTGGAACCGCGAGGTGGAGGACCGGATCTACAAGACCCTCATCGACGTGTTCGGGCACCGCAGGCACCATGCCACCGACCTGCCGACGATCAAGCCAACCGTGGCCGACATCCTCTCCGACCCGACCAACCTGACATTTCGCCTGCCCGGCTATGACCCGGACTACCCCGTCTACGACTTCGCCGAGATCATGGACTGCGCCGAGGAGGTTCCTGAGCTTGAGGCGCTGAGCCGCTGGGCCATGGTCCTGCACAACCTGTATCCATGGGACCGGTCCAAGGCTGAGCTGGTCGAGGTCGGCGAGCTCCGGGACGACGACTATGTGATCGTGCTTCACCCGCGTGACCAGGAGGTGCGGCAGTTCCTGCGGCGCCTGGAAGCCAAGGTGGTGCCGGCGTCCGGCTCCAAGGCCAAGGAGGCGAGCGCGCCGGTCCGCCCATACCCAGCAGTGAACGTCCGTCACCAGTTCTCGGTGATGCCCAAGATCGAGGCGCTGGCCGTGGTCCACGGCGAGGTCATCTGCAGCAACGACGACCTAATCCGCAATGCGGCATACAACTGGTCGCCGATGACCGCCGAAGAGATCTTTGACAAGACCGGCATCCAGCAACGGTGTTACACCTCCAGGAGCATGGAGGAGATCGCCTTGGAAGCCGCGCAGTCTGCGCTTGCTCATTCGGGCCGTGGACCCGAGGACATTGGTGCGGTACTGGTCTGCACCTGCACCAGCACCCGGATCATTCCCTCGGTTGCCACCTGGATCTCCGGACAGCTGGGAATCTTCCAGACCCACGCATCCTGCGACATCATCGCTGCGTGTGCGGGGATGTCGTACGGGCTTTCCGATGCGATCCGGATCCTCCAGGAGGTCCAGCGCCCGGTGCTCGTGGTCTGCGTCGAGAAGTTCTCGGACAAGATCGGCAACGTACGACCGTCCCGCATGATCTTCGGCGACGGAGCAGCGGCCTTCGTGATCGGGGTGGCTCCTGAGGGCGAGCCTCCCGACATCGAGTTCATGCAGACCTATGCCAGCGGGCCGGCTGCGCAGGTGAACTCGATCATCTGGCCCAACCCCGAGTTCGACAACAACATCACGGTGTACGGCCCGGATGTCAAGGCACTGGCCGGTCGCTACCTCGAGCAGATGATCGGTGAGCTCAAGGTCCTCCCGGACCCCGATGGGGTAAAGGACTCGCTCCTCGCGAGCATCGACCTCATCGTCCCTCACCAGGCAAACAAACCGATGGTGACCAACCTCGCCCTGGCGGCCGGACTGACCACTGACAGCCTCTACTTCAACATCGAGTCGGTGGGCAACGCGTCCGCGGCTAGCATCCCGCTGGCCATCCACGACGCAGTTCGCGATGGCGTCATCAAGGAGCCCACGCGGATCTTCGCGCCGGGCTTCGGTGCCGGTGCTGTGGCCGGATACTGCGTGATGCGCATCGATCCGGCGGTCGTGGCGATCGAGGGCGAGGAAGGCGCAGGGAGCGCCGACTCCACCTCCGCCAGCAGGGCCCCGTTGCCCAAGCCCTCAGCCGACGACGTTCAGCTGGCGTTCGGGTAGTCCCGCCAGGAGCGCCGCTCGCGCCATTGGCCCCCAGCCTGTGCTGGGTGGCCAATGGCTGTCACCCGCCAGCGGGCTTCGGGTGTGCAGTTCGACGGCAGGAAGCGCTGAAATCACTCGCTTGGCATGTCAAGAGGTCGGGCGTCGAACCGTGACCGACCACACCTGCGGGCCGGTGACGTAGCAACTAGGGTCAGGTTGTCCGCCGAGTATAGGGAGTCCTCTCGCATGATCAGCCGCATCGCGATCGTCAACCGGGGAGAGGCCGCGATGCGGCTGATCCACGCCGTCCGCGAGCTCAACGCGCAGGGCGGGACCCAGATCGAAACCGTCGCGTTGCACACGGATGGCGAGAGATCAGCCATGTTCGTACGAGAGGCAGACGCCGCGTACAACCTGGGACCTGCGGCAGATCGCCCCTACCTCGATCTCGCGGTTCTCGAACAGGCGCTGAAAAGCACCGGCTCGGACGCCGCATGGGTCGGCTGGGGTTTCGTCGCCGAGGACCCGAACTTCGCGGAGATGTGCGACCGGATCGGTGTGACCTTCATCGGCCCGAGCGCGAGCGCCATGCGTCGCCTCGGCGACAAGATCGGCTCCAAGCTGCTCGCCGAAGAGGTCGGCGTGCCGGTCGCACCATGGAGCCGCGGCGCGGTCGACGACCTCCCGGCGGCTCACAGCGCCGCCACCTCGATCGGGTACCCGTTGATGCTCAAGGCAACCGCGGGCGGTGGCGGGCGCGGCATACGCATGGTCACCTCCGATGAGGATCTGACCGACGCCTTCGACCGGACCCGAGATGAGGCACAGCGGGCCTTCGGCAGCGGCGTGGTCTTCCTCGAGCGCCTCGTCACGGGCGCGCGACACATCGAGGTGCAGATCATCGCCGATGGCCGGGGGACGGCGTGGGCGCTGGGCGTGCGCGACTGCTCGGTTCAGCGGCGAAACCAGAAAGTCATCGAGGAGTCCGCGTCCCCGCTGCTGGACGACGAGCAGGTGCGCGACCTCAAGGCATCAGCCGAGCGACTGGCCCTGGCCGTGGACTACTGCGGTGCGGCAACCGTCGAGTTCCTGTACCACCCTGGAGAGCGCAGCTTTGCCTTCCTCGAGGTGAACACCCGACTCCAGGTCGAGCACCCCATCACCGAGCTGACCACGGGGTTCGACCTGGTCAAGGCTCAGCTACACGTCGCTTCAGGCGGCCGTCTGGAGGGCGAGCGTCCCATCGAGGCCGGGCATGCGGTCGAGGCGCGCCTCAATGCCGAAGACCCCGACCGCGACTTCGCGCCTTCTCCGGGCCGCATAGCTCTCCTCAACCTGCCATCGGGCCCCGGGATCCGCGTTGACACTGGCGTGAGCCAGGGTGACCTGATTCCGGCCGACTTCGACTCGATGATCGCCAAGGTGATCGCTTACGGGCGCACGCGTGAGGAGGCATACTCCCGGCTGAGGCGGGCCCTCGCAGACACGACAGTTCTGATCGAGGGCGGCACGACCAACAAGAGCTTCCTGCTCGACCTGCTCGACCAGCCGGAGATCATCGACGGAAGCGCCGACACCGGCTGGATCGACCGAGTCCGTGGCCAGGGCCGGTTGCAGCCCGCCAGGTACGCCGGAGTCGCTCTGGTAGCAGCCGCGATCGAGGCCTACGAAGAGCAGGAGCAAGCGGAGCGGCTGCACTTCCTCGCCACGGCTCACGGAGGCCGGCCGCAGGCCAGGCACGAGGTTGGGCGAGCCATCGACCTGAAGCTGCGCGGTGCCTCGCACCGGGTCACTGTCGCGCAGGTCGGGCCGACCCGCTTCCGGGTCGGCTTTGCCGAGGACCAACAGAGCCGCCAGGTCGATGCCGACCTGGAGAAGTTCGACGACTACGTCGGCCGCCTCGTCATCGGGGACCAGCGGTTCCGGCTGGTGAGCGCAACTCACGGTCCTGTTCACCTGGTCGAGGTCAACTCGACAACTCATCGCGTCAGCCGCGATGAGGGTGGGGTCATGCGTTCGCCGGCGCCGGCGCTGGTGGTGGCAGTACCGGTTGCCGTTGGGGACCTGGTCGAGATGGGTGCACCGGTGCTCGTCCTTGAGTCCATGAAGATGGAGACGGTGCTGCATGCCCCGTTCGCCGCACGGGTACGCGAAGTACTGGTCAGCACCGGCGGTCAGGTCGAGACAGGCACCCCCGTGATCCGGCTGGAGCCTCTGGCCGAAGATGAGAGCGCCGCGGGGTCGGTCGAAGAAGCATCCCCACTCCAGCTCCTGGACCTGCCGGCACCTCCGGAGACGACGGCTGCGAACCGCAGCGCTCGTAGCCTGGACGACCTGCGCAGCCTCCTGCTCGGGTTCGACTTCGCCCCGGGGGACGTCGCGCGAACCCTGGCGAGCTACCAGAGGGCGCGCGCGGAGCTCGTGGTCACCGGCGAGCTACCGCTGAGCCGTGAGATCGAGGTGTTCAGCGCATTCGCCGACCTGGCCGAGCTCGCCCGTAACCGCCCGGCCGAGGAAGAGACCGTGGACGAGCGGGTGCACAGCCCCCGCGAACACTTCCATGCCTATCTGCACAGCCTGGACGCTGACCGTGAGCACCTGCCCGACGCTTTCCGTCGGCGCCTGGCCAGAGCTCTCACCCACTACGAGGTCAGCGACCTCGAACGCACGCCGGCACTGGAAGAAGCCGTATTCCGGATCTTCCTGGCCCAGCGCGCGGCATCCGACATGGTCGTCGTCACCACCTTGCTGCAGCAGTGGATGGTCGAGGCCCCGCCCGTGGGTGAGGTGGCCAACCAGGCCCACCAGGTCCTGGACCGCCTGGTTCGGGCTACCCAGCTGCGCTACCCGTTGGTGGGCGACCTGGCTCGCAGCGCGCGCTTTCGCTGGTTCGACCAGCCCGTGGTCGACGCGGAGCGCCACGCCGTGCTGGCCGGTGTCGGGGCCGAGCTCACGTACCTGTCCGGGCATCCGGACTCCGCTGACTATGGCACCCGCCTTGACGTGCTCGCCGCCATCCCAGAGCAGATCGTCCGGTTTCTTGCCAAGCGGATCGAGGGCGACCTGCCCGAGCGGGAGCCGATGCTCGAGGTGCTGGTCCGCCGGCACTACCGCGGGCACGAGCTGCACGACCTTCGTCAGCTGATTGCGGCACGGCGGCCGTTCGTCGTTGCGGACTACACCCTTGACGAACGCCCGAGGCATCTGGTCACGACCATCGCCAAGTGGTCGGAGCTTGACCCTGGGTCCGAACTGGTGGCCGCGATCGGCACCCAGCTGGCGGCTGGGCCGGCCGACCACAACGAGGTCGTCCTGGACCTGTATCTGTCCTGGTCCAGCGCCCCGGACTCGGTGACCGAGACCTCGGACGCCCTGCAGAAGGTGCTGAGGACCCTTCCCTTCGCCGCACAGGTGCGCCGCACGGCGGTTGCCGTGTGTCCGGGCGGGGACCGTCCGGTGTCGTACTTCACCTTCCGCCCCGGTCCTGAGGGCGTGGTCGAGGACAACCTGGTCCGCGGCATGCACCCGATGGTTGGCCGCCGCCTCAACCTGTGGCGGCTACGCGACTTCGACATCACGCGACTGGATGCGCCCGAGGACGTGCTGCTCTACCACTGTGTCGCTCCGGGCAACGCGGCCGACCAGCGACTCGTGGCCCTCGCTCAGATTCGTGAGCTGGCCATCGTCCGGGACGCCGAGGGACACGTCACCTCGTTGCCTCACGCGGAGCGCGCCGTCGCGAGCTGCCTTGAGGCGATCAGGCGCGAGCGTGGTGCTCGCGGAGCGGCAGGGGCGAAGCTGGATATGAACCACGTCTTCCTTCACATCTGGCCCGTGATCGCCGCGCCCCTCGACGAGCTCACAGCGTTGCAACGCACCATCGCGCCCCTGACGTCGGGCGCTGGTGTCGAGGAAGTGCTCGCCCAGGGCCGGATCGCCGCGCCGGACGGGCGAGTCCATGACGCGGCCGTTCGATTCTCCTACCAGCCGGGAGCAGGCGTCGTCACCGCCGTCACCGGGCCACCGACCGATCGGCTGCGGCCCCTGGACGACTATGCACAGAAGGTGCTGCGCTCGCGGCGACGCGGCACGGTCTACCCGTACGAGCTGGTGAGGCTGATCAGTGGGCCCTACGGAAGCTTCGTCGAGCACGACTTGGACGACGCCGGAGTGCTTGTGCCCGTTCAGCGTCCCGCCGGAGGAAACCGCGCAGGGCTTGTGGTCGGAGTGGCACAGACGCTGACCGTCCGCCATCCCGAGGGGGTCACCAGGGTTGTCCTCCTGGGTGACCCCACCCGAGCGCTGGGTGCCGTGGCCGAGGCCGAGTGCGCCAGGGTGATCGCTGCTCTCGATCTGGCTCAGCAGCTCGGCGTACCGCTCGAGTGGTTCGCACTCTCGGCTGGTGCGCGCATCTCCATGGACTCGGGCACCGAGAACATGGACTGGGTGGCCAAAGCGCTGCGCCGCATTGTGACCTTCACCCAGGAGGGCGGCGAGATCAACATCGTCGTGGCCGGCATCAACGTCGGGGCCCAGCCGTACTGGAACGCCGAGGCCACGATGCTGATGCACGCCAAGGGGATCCTCGTGATGACGCCGGACAGCGCCATGGTGCTGACCGGGAAGCAGTCACTCGACTTCTCCGGTGGCGTCTCGGCAGAGGACAACTTCGGCATCGGCGGCTATGACCGCGTCATGGGCCCGAACGGTCAGGCGCAGTACTGGGCCCCGGACCTCGCCGGAGCATGCGAAGTGCTGCTGGCTCACTACGACCACACCTATGTCGTACCCGGCGAGGTTGGGCCCAGACGGGCCGCGACCAGCGACCCCCTGGATCGCGATGTATGCCTCTACCCGCACCACGTGGCCGATAGTGAGTTCCGGACGGTCGGCGAGATCTTTTCCCTGATCACCAACCCCGACCGAAAGAAGCCATTCGACATCCGCACGCTGATGCATGCGGTCGCCGATCAGGACCACGAGGTGCTCGAGCGGTGGGCAGGCATGGCTGGCGGCGAGACCTCCGTCATCTTCGACGCCCACCTCGGCGGCTGGCCGGTGTCGTTGATCGGGATCGAGTCCAGGCCCCAGCCGCGGCCGGGGTTCCCGCCAAGTGACGGCCCCGACACCTGGACGGCGGGGACGCTGTTCCCCGGCTCGTCGAAGAAGACCGCCCGAGCGATCAACGCTGCGAGCGGGAACCGGCCGGTGGTGGTCTTGGCCAACCTGTCGGGCTTCGATGGCTCGCCGGACTCGATGCGGCACCTGCAGCTGGAGTACGGCGCCGAGATCGGTCGGGCCATCGTGAACTTCGCTGGGCCGATCGTGTTCTGCGTTGTCTCGCGATACCACGGTGGCGCCTTCGTGGTCTTCTCCAAGGCGCTCAACGCCTCGATGACCGTGCTGGCCGTTGAAGGCTCGTTCGCCTCGGTCATCGGTGGTGCACCTGCTGCAGCTGTGGTCTTCGCGGGAGAGGTGGACTCACGCACCTCCTCCGACGTGCGGGTCGCTGACCTGGAGGCTCAGGTGTCCAGCGCGGTTGGCGCTCAGCGGGCGTCCTTGGTCACAGATCTGACCCAGCTGCGGTCAAGCATCAGGTCCGAGAAGCTCGGAGAGGTCGCCGCGGAGTTCGACGGGATCCACAGCATCGAAAGGGCTGTGAAGGTCGGCTCGGTCGACGCCGTCATCCGGGCGGCCGAGCTGCGTCCGCAGCTCATCGCTGCCATCGACCACGGAGCTATGTAGTGAGGAGCTCGAGGATGACCACCACCCAGCGCCACAAGCCAGGTCACCCGGCCTTGCTGGCTGAGGCGGAACGCAGGTCCGCCAAGGTTCAGCTCCGCGTTGCCGACAAGATCACGGGGTTCGCGGGCTCGATGAAATTCGTGTACCTGCATGCCGGCGTCTTCGCGCTGTGGATGCTCGTCTTTGAGAAGAGCCCATGGCCAACCCTGACCCTGATCGTCTCGCTCGAGGCGATCTTCCTGTCGACCTTTGTCATGATCGGGCAGAACAGGCAGGCCGCCTTCCAGCAGGCCAAAGCCGACCACGACTTCGTCGAGGGCGAGCAGGAGCTGCACGTCAACACGGATCTGACCAGGGTCATCCACCAGCTCACCACCGAGATCCACGCGCAGCTCATCGCGCCTTCGGACGGCGTCTCCCCCACGACCACCCCCCTCACGGCGACCAGCGAGTCATCCTCCTGACCACCTGAGGTCTGAGGTCTGAGGCGTGAGCGTTCCCTGCTCAGGGCCTGCGGCCGCCTGCCGTTTGGCCCAGCGCGCCAGAGGAAGGAGCGCCGGTCCCCTGGTAACCCATGTCGAACGGCCGCGCGCAGGGAACCCCTGTGCGCGGCCGCTTGATCGTTGAGGCAGGGCCCGCTCCCGGCTTTGAACCGGTCCGGCGGCCGGTCGGATACCTGCTCCGCCCGGGCTCGAAGCCGGGCCGGCGGCCGGTCGGATACCTGCTCCGCCCGGGCTTGACGCCGGGCCGGCGGCCGGTCAGATACCTGCTCCGCTCGGGCTTGACGCCGGTCCACCGGCGGGCCTGCCCGGGCCACCTGCGCCCATCCCATCCTGGATCGCCGTCACGGTGAAGCTCTTGTCGAGCTTCACCGTGACATGCGTGCCGTCCGCCTTTGTCATGTGGGCCTCGTAGGTTGCACCATCTGCATCTGCATCGGTCTCGATCCGGAAGGCGGTTCCGCCGGGTACCGCCTTGAGTGCGGCTGCCTCGGCAGTCGCCAAGTCCGCTCCGGTCAACGCCTTCTCCCCCGCGCGAACTGGCGTGGAGGTGTCGGCCGGACGCCCAGGCGATGAGACGCCTGGCGCCGCCGCCGCTGCCGGCGCAGCCGCTGCCGTCGTCGAGTCCGCTGCCGAGGCTGAGCTGGTGGCCGCAAGTGCGCCGCCGGCAAGTCCACCCGCCAGCAGCAGGCCGGCGGCTCCCACCAGTGTCCTGCTGTGCTTGTTCGCTGAGCTCGTCTTGTCGTCAAACATGTGTCTCTCCTTTGTCGTCCCCTGTCGAAAAGGCAGGTTCATGAAGCAGACGTTGCCGACCAAGACTGGGAACTCCGTATGGGTTGTGTGGCGAACTGCTCTGGGCTTGGGACCTGGACAGGGCCGGTTCACAGAGGCAATTCAGAGGAAGCACCCACATCCCGCACAGGCAAGGGGCGGATGGTGAACGCATGAACCACCACCGCTGCAGCCCCCTTGGCGCACACTCTGTGCGGGATCGGAGCACGACGTGAACAACTCACCCACCACAGGTTCTGATCGACAGCTCCAGCGCAACAAGGGGCTCGCGCGGGTCACCTCCCTGACTCTCGGGGCCGGCGCCGCGGGCCTTCTCGGCGCGGTGGCAATCGCAGGTAGCTTCCCGGCTTCCACCACCGCCAGCGGGTCGAGCGGCGCCAGCACTGCAAACCAGACATCCGGCTCGACGACCACCAACGACGACGGCCAGACCGCGGGTAGCTCCGGCAGTGACGACTCCGGCTCGACAGCCCAGTCGCAGCCCCAAACCCGGGCCCAGGCGCAAACCCACACCCAGGCGCAGCCCCAGCTTCAGTCCGGAACTGCCCCGAGCACCACAAACAACCCGCCAGTCGCCACGTCAGGGGCGTCGTGATGAGCATCACCACGACACGGTCGCGGCCAACCTCAGAGGGCCTCGCCTCGAGCGACTGGCATGCGATCGGCACCACTGTCCGCATCGTGGTCACCGACGCGACCAAGCTCGGCTCGGCCAGGGTCATGCTCGCCGATGACCTGGCCAACCTCGACCAGGCGTGCAGCCGCTTCCGGGCCGACTCCGAAGTGATCCGGCTGGAGGCGAGCGCCGGGCAGCAGACGAGGATCAGCCCGCTCCTGGCCGGGGCGATCCTGGCCGCGCTGCGCGGGGCACGAATCACCGGCGGTGACCTGGATCCGACGCTTGGCCGAGCCATGGAGGCCATCGGGTATGACCGCGACTTCGGTTCGGTCCCATCCCAAGGTGGCGCGCTACGGGTCACGGTCCGGCACGTCCCGAGATGGCGGCAGATCGAGCTGGACGAGGCAGCTGGCCTGATCAGGGTGCCAGCCGGCGTACGGCTCGACCTTGGAGCGACGGCAAAGGCTTGGGCGGCCGACCAGTCAGCCGAGCGAATCACGCGAGCCGTTGGCTGCGGCGTACTTGTGAGTCTGGGCGGCGACATTGCGGTCGCCGGCGACCCCCCATTGCAGGGATGGCCGATACGGGTCCAGGACCTCACCACGGATCCGCTCCTGCCCGCGCAAGGACCCGCCGGCGTCATCGCCATCCGCGCAGGTGGCCTCGCGACCTCCAGCACCAGCGCCCGCAGGTGGCAGCGTGGTGGCGACTTCTTGCATCACATCCTCGACCCTCGAACCGGCCACCCTGCCGACAGTGACTGGCGAACGGTCTCGGTCGCCGCAGGTTCAGCGCTGGATGCCAATATTGCCAGCACCGCCGCCATCATTCGCGGCGGGGCCGCCGTGGGTTGGCTGGCACAGCTTGGGATGCCTGCCCGACTGGTGGCCGTTGACGGCTCCGTGACCACGAGCGCCGGCTGGCCGAAGGACGCCTCATGATGATCTCTGGCACCGCACTCTGGTACGCCAGCCGAGCCACGGGCGTGGTCTCGTTGATCATGCTCTCGCTGGTGGCCGTCCTGGGCATTGTGGTCAACAGACAGGGCCACCTTCCGGGACTGCCCCGCTTCGCGGTGACAGGGCTGCACCGCAGCTTGTCGCTGCTCACGGTCGCCTTCCTCGGCATCCACATCGCCGCAGCGATCGCGGACGGCTACGTACACATCCCATGGCTCTCCACCGTCGTGCCGTTCACATCCGACTACGAACGGTTCTGGATCGGCCTGGGCACGGTGGCCATCGACCTGGCGGCCGCAGTCATCCTCACCAGCCTCCTGCGAGGGCGGCTGCGTCCGTCCATCTGGCGCGCTGTGCACTGGCTCTCCTACGCCTCCTACCCGGTTGCCGTCGCCCACAGCTTGGGTGCGAGCAAGGACCTGCGATCGGGCTGGTTGCTCGCCGTCACGATGGCTTCGGTGTTCGTTGTGGTCACCGCTATCGGATACCGGGTCGTCGACGCCTCCACCTCGGTGCCGCGACCCCACCGCGTACCCCTGCAGCTCTTTCGCGCACAGACGACAAGGAGCCTCCGATGACCACATCAGTGCGTGAAGTAGCCGTCGGCGATCCGCGCACCGAGGCTGCATCCCTCCCCCGAGCTCTACCCAGCTCTGGCCAGCCGATGGCACTCGCGTCGCATCTGCAGGCCCATGGCCCAACGCCCTACCGTGGCGGCCCCGGCCTGCTCATGCACACGATCGAGTCCGCCGGACTCACTGGTCGCGGCGGCGCTGCGTTTCCCACCCACCGGAAGCTCGCCGCGGTGGCCGGTCAGAAGGGCACGGCGGTCGTGGTGGCCAATGGTGCCGAGGGCGAGCCGGCGAGCGACAAGGACAAGGCACTGCTGTGGTCGTCCCCGCATCTGGTTCTGGACGGGCTCCAGCTTGCGGCCGAGGCAGTTGGCGCCGGCAAAGTGCATCTCTATGTCCACCGCGAACCGAGGCTCCTCGAGCACCTTGCGGGGGCGCTCGAGGATCGCAAGAGGGCCGGCCTCGATCGCATCGCGGTCGGCCTCGTCCCCGCCCCGCCCCGATTCCTCGCTGGCGAGGAGTCAGCGCTGGCCAGCCGGGTGGAGGGCGGCTCTGCCCTTCCCCGCTTCACGCCACCGCGCATCTTCGAGCGCGGAGTCAACGGGGCGCCAACCCTGGTTCAGAATGTCGAGACCCTCGCCCACGTGGCTCTGATCGCGCGATACGGCCCTGGATGGTTCCGATCGGTTGGCACGGACGCGGAACCTGGCAGCATGCTGACCACCGTCCGGCTGGCCAACGGCAGCGGGGGCGTCTCGGAAACCGCGATCGGCACCCCCGTCGCACAGCTGCTCAGCCTCGCTGAGCACCCGGCGCAGGCGGTCCTCGTCGGCGGCTACCACGGAGCCTGGCTGTCCCCCGAGAAGGCCATGCACCTGCGCCTGTGCAACGCCGACCTGCGCCCAGTGGGTGCCGCGGTTGGCGCCGGAGTGCTGGCGGCACTGCCCCCCAGCCGTTGCGGCATCGTCGAGTCGGCCCGTGTCGTCCAGTACCTTGCCCAGGAGTCGGCCGGGCAGTGCGGCCCCTGCCTCAACGGCCTTCCCCGTATCGCGGCCACCTTGACCCGGCTTGCACACCCCGGGACAGTGCCATCGGCCCGGGAGGATCTTCAGCGCTGGTCCACGCTTGTCGAGCGCCGGGGGGCCTGTCATCACCCCGACGGCACCGTGCGATTCCTGCGCAGTGCCTTGACCACCTTCGCCGACGAGATCGCCATCCACGAAGCCGGCGGATGCAGCGCAACCACGGATATGCCGTTCCTGCCCATCCCGGCCGGCTCACCGGCATACGAGGAAGACTGGAGCTGACCGATGAGCGAGAGACTTCGCGTGAACCCGATCCTCTGCTCTGGGCACGGCCTGTGCGCTGAGCTGCTCCCCGAGCTGGTGACCCTCGATGAGTGGGGCTATCCCGTGCTCTCCGGCGAGCCGGTCCCGGGTGACCTCCGCAAGCTGGCGCGCCGGGCCGTGACTGACTGCCCGGCCCTTGCCCTCATGCTCGTCCGTGACACCTGACTTGCTCCGGGTCGCCCCTCAGAGGAACCTCAGAGGAAACACCCAGGAATTCCTGAGCCCAGGCGTCCAACCTCAAAGAATGAGCGTGATGACCGAGCGAGAGAGCAGTAACGGGTCCACGGACCTGGTCCGCCCTGACGGCACGCCCGTTCGGGTTCTGGTCGTTGATGACGAGCCGAACCTTGCCGAGGTCCTGTCGAGCGTCCTCCGGCATGAGGGCTGGGACGTGCGAAGCGCAGGTACGGGGATGGGTGCCGTTCGTGCAGGTCGTGAGTTCCGGCCTGACGCGGTCGTGCTCGACATGATGCTGCCCGACTTCGACGGGCTGGAGGTGATGCGCCGCCTGCGCGCGGACAACCCCCGGGTCGGTGTGCTCTTTCTCACCGCCCGCGACTCCGTCGAGGATCGGATCGCCGGAATCACTGCGGGCGGAGACGACTACGTCAGCAAGCCGTTCAGCCTCGAGGAGGTGCTTGCTCGCCTCCGCGGAATGCTCCGGCGGGCGGGGATGAGCCACAACAATGAGGACACCCTGCTCATCCTCGCGGACCTGACCATGGACGAGGAGGCACGCGAGGTGCACCGGGCCGGGTCGCTGGTCGACCTGACCGCCACCGAGTTCGAGCTGCTGCGCTTCCTCATGCGAAACCCGCGCCGGGTGCTGAGCAAGGCACAGATCCTGGACCGGGTCTGGAACTATGACTTCGGCGGGCAGGCCCACGTCGTCGAGCTGTACATCAGCTACCTGCGCAAGAAGGTCGACGCGGGTCACGAGCCGCTCATCCACACCGTGCGTGGCGTCGGTTACGTCCTCAAGAGGGCCTCCTGAGCATGCACAGATGGCTTGCCGGCCGGACGCTGCGGACCAGACTGATCGCCGGCCTGCTCGTACTGCTCGCGCTGTCCTGCCTGGCCGTCGCGGTCGCCACGAACGTTGCCTTGAGCGGCTTCCTTGTCGATCGTCTTGACCAGAACCTGGCCAGCGCCGGTAGCCGCCTGGATGTCAGCCTCGAGCACCCAGGAGGGCAGGGCAGCCCTGGTCTGCCCTCGCCGCCCGGCGGCGAGCCTGGGCTAGAGGGTCAGGCGGTGGGGACCCTGGCCGTGAGGATCGTCAACGGGTCTGTGGCCCAGGCCGTCGTGGTCCGCGACAATGCCGGCCGGGTGTCGTTGAGCAACGTGACGCTGAGCCCGTCCGACCGCGCACTCCTTCTCAAGGTCACGGACGGTCGGCCGATAACCGGGCGGCTGTCCTCCCTTGGGGACTATCGCCTGATGGCCTCCCGCAGCCAGGACGATGACATCCACATCACCGGGTTGGCGATGGGCGATCTTGAGTCGACAGTGCACCGCCTGGAGGCAACCGAGCTCGTCGTCTTCGCGGCGGCCCTGCTGCTGACCGGGCTGGCCGGAGCCGGCTGGGTGCGGCTGTCACTGCGCCCGCTGGACCGGGTCACCACCACTGCCAACCGCGTCTCGTCCATGTCCCTTGGGAAAGGCGCCGTTGACCTCCCTCACCGGGTGCCCGAGACCGACCCACGAACCGAGGTGGGGCAGCTCGGGGCGGCGTTCAACCAGATGCTCGGACACGTGGAGACCTCACTGGAACAGCGCGAGGCCACCGAGGCCCGACTGCGCCGTTTCGTGGCAGACGCCAGTCACGAGCTGCGCACCCCGCTGGCCGGCATCCGAGGCTACGCGGAGCTGGCTCTACGCAACACCGAGCCGGTCCCCCCGGAGGTCAGTCACGCTCTGGCCCGGGTCGAGGCGGAGGCTGTCCGGATGGGCGGACTGGTCAACGACCTCCTCCTGCTCGCCCGCCTCGACACCGGCCGGCCGCTTGAACGCAAGGAGGTCGACCTCTCACGGCTGGTCATCGAGGTCACCAGCGACGCACGGGTGGCCGGCCCCGAGCATCGCTGGTCGCTCGACCTCCCTGACGAGCCCGTCGTCGTGCTCGGCGACCAGCACGGACTGCATCAGGTGGTGATGAACCTGCTCTCCAACGCTCGGACGCATACCCCGGCGGGGACCGCTGTAGAGGTCAGGCTCAGCGCCGCGGTGGAGCCGGACCAGCGGGTCGTCCTGTCGGTCAGGGATGACGGCCCGGGTATCCCCAAGGAGCTGCAGGCAGATGTCTTCGAGCGCTTTGTGCGGGCCGACGACTCACGCTCCAGGGCGATGGGCAGCACCGGTCTTGGTCTGTCCATCGCGCGTGCGGTGGTACTCGCCCATGGGGGGACGCTGACATTGACCAGCGACCAGGGAGGCACCGAGTTCCGCATTGCCCTCCCGGCAGCGCCGACCAGCACGATGGCGGCCCAGCTGGACGTCGCCGGGCGCTGACCTGCCCTCAGCGCCCGAGCCGCCTCTGGCTACAGTGAGCGCCAGACCGGCCCGGCGACCTGACCTAGCTCAGCGTCAGTCCGGGTTGCGACAACGGCCTCGGACGAGTCGACGGCCGTCCTAGGAGAGGCTTCAGCACATGGTCACGATCCACCCGTCCGCCGGCAACACGCTGACCCTGCAGGTGTCCCTGGAGCGCGTCCCCGGCACGTTGGGGAAGCTGACCTCGGCACTGGGCCGTGCCGGAGCCCTCGTGGGCAGTATCGACATCATTGAGCACCAGCGCGATGTCATCGTCCGGCAGATCCAGGTGGAGACCCGCGGTGAGGCGCACGGGCGCGAGGTGGTGGAGGCCGCTGGGGCGGTGTCCGGCGTCAAGCTGCTGTCGGTGACCGACCGCGTCTTTGATCGTCACGTCGGCGGCAAGATCGAGGTGACGCCGAAGTTCGCGGTACTCACCCGTGACGATCTCTCGATGGCCTACACCCCGGGGGTCGGGCGGGTCTGCACGGCGATCGCCGAGGACAAGTCGCTGGTGTGGGACTACACCATCAAGTCGAACTCGGTGGCGGTGCTGACCGATGGCACGGCAGTTCTGGGTCTGGGTGACATCGGCCCGGAAGCAGCGATGCCTGTAATGGAGGGCAAGGCGATGTTGTTCAAGCAGCTCGCCAACATCGACGCCTACCCCATCTGTGTGAACACCTCGGGCGTCGAGGAGCTTGTCGCCCTCGGCAAGGCGATCGCGCCCGGGTTCGGCGGCATCAACCTTGAGGATGTCGCGGCGCCAGTGTGCTTCGAGGTCGAGCGACGACTGCAGGAAGAGCTGGACATTCCCGTCTTCCACGACGACCAGCACGGCACCGCGATCGTCTCGCTCGCCGCGCTGTACGGCGCGGCTGAGGTAGTCGGTAAGCCGCTGGAGGATCTCAAAGTGGTCTTCCTCGGCATGGGGGCAGCCGGAGTGGCCTGCGTCAAGCTGTGGCAGCACGCCGGCGTGGGCCACTTCATCGGTGTGGACCGCAAGGGCATCGTCTCCCGCGAGCGCACCGACCTGAACGATGCCAAGAGGTCGATCGCCGAGACGACCAACCCCAAGGGACTCAGTGGCAGCCTCGAGGACGCGCTGGTCGGTGCGGATGTCTTCGTCGGGGTCAGCGGTCCCGGTCTGGTCAAGCCTGCGTGGATCGCCACGATGGCCCCGAACGCCATCGTCTTCGCCATGGCCAACCCGATTCCGGAGATCCAGCCCGAGGAGATGCCCGACAACGTCGCTGTGGTGGCCACTGGCCGAAGCGACTACGCCAACCAGATCAACAACGTGCTGGTTTTCCCAGGGATGTTCCGTGGTCTGCTCGACAGCCGCGCGAGCTCGGTGACCATGTCGATGAAGGTCGCCGCAGCACGGGCGATCGCCGATATCGTCGCCGAGGACGGCGTGACAGCGGAGTACATCGTTCCGTCGATCTTCGACGCACGAGTGGTGCCGAACGTGGCAAGAGAAGTGATGAAGGCGGCGGCGGCCGCCGGACTCGTCTCCGCTCCGGTAGCGAAGAAGGCAACGCTGAACTAGCCTCTCGTCCCGGTCCGCGACGGGTGGCCTGAGCCGCTGAGCTGGTCGGCGCGGATCTACCGGCCGAGATCGTTTCCGGGCTCTTTGGTGACGCCGCCTGCCAGACGCGCTGACTGCTCGGGCTCCAGACCCTCGGACACATCGACACGGCGGCGGCCCCGATCGACGCGCAGTGCGTTGAATGCTGCCGTCATCGCCACCACCCATGCGGCGCCCAGAACAAAGCCACCGAGGACGTCGGAGAGGTAGTGGACACCGAGAGCGATCCGCGAGAAGCCGATTGCCAGGACCATGAACACGGCCAGGGCGATTGCCGCCCTGCGCCAGGCTCCATGCAGGATTGGCAGGAAGACAAGGAGCAGCACCGAGTAACCCACGATGGCCGCCTGGGCGTGACCGCTGGGAAAGCTGAGCCCATTCTCGTGGGCGACGGGGTTGGTGAGGACCGGACGCAGACGATGGACCGATGCTTTGACACCAGCGTTCAACAGCGATGACCCGGCGGTCGCGATCACGACGAACAAGGCAAGCCTGGGTAGTCGACGCACAAGCAGCCAGACAACGACCGGGACCAGGACGATCTGCCACGCCACTGCTGATCCCAGGTTGCTGATCAGCTGCATTGCACCGACGAACCCCGTGTGGGACACCGCGTAGGCATGCAAGCTGTCCCTAGCGCCGCTGTCGGCACGCAACAAGGGTGGCCACTTGTCCTCAACCAGCAGCAGCACCAGAGCGAAGGGGACAGCAACCAGGGCCAGGGCCACCGCGGCCAGGACCGACCTGGCGCCGAATCGGGCCGTCGGCTGGACCGATGACGACGCTGGAGCTGGTGACCCTTGGCGCATGACATTCATCCTCCACCCCATTCCCGCTGAGTCCAGAACCAAACACGCCCCGGCCAGCGAATCCGCGGGCCTGCCACGCCGACGACGACAGCAGGTTGTTATGGGCGCCGGTGAACCAGTAGCGGCAGCACCATCGAGGCGTCGCCCTGACGCAGATGTGCTGCAGCCACGGTGATCGGCCACTGCGACGATGACGCATCGACCACCAGCAGCACCACCTTGCCGGACACCGCTGAGAGCAGGTCGTCGTTGACGCGAATGGCATCTCGCCACAGAGCTGCCTCCTGCGGCGAGGACAGGTCGCTGGGCGCACCGTGATCGGTCGCCACGGTCAGGTCGGCTCGGCCCAGCCGACCCACCTCTGCCAGATGGTCGGCCAGCCCGCCAGTCATCAGGACGTAGCCGGCTGCCGGCAGTGCCACGACCACCTCGGGACGCGCCGCCCAGAAGTCACGCCAGCTCCCGAGCGCCGCCACAGCTGCATCCCGCAGCTCCTGGGAGGGAGGGGCATCCAGTGCAAAGGTCGACTGTACGAGGTCGCGCCATTCGGGAGCGTCGGCATAGACAATGACCCGGCCGGCCTCGGCCATCAGCCCGGGCGGAATCCGCCCCCTTGTGCCGAAGGCTCCCCCAGGCCACATCTTGCGCGGCTCGAGCACCCTGATCTCACCCCTGAGCCGGAGCCTGACCGCCTCGACAGTGGCCTGCTCGGGACGCGCAGCCAAGGGTTGCGGAAGGTGCCCGAGACAAACCGAGCAGCGCCCGCAGCTCTGGGCGCTGCTGTCGTCGAGAGACTCCTGAAGCAGCTGCATCAGGCAGCTCTTCCCGCGAGTGTAGGCACGCATGATCTCGGCCTCGCGCCGCCGGACGGCGATGAGGGCGTCATAGTGCGCCTTGTCATAGACCCAGCCGGCGCCGGTGGGGCGCCACCCGCCATCAACGCGCTCAACCACGTTGTCCACAGCAAGCTGCTTGAGCATCAGCTCAACGCGTCCACGTCGCAGACCGGTCTCGGCCTCGAGTGCCGGAACCGTCGCCGGCTGCCCGTCCCCATAGGCCGAAAGCCCGTCGATCAGTCGCTCGACCTGGGCAGGATCGGGGATGGTTGCCGTCGCGAAGTAGTCCCACACGCCTGCATCGGCGTCCGAGGGCAACAGCGCCACCATGGCGTGGTCGATGCCGCGACCGGCGCGCCCAACCTGCTGGTAGTAGGACACAGGTGACGGTGGCGAGCCCACATGCACGACGAAGCCAAGATCCGGTTTGTCGTAGCCCATGCCCAGAGCGGATGTCGCGATCAGGGCCTTGAGCCGGTTGCCACGAAGCGCGTCCTCGAGCCGTTCGCGCTCGCCGGGCTCCAGACCGCCGGTGTATGCCGCGACCTTGCAGCTGTCCCCATGGATGAACTGCACGACCGCCGCCAGGCGCTCAGCATCGGCCACGGTCAGCGTGTAGACGATCCCGGAGCCTTGGAGCCGTGGCAGATGGTCCACGACCCAGGCGAATCGCTCGATCGGCGAGAGGGCATCCACGACGGCGAGCTGGAGGCTGCCACGCGCCAGCGGACCCCGCAGGACCAGGGTTGCCTCGCCGAGCTGGGCTGCCACGTCCAGCGTCACGCGCGCGTTTGCCGTCGCGGTGGTAGCCAGCACGGGCGTATTCGGGTTCAGCTTCTGCAGGACGTCGGCAACCCTTCTGTAGTCCGGGCGGAAGTCGTGGCCCCAGTCCGAGACGGCGTGGGCTTCGTCGATCACCAGCAGCCCGAGCCGGCCGGAGAGCTCATCGAGCACCCGCCGCCCGAACCCCGGGTTGGCCAACCGCTCGGGAGAGACCAGCAGGACGTCGAGCTCATCTGCGCGAAGGGAAGCCTCGACCAGCGACCAGGTGTCGATGTTGGACGAGTTGAGCGTGGCCGCCCGCAGTCCCGCCCGTTCAGCTGCGGCCACCTGATCGCGCATCAGCGACAGCAAGGGCGAGACGACAAGCGCCGGACCGGCGCCCTCGTGACGGCGGATCGCCGTCGCGGCCCAGTAGACGGCCGACTTGCCCCAGCCGGTCGCCTGGACGACAAGGACCCTGGCTGCCGGCTCGCACAGGGCCGCCACCGCCAGACGCTGATCATCACGGAGCACGGCTTGCTCGCCGGCGATCTCCCGGATCACCCGCTCGGCGATGCCGGACCGTTCGGGACCAAGGGTTGGTGAGCTCGGAGCTGCGGACATGGTCTCGACCCTAGGCGCCGCCGCTGTCACCCCCGCCGGTCGTCCACAGGCAGGCACGAGCCGGTTTGTTCCACGGTGAGCGCTTGGGATCGCGCTCGACGCGACAGGAACCGGCCAACAGCCGCGATCTGCTCGCCCAGGACGAAGAAGGCCAGCGAGTGCCGGGGCTGGCTCAGCCGACCGGCTGGGGCGACTCCAGATCCGCGTCAGCGACGGCGCCGCTGAACTGAGAGACGTACAAGCGGTAATAGGCGCCCTGCGCTGCAATCAGCTCGACATGCGTCCCGTGCTCGACGATGCTCCCGTCCACCATCACGACTATCCGGTCGGCGTCGCGGATGGTGGAGAGTCGGTGTGCGATCACGAAGCTGGTGCGCCCGGTGCGCAGTGCCGCCATGGCCTGCTGCACGAGCGCCTCGGTCCGGGTGTCGACCGAGCTGGTCGCCTCGTCCAGGATCAGGATCGCCGGATCGGCCAGGAATGCCCGTGCGATGGTGAGGAGCTGTCGCTGCCCGGCACTGACGCTGGCACCGTCGTCGTCAATGACGGTGTCGTAGCCCTCGGGAAGTGTCCGCACGAAGTGGTCCGCGTTTGCCGCCGCGGCCGCTGCGCTGACCTGTTCTGCTGAAGCGTCGTCGGCGCCATAGGCGATGTTCTCGTGGATGGAACCACCAAACAGCCAGGTGTCCTGCAAGACCATGCCGAACTGGCTGCGAAGGTCCTCGCGGCGCATGTCCCTGATGTCAACACCATCGAGGGTTATCCGTCCTGAGTCGACATCGTAGAAACGCAGCAGGAGATTGGCCAGCGTGGTCTTCCCCGCTCCGGTAGGGCCGACGATGGCGATGGTCTGTCCAGGCTCTGCCACCAGATCCAGATGTTCGATGAGCGGCTGAGACGGGTTGTAGGAGAACGAGACGTCCTCGAAGGCGATCCGACCGCGCACCTTGCCGGGGGTGACCGCCGGGTTGGCATCGGCGGACTGCTCCGGCGCGTCGAGCACCTCGAAGACCCGCTCTGCCGAGGCGACCCCGCTCTGCAGGAGGTTCGCCATCGAGGCGACCTGGGTCAGGGGCTGGGTGAACTGCCGGGAGTACTGGATGAAGGCCTGGACGTCACCGAGACTGATGGCTCCCGAAGCAACGCGAAGGCCCCCGATCACGGCAATGGCAACGTAGTTGAGGTTTGCCATGAACATCATGGCCGGCTGGATCAGGCCGGAGATGAACTGGGCCTTGAAGCTGGAGACGTACAGCTGCCCGTTGAGCTCACGGAATGCCGAGACTGTCTCTTCGGTGCGCCCGAAGACCTTGACCAGCTCATGTCCGGTGAAGGCTTCTTCGATGTGCCCGTTCAGCTTGCCGGTGGTCGACCACTGGGCGACGAACTGCGGCTTGGATCGCTTCGCGATGGTCAAGGTGATGAACATCGACGCAGGCACCGTGACCAGCGCGACCAGGGCAAGTACCGGTGAGACGTAGATCATCATCGCGAGCACACCGATGACCGTGAGCAGCGACGTCAGCAGCTGGCTGATGGTCTGCTGCAGGGAGTTGGCCACGTTGTCGATGTCGTTGGTGACTCGGCTGAGAAGCTCCCCCCGCGGCTGGGAGTCGAAGTAGGACAACGGCATCCGTCCGAACTTCGCCTCGACCTCGCCCCTCATCCGATAGACCGTGCGCTGCACGATGACCGTGGTGACCCGACCCTGGAACCAGGAGAGGACTGAGGCGACGACATACAGCACGAGGACGGTGAGCAGGACCTGGCCAACAGCCTCGAAGTTGACTCCGCGGCCCGGCACCACGTCCATGGCCGAGACCATGTCGGCAATGCGGCCCTGTCCGTCGGCTCGCAGCCTGGCGACGGCCTGGGCCTTGGTCACGCCGGCTGGCAGGCGTCCCCCGATCAGCCCGTTGAAGATCAGGTCGGTGGCGTGACCCAGGATCTTGGGCCCGACGACCGACAGGGCCACGCTGACGACGCCCAGCACGACGGCAGCGGAAACCAGCCGGCGGTCCCCCCGCAGCCTGCCCACCAGTCGTCGCATGGACCCCTTGAAGTTCGAGGCCTTGACCGGAGGGCCGCCCATCATGGCGCCCATGGGACCTCGCAGCGGTGGTGACGGCCGCGATCCTGTCGTGCTCATGCGGCTTCGTCCTCACTCAGCTGCGAAAGCACGATCTGCCGGTACGTCTCGCACGAGGACATCAGGCTCGAGTGGGTCCCGGTCCCGACGACCGAGCCTTGGTCCAGGACGACGATCCGTTCGGCGTAGCGAACCGTGCTGATCCGCTGCGCAACGATGATCACTGCGCTGCGGGCGGTGACGGTCGACAAAGCCGCACGCAGCCGCGCGTCCGTGTCGTAGTCAAGGGCCGAGAACGAGTCGTCGAACAGATAGATGTCGGGTGCCTTGACGATGGCACGGGCGATGGCCAGGCGCTGCCGCTGACCGCCGGACACATTGGTTCCGCCCTGGGCGATGACCGTGTTCAACCCCTCCGGCATGGCCTTGACGAAGTCACGGGCCTGAGCGATCTCCAGTGCTGCCCATAGCTCCTCGTCGGTTGCATCGGTCTTGCCGTACCGAAGGTTGGTCGCAACCGTGCCCCCGAAGAGGTAGGGCCTTTGAGGAACCAGCCCGATCGACGACCGGAGGTCGCCGGGGTCCAGCGAGCGGACGTCGAGGCCATCAACCAGCACCATCCCGCCTGTGACGTCCACCAGCCGGGGGATGAGGTTGAGCAGCGTCGTCTTTCCGCTGCCGGTTGACCCCACGATCGCCGTTGTCTCTCCCGGCCGGGCAAGGAGGCTGGCGGCATGAAGGACCGCCTCCTGTGCTCCCGGATAGCTGAAGGATGCCTCGCGTAGCTCAACGACTCCGGTATGCCGGGTGCGCACCGCAGGCTGGTCAGGTGACTGAACGCTCGGAACGGTGTCGAGCACTTCGGTGATCCGCTCGGCGCTGACCTCCGCCCGAGGCAGGAGGACGAACATGAAGGTGGCCATCATCACCGCCATCAGGATCTGCATGAGATAGCTCAGGAACGCCGTCAAAGTCCCGATCTGCATGTCCCCGCTGGCAATTCGATGTCCGCCGAACCACATGACGGCGACGCTCGATGCGTTCATGACCAGCATCACGGTGGGGAACATCAGCGCCATCAGCCTGCCCACACTGATGGAGACATCCCTCAGGTCTGCGCTGGCACCGTCGAACCGTTCGCGTTCATGGGTGTCCTTGACAAAGGCGCGGATGACGCGGACCCCGCCGATCTGCTCACGCAGGATCTGGTTGATCAGGTCGATCTTGAGCTGCATCGACCGGAAGAGCGGCCGCATCCGCGAGATGATCGCGATGACGCACGCCAGCAGGACCGGAACGATGACCACCAGCAGCGAGGAGAGGTAGACGTCCTGTCGAAGCGCCATGATGATGCCGCCGAAGCACATGATCGGCGCGGTGATCATCATCGTGAAGATCAGCAGGACAAGCATCTGGACCTGCTGGATGTCGTTGGTGGACCTGGTGATCAGCGACGGCGCACCGAACCGCCCGACTTCCTGGGCGGCGAAGGACTCGACCGTGACGAAGACCGACTCACGGAGGTCTCTGCCCAGTGCCATGGCGGTGCGGGCACCGAAGTACACAGCCGTGATGGAGCTCACGATCTGCACGACAGTCACGCCAAGCATCACGACACCGGCGTGGACGATGTAACCCGTGTCCCCCCTGACAACTCCCTGGTCGATGATCTGGGCGTTCAGCCCCGGCAGATAGAGACTCGCGATGGTCGCGATGAGCTGGAACAGGACGATCACGACGATCGGGCGTTGGTACGGTCGGAGATATTGGCGCAGCAGCGATGCGAGCACAGACGTCAACCGGCCCCTCCGTGCCGCTCAGCGCGGCGTACGGTCTCTTGGTCGTCCATGGCGGTCGCCTCCTCCAGCGTCGGTGCGGAGCCGCCGAGACGGGCGGGAAGGTACTTCAGCTCATCCGCCGGAACGGCTGGGTAGGCCTGCTGCGCGGCATCCAGCAGCTCGTTCATCCTGGTCCGGACCTGTGCGTTGATGTCGTCGGCATCCGCCTTACGTCCTGCGGCGATCGGCTCGGCGACGCTCAGCGTGATTGGCACGTTGGTCCGACCCAGTCTCTTCGGATAGCCCTTGGTCCACACTCTCTGGGATCCCCAGATGACCATCGGCAGCACCGGAACGCCGGCCGCCTGCGCCATCCTTACCGCGCCACTCTTGAAGCCCTTCAGCTCGAAGGAACGCGAGATGGTCGCCTCCGGGAACACCCCCACGATCTCCCCACTCTTCAGAGCTGTTACCGCGGTACGGAACGACGCTGCCCCAGCGCTTCGGTCCACCGGGATGTGATGCATGCCGCGCATCAGGGGCCCGCTGATCTTGTGCCGGAACACGTCGTCCTTGGCCATGAAGCGCACCAGACGCCGGCTGGGGACCGCAGCCAGGCCGGCGTAGGCGAAGTCGAGGTAGCTGAGGTGGTTGATCACCAGGACCGCGCCGCCGGAGGTCGGGATGTTGTCTGCGCCCGTGATGGTGAACCGCAGCCCCTGCGCAGCGAAGCACGCCTTGGCGACCCAGATCACGGGGGTGTACAGGGGCTCCATGGCCTAACCGTAGGGGATCGCACAAGTCCGCTGGTCGGCCATCACCTGTGCCACTTGGGCGGGCGAGGTCCTTTTGCCGGAATACCGACGCTGGTTCACCCCGAGGTGATAGGTTGCGGCCGATCGCCTGATCGGCAAGATCGGTCGTTTGCCTTCTTAATGGGTCATTCTCGACTCGCGCAGGATCTGGATGGGGGAGCTCGATGACTGGGCCAGCAAGCAGCGCGCTCGTGCCCGTCAGCGAGTTCGGCCCGTTCCACAACCTCGTTGCTCGCGCCCACCAGCTGTACATCGACGGGTACTCCGACCGGGCCGTGCTCGCTTGCCGGGAGGGACTCCTCCTGACCGCCGGCGCCGGTGACAGGTCCAGCACGCAGTACCTGCGTTACGTAGCGGGGATCACCCTGCAGGAGGTTGGCCGCCATCACGAGGCGGTGACGGTGGCCCTGGACCTCCTGCTCGACGTCGAGGACGAACCCGACCCGATGTGGCGAGCCAAGGCGCTCGCGCTCCTCGCGGAGTCCTCAACCTCCGTCAACGAGGTCAGCCGGGCCATGGATGCCCTGGCCGAGGCGACATGGCTCATCGCTCATACCGAGCCCGGCCGCTACAGCCACCTGTCCGCAAGCACTGCCGTGGCGGTGGCGCTGCGCTCGGTTTACCTGTTCGAGCAGGCGGTCGACGTCCTGAACGGCATCCAGCTCGGCGACGATATCGAGGTCGACCACCTGGTCGTGCAGGAGTGTGCCCTGATGGATGCCTTTTGGGCCACGACGCTGCTCCTGGTCGGCCACGAGGAGGGTGCGGTGCCGCATCTTGTCAGCTGCGCGGAACAGGCCCTGAGGATGGCGCGGTTCGCGAAGCTCGCGGGCAACCCCGAGATGGCTGCCCGGGCCGAGGTCATCGAGGCGTACGCCATGTGCCGGCTCGGTTTCCCAGAGCTG
The DNA here is from genome assembly GCA_040005715.1 of Actinomycetota bacterium. Classification (GTDB taxonomy): domain Bacteria; phylum Actinomycetota; class Actinomycetes; order Actinomycetales; family Dermatophilaceae; genus UBA4719. The sequence continues at coordinate 9,135 of JBDTYK010000001.1, read as the reverse complement.
GCCGCCGCTCGGGTCCAGGCCGCCATCCAGCGCTTCCAGCTTCGTGACGAGCTCGTCGAGACGCACGTCGCCCATTTCGTTCTTGGCCAGGCGGCGATGAAGACGGGCCAGTACGACAAGGCGCGCCAGCACCTGAACACGGCAATGACCAACGCCAACCGCGCGGGCCGCGAGATCTGGGCTGCCGCCTCGTTGGAGGCCATGGCAGAGCTGGACACCGCCGAACACGGACCGCACCCGGCTGTCGACCTCTGGAAGCGCCTCGCTCGCGAAGCCCTCGGGCGCGTCTGGGACGAGCGTGACGGGCGCTTCACCGCGCTCCAGACCCGCAACCAGGTCCGAGCGCTCACCGCCGAGACGAACCGGATGGGCGAGGCCGCGTTGCTCGACCCGCTCACAGGGCTGGGAAACCGGCAGATGATGGCCAGCGCCCTCGACCAGGGCCGAGAGGAGCTCTCGGCGGTGTTCGTCGACGTCGACCAGTTCAAAGAGGTCAACGACCGCTACTCGCACAGCGTCGGCGACGAGGTGCTGCGCCGGATCGCCGTCATCCTGCGCACTCAGAGCCGATCCGACGACGTGCCCGTGCGTTATGGCGGTGACGAGTTCCTCATCCTTGTCTTCGGCGGAGGTGCGGCCGCCGAAGAGGTCGCTGCACGTTTGCACGCCGCAGTTCGCAGTGCACCGTGGGGGCAGGTCGCGCCTGGGCTCGCGGTCACTGTCTCAGTCGGCGTCGGTCACACCGTTGCCTCCCGGGGAGCGATCGCAGCTGCTGACGCCGCGCTGTACGAAGCAAAGCGGGCCGGGCGCGACCGTGTCGTCATGGTCTGAGCCACGGTTTCAGCCCCGGGCAACACCGGGTTACCCGAATCGGGCCTTAGCGAGGCAGACCGGCGCGCCCGGCGGTGGCAGGGTGTGACCTCGGCGGACGAAGAGCCCACATGGCCACTGCGCTCGCGGCCGCCATGTTCAGTGAGTCCACTCCCCCTGACATGGGAATCTTCACCACGAGATCGGCACCCTTGACGGCCAGACGCGAGAGCCCGTCGCCCTCAGTTCCGAAGATCATTGCGAGTCGGGCAGGCGGGTTCGTCGCAAGGTCGTCCAGGCTGATCGCCCCGTCCCCCAGGGCGAACGCGGCGACCGTGAAACCGTGGTCCCGCAACACCTGCAGGCCGGTCGGCCAGGGTTCGATCCGCGTCCAGGGCACCTGGAACACCGTACCCATGGAGACGCGGACCGCACGCCGGTACAACGGGTCGGCGCACCGTGGAGTGACCAGGACCGCATCCACACCCAGGGCCGCGGCGGAGCGGAACACCGCACCCACGTTGGTGTGATCGACGATGTCCTCCAGGACCAGCACCCGGGAGACGCTGTTCAACAGGGAGACCCCCAACAGCTCGGTCGGGTCGGCCAGCTCCGGGCGGTGCATGGACGCCAGCACCCCTCGATGGAGGTGAAAGCCGGTCATCGCCTCGATGATCCCGGCCTGGGCGAAATACACTGGCACACCTTGTGACTCGGCCCTCCCCACCAGATCCGCGAGATCGGTGAGCCAGCGTTGCCCCATCAGGAAGGAGCGCGGCCGATGTCCCGCGGCCAGTGCCCGGCGGACAACTTTCTCGCTCTCGGCGAGATACAGGCCGCGCTCGGGCTCGACCTTGGTCCGCAGAGCCACATCGGTCAGGCCGAAATAGTCGCGAACCCGGTCGTCGCCAGGGTCGGTGATCTCGGTGGGCATGCTCAGGTCACCATTTCGTTGGGAGCCATGGTCAGGCCATCATCTTCGCGATGGCCGCGATCCCGACGACGACGATCAGCGACCGGAGCACCACCGGAGAGAGCCGCCGCCCAGCCCTTGCTCCGACATATCCCCCAACCAGTGAACCTGTGGCGATCAGCGCCGCCACCGTCCAGTTGATCCGGTCCCAGGCGAAGACCATGAAGGTGAGCGCGGCCACGGCATTGGCCAACGTCACCAGCACGTTCTTCAGCGCATTGACGCGTTGCAGGCTGATCGTCATCAGGACGCCCAGGATGCCGACCAGCAGCACCCCCTGGGCGGCGCCGAAATAGCCGCCGTAGACACCGGCCGCGAAGACTCCCAGCGTGAGTAGCAGCTGTCGGCCAAGGCTGGCGTGTTCGAAGTGTGCAGTCGCGGCCCGGTCGCTGAGAGTGGGCCCCAGCAGGACAAGGAGCAGAGCTGTCGCGATCAGGGCCGGGACTATGGCGTCAAATGCTGACTCGGGAAGGGTCAGGAGAAGGATCGCCCCGGTCAGCGCCCCGAAGAAGGAGACCGGCATCAGACGACGCAGGAGGGAGCTTTGGCCGAGCAGCTCTCGGCGGTAGCCGTGAATACCTGTGAGTCCACCGGCCACAAGGCCCACGGTGTTGGACACGTTTGCAGTGAACGGAGCAATGCCGAAGAAGAGCAGCACCGGGAAGGTGATCAGCGTGCCCGACCCAACGATCGTGTTGATGGTCCCTGCAGCCATTCCCGCAGCGAGCAGCGCAACGACTTCATACCAGGGCACCCGGTCACCTTAGGCGAGAGCCGGCCGGGTGCCCCATGGGATGGGTCTTAGCGGAGCCCGGTTCCCGGATCGGCCGGATCCGCACGATGCTGGTCGGTGTCGCCGCTTGTGCGCAGCTCCGAGTCGTGCAGTGCAGATGCCTGATCCTCCAGGGAGTCCGCTGCCGGTCGCCCGGACGTCTGTGTCCGGCGCTGGCTTCTCGTCGCGTGACCCTCGGCCTCGGCGGAAGCACCGGCCGCCTGCCCGCGGGCTTCGGCAAGAGCCGTCGCGGGGTCCTCCAGGATGGTCTCCTCAAAGGCTGTAGGCATGACCTCGCCGGTGTCCACCCAGGTGTCAGTCGGGTCCTCGATGTCTTTACCACCAAGGGCGCTCCCGATCCCCTTCAACGCCTCGGTCAGCTCGCTGGGGATGATCCACAGCTTGTTGGCGTCTCCACGGGCCAGCTGCGGGAGCACCTGGAGGTACTGGTAGGCAAGGAGCTTCTGGTCCGGCTTCCCGCGGTGGATCGCCTCGAACACCTGGGTGATCGCCCGGGACTGACCCTGCGCCTCCAGGATGCGGGCCTGGGCGGAACCTTCGGCGCGAAGGATCTGGCTCTGCTTCTCACCTTCGGCGGTCAGGATGGCCGACTGCTTGACTCCCTCGGCGGTCAAGATCGCCGCGCGGCGGTCACGCTCAGCGCGCATCTGCTTCTCCATCGAGTCCTGGACCGAGTGCGGCGGGTCGATGGCCTTGAGCTCCACCCGGTTGACCCGGATGCCCCACTTGCCTGTCGCCTCGTCGAGAACACCGCGCAGCTGGCCGTTGATCTGGTCCCGGCTGGTCAGTGTCTGTTCGAGGTCCAGGGAGCCGATGACGTTACGCAGTGTGGTGACGGTCAGCTGCTCGATGCCCTGGATGAAGTTGGCGATCTCGTACACCGCCGACTTGGAGTCGATGACCGAGTAGTAGATGACGGTGTCGATGTTGACCACGAGGTTGTCCGAGGTGATGACGGGCTGCGGCGGGAAGGACACGACCTGCTCACGCAGGTCGACGCTGGCCCGCACCCGGTCGACGAACGGCACGAGGAAGTGGAGACCACCCTCGAGGGTCCGCGAGAACTTGCCCAGTCGCTCGATGATCAGCGACACCTGCTGCGGCACGATCTTCACCGTGCGGACGATGACGATCACGGCGAACAGAACAAGCAGGAGAAGGACGATCAGTGCTGCGTTTCCTGTGCTCACAAACTACTCCGATTCCAGACCGTCCGCGACGCTGCTCACGATCGCGGTAGCCCCCTCGATGGAGACAACCCGGACCTGTTGTCCGGGCAGACATGCAGCGGTGTTCGGGGCCGTGCGGGCCGACCAGGTCTCGCCGCCAAGCTTGACCCTTCCGTCGTACTCGGTGACGGTCTGCAGCACGAGCGCGGAGCGCCCGACCTGAGCGCCGGCTCCGATGGCGCCAAGACCTTCCGGCACAAGAAAATGACTCTTGACGATCGGGCGCACGGTCAGAAGCAGGGCCCCAGCCACCGCGACCGCGGCAACCACCTGACCTGCGACCGGGCCGTCAACCGCAGCGATCAACGCGCCTGCCAGCGCGCCACCGGCCAGCATCAGGAAGACAAAGCTGACGGTGGCCGCCTCGATAGCCCCCAGCGCCAGAGCAAGTCCCACCCAGGCCAGCCAGCTGTTGTCGCTCAACCACGACATGGCATTTGCCCCTCTCCGTTCAGTGAGTCAACACCCTAGTGGTCAGTGGGGCGGGCACCTCGGGACGGGCTGGTCACGTACCGGCGATGGCCCGGAAAGCGCGGTGTCGACCGCTTGTGGCAGCACGCGCGAACCAGCGTTCACCGTGGCGCTCGAGCACCAACGGCAGCCCGAAGGTCTCGGACAGCTTTTCGGCAGTGAGCGTGATCTCGACCGGTCCGGCAGCGACGATTCGGCCTTCGCGCATCAGCAGGACGTCGGTGAACGAGGGCGGGATCTCCTCAACGTGGTGGGTTACCAGAACCAGTGCAGGCGCTTCGATGTCGGCGGCAAGGGCACCAAGACGGTCCACCAGGTCCTCGCGCCCTCCCAGGTCGAGGCCCGCGGCCGGCTCATCCAGCAGCATCAGCTCGGGGTCGGTCATCAGCGCTCTGGCGATCTGCACCCGTTTGCGCTCCCCCTCGCTGAGCGTGCCGAACCTGCGCTCGCTCAGATGAGAGGCGCCAAGGGACTCGAGCAGCTCTTCGGCCCGCGCGTGGTCGAGGGCCTCATAGCTCTCTCGCCAACGCCCGACGATCCCGTAGGAAGCCGTGACGACGACATCGTGGACCACCTCATCTGCAGATAGCCGTTCAGCGAACGTCGCGCTCGCCAGGCCAATCCGTGGACGCAGCTCGAACACGTCGACTGCGCCAAGGACCTCGCCGAGAACCCCTGCCACGCCGGTCGTGGGATGGATCCGGCCCGCCGCCAGCTCCAGCAGGGTGGACTTGCCGGCCCCGTTCGGTCCGAGGATGACCCAGCGCTGGCCTTCCTCGACCTCCCACGTGATGTCGTCGAGCAGCGTGTGGTCGCCGCGGACCACGCTGACGCCGGCGAACTCCAGGACGTCGCTCATGATCCCTGACCCTAGGCCACCGGCGCCCCGTGGCGAGTCACGACACCTACGATGAGGCGATGTCGATCCTCCCGGTGTCCGTCCGGCTTGCCCTCTGGGTGACCGCCGCGTACGCCGGGCGGCTGCCCATGGATGAGGTGGTGGGCCGCGCGCACCCCGACATCGACCATGTCGTCGGCGATCTCGAGCACCTGGCCCTGTGGCGTGACCTTGGTGAGCGCGCAGTCCTGGTGGCACTGCCGCGCCCCGGAAACCTCGCAGGTATGCCGCGGGGCTCAGCCGAGCTGGTCGCCGCGGCCACGGGAGCGCGCGAGTGCGTGTATGTGCCCGGCGTCGGTGGAGCGCTGGTCCCGGCCATCGAGTCGTTCGGCCCCGAGGCTGACCAGGGAACCCAGGTGACCTGGACGGCATACGACGCGGACCCGGTCCAGACCCACGTGCTCGAGGCGCTCTCCCTCGGTGAGGTCGAGAGGAGCCTGCGGCGGGCGCTCCTGGAGGTGAGTGCCGGCATCGACGCCCTGGACGCCAAGCCCTGGGATGCCGGGCTGCGCTCGCTCGTCGACGCGATGGCCGACGACGCCTGGGGTCTGCCGCAGGGGCTGCCGCGCCGGGCCGAGCTCCTCATGGCTACCGCATCGCGCATCGGCGAGGTGACCGAGCTGGGCCTGAGCAACCACGCCGAGTCACAGGTCCTGACAAGCGACCTGACCCTCCAGCGACGGTCCCTGCTGACCGCCCTCGATGCCGTCGCAGACAGCGCGATGGCCGATGCCGCGACCGTGGCCGCGCTGAGCCTTGCAGGGCTTCGTCCCGGCCGCCGCGACGCCTAGCGCGCTGGTGCGCCACCTGATGAGGGCCGGTCGACTGCCGCTGCGACCTATCGCAGGACGGACTCGTAGACGGTCATGGTCTGGTCGCCGATGGACGACCACGAGAAGCTCTCCACTGCACGCACCCGGCCGGCCTGACCCCGTGCGCGTGCACGCACCGGGTCGGAGACAGCGTCGGTGAGGGCAGCCGCCAGGTCGGAGACGAAGCGGTCGGGGTCCACCGGAGCCCCACTGCCGTCGGCCACCTGCTCGATGGGCACCAACCAGCCCGTCTCACCGTGGACGACGACCTCGGGGATGCCCCCCGTCGCGGTTGCCACGACCGCGAGCTCGCACGCCATCGCTTCGAGGTTGACGATCCCCAGCGGTTCGTATACCGAAGGACAGGCGAAAACCGTTGCGGCACTGAGCAATGCGATCACGTCTGCCCTGGGCAACATCTCGGTGATCCAGACCACTCCGTGGCGACCTTGCCGCAGCTCCCCGATCAGCGCGCCGACCTCGGTCTTGATCTCCGGCGTATCAGGGGAGCCCGCACACAGGACGAGCTGGACCTCTGGTGGCAGCTGCGCAGCCGCGCGCAACAGATAGGGCAGCCCCTTCTGGCGAGTGATCCGCCCCACGAAGACCACTGATGGACGGTGGGGATCCACGCCGTATCGGCGCACGATGTCGAGCGCTTCGGGGCTTGAGTCCCGTTGCCAGAGCTCGGAGTCGATGCCGTTGTGTACTACGTGAACCAACGACGGGTCGATGGCCGGATAGACGTTCAGGACGTCGGTGCGCATGCCCGCGCTGACGGCAATGACCGCCGCGGCCGCCTCGTAGGCCGTTCGCTCGACCCAGCACGAAACTGCGTAACCACCGCCGAGCTGCTCGGCCTTCCAGGGGCGCAAAGGCTCCAGACTGTGGGCCGAGACCACGTGCGGAACCCCGACCAGCAGCGACGCGAGATGGCCAGCCATGTTTGCGTACCAGGTATGGGAGTGAACCAGGTCGGCGCCGACACAGTCGCCTGACATGGTCAGGTCCACGCCCAGGGTCTGGAGCACCTGGTTCGCGGACGCGAGCTGCGGCAGCTCGGCATACCCGGTGGTTCCGTTCTCCGCACGTGGTTCCCCGAAGCAGCGGACCAGGACTTCGATGTCCCCCCGCGAACGCAGCGATCGGGCCAGCTCACTCACGTGCACGCCCGCTCCCCCGTAGACCTTTGGCGGGTACTCCTTGGTCAGGATGTCGACTCTCACGCGGTGAACGCTAGCGCGGGCTGGGGTCGCCTGCGAGACCTATGCGGCCTTAGGGTCAGGCCATGGCGCAGAGGACTGGCAACCCGAAGGTTCTGGCAATCGTTCTCGCCGGCGGTGAAGGCAAGCGGCTGATGCCCCTGACCGCGGACAGGGCCAAACCGGCCGTGCCTTTCGGCGGCATCTACCGGCTGGTCGACTTCGCCCTGAGCAACATCGTGAACTCGGGCTATCTCAAGGTCGTCGTGCTCACGCAGTACAAGTCGCACAGCCTGGACCGTCACATCAGCAAGACATGGCGGATGTCGACGATGCTCGGCAACTACGTGACGCCGGTCCCGGCCCAGCAGCGCATCGACAAGAGCTGGTTCCTGGGCAGTGCCGACGCGATCTACCAGAGCCTGAACCTCGTGCACGACGAGCAGCCCGACATCGTGGTGGTGGCGGGATCGGACCACGTCTATCGCCTCGACTTCAGCCACATGGTCGAGCAGCACATCAAGAACGGGGCCGGCGTGACGCTCGCTGCGATCCGCCAGCCAATCTCGATGTGCGACCAGTTCGGTGTCATCGAGCTCGATGCTGAGAACCCGCCCAAGGTCAAGTCCTTCAAGGAGAAACCGCAGGACGTTCTCGGCCTGGCGGACTCCCCCGAAGAGATTCTGGCCTCGATGGGCATCTATGTCTTTGATGCCGACGTCCTGATCGACGCCGTGACCCGTGACGCAGACCGCGCGGGGAGCAACCGGGACATGGGCGGCGACATCGTCCCGGACTTCGTACGCCGGGGCGAGGCCTTCGTCTACGACGTCAAGGACAACCCGATCCCCGGCTCCACCGACCGCGACCATGGTTACTGGCGCGACGTCGGCACGATCGACTCCTACTACGAGGCCCAGATGGACCTCATCTCGTTTCATCCGGTGTTCAACCTCTACAACTACGACTGGCCGATCTACACCGACCATGGCAACTTTCCCCCGGCCAAGTTCGTCCACGGGTCGAAGAACCGCGTTGGTGAGGCGCTGAACTCTGCGGTCTCCCCAGGCGTCGTGATCAGCGGCGGGCACGTGTCCAACTCGGTGCTCTCGCCCGGAGTTCACGTCCACAGCTACGCGACCATCACCGACAGCGTGCTGCTCGACTTCGTCGAGGTCGGTCGCAATGCCACTATCCACCGGGCCATCATCGACAAGTTTGTCGTCGTGCCGCCTGGCGTGAGTATCGGGGTCAACCGTGCGGACGACCTGGATCGCGGTTTCACCGTTACCGACTCGGGTATCACGGTGATCGGCAAGGGACAGGTCGTCCGGGAATGACCGGTCCAGACACACGCCCGGCGCGAGTCGGCGTGCAGCTGCAGCCCCAGCACGCCTCATACAGCGACATCAGACGCGCCTGTTCTCGGGCCGAGGAGCTGGGCGTCGATGTTGTCTTCAACTGGGACCACTTCTATCCCCTGTATGGCGAAGCCGATGGCAGGCACTTCGAGTGCTGGACGATGTTGGCGGCGTTCGCCGAGGCGACCGAGTCCGTCGAGATCGGCGCCCTCGTCACCTGCAACTCCTATCGCAACCCCCAGTTGCTGGCAGACATGGCGAGGACGGTCGACCACATCAGCGACGGGCGCCTGATCCTGGGTATCGGTTCGGGCTGGTTCGAGAAGGACTACGAGCAGTACGGCTTCGAGTTCGGGACCGCCGGCGGACGTCTGGATGCACTGGACCGGGACCTCCCGCTGATCAAGAGCCGTTGGGCCAAGCTCAACCCGCCTCCGACTCGCGACATCCCGGTGCTGATCGGTGGCGGCGGCGAACGCAAGACGCTGCGGATCGTGGCCGAGCAGGCTGACATCTGGCACGGCTTCGGTGCCGCCGAGACGATTGCGCACAAGCACAGCGTTCTGGACCAGTGGTGCGCCAAGAT